>NZ_KQ033932.1:0-312794 GCF_000970615.1 Pseudomonas sp. 10B238
GCGGACGCTCTGGCAGCGTACTGACGGTGAGGAGCGTGGTCAGGTATGGCGTTTCGTGCACGTGATCGGCGGTAAGCGTGGAGTGGTAGTGATCCACGCATTCGGCACAGACCGAAATACCCGTGCTGTGGGAATGCGCATGAGCACGGTCCTCGCCGTTCCACGCACCTTGGCTCACCCCAGGGCCAAGCGCGGCGCTATGTCCGGCCCATGCCATTAGCATGACGAGAGCAAGGACAAACGTTAACTGAGCGCTGACCTGTTTACTGAGCATGATGTGTCTTCGATTACAGATTCGGCTGGCCGCCCGACGACAACGACAGGTTTGCCATATCCCCCCCAGGGGGATAGGATCAGAGCGTAAGTCATCGAGGCATGGGACTCAAGGCATGAGCGATCAAGAACACGCCCATCAGCACCAAAGTCATAGCGATATCATCAAAAGGTTGAAGCGTGCCGAAGGTCATCTGCGCAGCATCGTGGGCATGATCGAGGCCGGTCGCCCCTGTGTGGACCTTGCCCAGCAGCTACACGCGGTAGAAAAAGCGGTTTGCCAGGCCAAGCGCACCTTGATCCAAGACCACATCGATCACTGTCTGGAGCATGCGCTCGCGGCCACCGAGCAGGGTGACACCACCGCGCTGAGCGACTTCAAGCAGATCACCAAGTACCTCTGAGCTTCTTTCGCCGCCCAGCGGAGCACGCCATGACCTGGATAGTGACCAAGTACCTGATCACTGCACTGATGGTGGTTCTGGTATCCGAAGCAGCCAAGCATGGCGACCGTATTGGCGGGGTAATCGCCGCCCTGCCCATAGTCACGGTGCTGACCTTGATCTGGCTGCACATCGAGCATCAGCCGGAACAAAAGATCGCCAATCATGCCTGGTACACCTTCTGGTATGTGATCCCCACGCTACCGGCGCTGTTGATGTTCCCGCTCCTAATGTCTCGCTTCGGCTTCTGGCTGGCACTGGCGGGTTACGCATTGGCCACGTGCCTATGTTTCGCCCTGTTTGCTCTAGCAATGCGCCGCTTCGGCATCGAACTGCTGTGATGGGCGACTGAGGTCAGCTGTGAAGCAGTAGCAGCACTGTTCTAGGTACGATTCTGCCAATCGCGCGCGGCTAGTTTGGGACAGTACAAAACCAACCCGACAGCTCGCGGCTCAAGCAACCTTGAACCGTCCCACCAGCTGTTGCTGTTGTTCAGCCAGGCGGGCGAGCTCCAGGCTGGTCGTGGCCGTCTGTTCTGCGCCAGCGCTCACCTGAATCGCAACATCGTTGATTTCGACGATGTTGCGGTTGATGTCTTCGGCCACTGCACTCTGCTGCTCTGCCGCCGTTGCGATTTGCAGGTTGCGATCACTGATCGCCGAAACACCTTCAGCTATCTCTGCGAGCAACTCACCCGCCCGGCCAATGTTGCTGGAGCCGCTCTGCGCTTTGACCAATGTTTCCTGCATCGAGCGAGCCGCCCGGTCAGCCCCGCCCTGGAGGTTGGCGATCATGCTTTGGATATTTCCGGTGGACTCCTGGGTCTTCTGGGCAAGCGTCCGTACCTCAGACGCGACGACCGCAAACCCACGCCCATGCTCCCCTGCTCGGGCAGCTTCGATGGCCGCGTTGAGCGCCAGCAGGTTCGTCTGGTCAGCAATCCCACGGATCACATCCAGCACAGACGAGATGGAATCGCTCTCGCGCTTCAGGTCCGCGATGATGCTAGCCGTTTGCTCAGCTTGGTCAGAAAGCTCACGAATGAGGCCGATGGTGCTTTCGACCTCGGCTCGCCCTTGAGCGGTATTGGCGTTGAGCTGCTGCGACAGTTCGGCGGCATCGTTTGTGCTTCTGGCCACATCGCGCACGGTCGCGCTCATTTCGTTGATGGCGGTCACCACCAGCTCGGTTCCCTGACGCTGCCGATCGATGCTCTCGCTCGTTTGTACGGTGACTGCGGATGACTCCTCGGCGGCGGTCGCCACCTGCGCCGTTGCGGTACTGATCTCTTGAACGACCTGCTGCAGCTCCATCGCCATGAGGTTGAGGTTGCGTGAGATTTCGCCGAACTCGTCCTTGCCCTCGTAGCGCGACTTGGCCGTCAGATCCCGCGCCGACAGTGCCAGCAGCGCCTGATTGACCTCCCGAACGGCCAGTTTGATGTTGCGAATGATCAGCAAGGACAGGCCAACCACCACCAACAGCGCGATGACCACTGCGGAGACGGTCATCCACAAGGCGCTCTGTGCCTCGTCGCGCGCTTGAGCGGCCAAGGTCCCGACGTCCTGAGCCAGTGTCTGCTCCAGCTCACCCATAAGATCGATTCGGTTGGTGGCTGTCTCGAACCACTTTTCACTGTCAACGCCCAGGCTTTGGCCAATCGGCACCTCAAAAGCCAAGCGTTGCAGCCGCGCCACTTCGAGCGCGCTCGGCTGCTGCAGTTTTTCGTCCAGCGCACGGGTAAAACCCTCCGCCGCCGCACGACGAAAGCCTTCCATATAGGCAGAGAATTCACCGAGGTTTCGGCTGAAAGAGGCAAGCAAAGGCGCGTCGAAGCGATCCTGAGCGAAGACAACACCCAGCATTGCGCGCTCGCGGCCTGCACGCTCCTTCATTTCGATGAACTGATTGAGGCCGCCTAGCGCTCGTGCGAGCGTGGCGTCCTGCACCCCGCGTTCCACCGCATGTGTGAAACCGATCAGGGATCTGATGTGTCCGGTGAAGCGCGCACCCGACTCCACATTGGTGATCGCAAACGTGTCGACCTGTGAACGTGTTGCCGGAAGTTCATCAAGGCCCTTTAGAACACTGCCTATGTGCGAGCTATCACGTGCGGCAAGTTCCCTCACGGCGCTCAACGCTTCATTGGTAGCTTGACGCATGCCTGGCAGGCGATTCGCCATGGTGCGTCCCTGGCTCCCCAGGTAGACGCCACTGGCGCCACGCTCACGCTGCAATGCGGTGATCAGACGGCTGACGGTCTGCGCGGCCACGCTGGCCTCTACAGTGTCCTCCATCTGTTTCAGCGTGCTGTAGCTGTTAGCGATGTACAGGCTGGCGAGCCAAAGGAAACCGAGTACCGGGCACGCAAGAATGAGAACGAGCTTCGCGCTCAGGGGAATATTTTTCAGCATAGGAACCTCATGCTCCGTTTTCACGGAGCGGCGCAGGCATGGGCATTTCTCGCTCCGCTGCACCGGGATGCAGTGCATCCGATGCGTGAGAGCGGTTTTTATGTCTGTTTGGGCGGTCGAAGCTTTTAGTAGATGCTCAGAAGCTTTTCGTGGATGCCCAATACAGAGGCCGACGCATGCCGAACAGGCTGCGTGGAATCCGTTTTTGACGGGGGGTATTTTTTCGGTTTGAGCCTCAGCCATCCCTGACGCAAGTCAATTTAGTAACGTCAATATCTTGCCGCTCGTCGGGACGTGCGTCACTCAGTAGACCTATCCCGATCGAGGGTGGGCGGCGGCTGCGCCGCCATGGGTTGGGCTGGCGAAATTCTTTCGATTACAACCAGATCAACGACAGCGTCGGGTCGGACGGCAGTCGTAAAAGGGAACGACGGCCGTCACGCTCCGGCCATCACCGAAATTGCCGGTACACGATAGGCATGATGCGAACCGCATCTTTGGCGTAGCGCTTTGCCAGGCGTCGCGGTTCGGTGCACATACGGTGCAACCATTCGAGCGACATGCGCTGCATCCATCTCGGCGCTCGCTTAACCTTGCCGGAGAGGAAGTCGATTGACGCCCCGACGCAAAGTCCAACCCCTCGTGCTCGACCATCTGCTCGAATCAGTCGCCCCAGAACTTCCTGACGTGGGCAACCTACGGCAAGCACCACGAGCTCGGCAGGATGACCGATGACGAAGTCCATGCACGTCTGAACGTCCTGCGGGTTGTCGTCGAACCCCATGGGCGGGTTGTGATGGAAAAAGGTCACATTCGGGTATAGCCGACGCATCGTTCGTATGTCCGATGCGTCGCTGCCAACCACCGTTACCCGCCACCTTTTCGCCTCGGCGACATACATCAGTTCCGCGGTCAGGTCGCTGCCAGGGATAACGTCCGGGACAGGGATGCGCAGCAGTGTCATCAAGCCTTTCAACACCTGGCTATCGCAAATCCTGTGACTGGCGTTTGCATAGGCGCGGCGCAGTTCGGGATCGTCTTCGAGCCGGACCACATGGTTGACGTTAGGGGTGACGATATAGCTGAACTCGCGGTTGCTCGCCTCGATGATGTGGGCGATGAGCTCAGCATTCGATCCGTCATAGAACTCGATATCGAACCCTCTTACTGTGCTTTGTCTGTTGCAACTGGACGGTCGCTCGTCTGCATGGGGCTCCTTGGGTCCCAAAAGCTTTTGCAAAACGTTGTCTCCTCGTCAGACATAGGGCATCGCATACGGGTGCGTTCAAGCTCAGCCAGCATTAAACGCCGCTGAAGCTTGCATGGTTCTTAAACTGAACCCGATCGAACGCAGAGGTTCGAGCCAAGCGGCGAGGAACCGGACGGCGAACAGCTGGCTTTGACGCGTCCGTGGCGATCAACCTGCAGCGCTGCCGTCTGACACGCATTTGCGGTCGCTTCGGCAGCTGTCGGATCACTGAGGATGGGGACAGTGCTCGGCCAGCTCGCAACGCAACGCCGTGTGGAATCGAGCACCTGGGCAATGCCCTTGGCGTGGGGGAGAGTTGGTCGCAAAGAAACAACCGCATCAGGTCGTCACGGGATCCTATGCGATGCCGCAGCGCATCAGCAGCGATGCGCGGCAGGCAAGACCCATCCATATGGCTATATAGAGAGCTGCCCAATCCGTCCCGCCGATGGTCAGGCGGTTGGGTCACAACGGGCACACCAATCGGTTCAATCGCTTACGCGATCAGCCAACGCTTCGATGCTGAAAACCATAGCGGGCTCTGCTTGGCACACGCGGTTGCGACCGCTTTCCTTAGCCTCGTACAACGCCCCGTCGGCGCGCGCTAGTGCGGACTCGATGCTCTCTTGGGTGGTATCGATCTCTGCGACACCGATACTTACGGTGACCTGAATGTTCTCGCCTATGTTGGACGTAACTTCCAGCGCCTGCACGGCGCAACGGATTCGCTCGGCAAATTGGCCAGCCTCCATGAGGTTAGCCGCTGGCAGCAGAACGACAAACTCCTCGCCGCCCAAACGAGCAACCAGGTCAATAGTGCGACTTTCTTCTTTCAGCGTTTTCGCCAAGTGCCTGATGACCTGGTCGCCACTGGCGTGGCCGTGGGAGTCGTTAATGCGTTTGAAATGATCAATATCGAGCGTCACGATCGATATCGAAGTGCGGGAGCTTCTGGCCAGATTG
The DNA here is from genome assembly GCF_000970615.1 of Pseudomonas sp. 10B238. Classification (NCBI taxonomy): domain Bacteria; kingdom Pseudomonadati; phylum Pseudomonadota; class Gammaproteobacteria; order Pseudomonadales; family Pseudomonadaceae; genus Pseudomonas; species Pseudomonas sp. 10B238. The sequence continues at coordinate 5,343 of NZ_KQ033932.1, forward strand.
AGTAAGTAATCTGATTCTGGAAAGAAGTACCGTCGGTTATACAGCTTGGTCAGAGGGTCAGTGTCCGCCTGCTTTTTCAAATCCTCTTGAGAGGCACGCATATCCTCTAGCAGCTTGATCCGGTGCGAGATGATGAATGCCAGCGTCAGCGCTTCGAGCACGATACCGATGCCAACCCCATGACTGCTTACATAGGTCGGTGAAAGGATGCCTTTATAAGTAAGCACGGCAAGAATATTGAATAGCACGAAGAAGCTGTGGCCAACCAGGAAATACTTTACGAGCGGATGACCTTTGCGATACAGCGAGATGCTGACCGAAAAGGTGACCAGCATCATCAGCGCTGCCAGACTGCTTGCCGGTTTGAGCGCAGCAGAAATATCAAAAAGGGACCATATGAAGGTGACCGCCAGGAGCGCAATCAGCGCTTGCAGAAAGCGGTGCTCGGTGGGGTAGAACAACTTCGTCTCGAAGATTGACATCATGAACAGCAGCAAGAAGATGGGCATCGTAATCAGCGACATGTTCAGCTGGAAAACTGCGTCGCCATACCCATCAAACACGCTGGCAATCAGGCCGTAGGAGAGCGCGATCCAGACCAGCCCAGAGATAAGATAAAGCGAATAGTAGATGTTCTCTCTGTTACTGGTGGCGAAATACAGCAGCGCATTGTAGAACACTAGAGCGAGCAGCATGCCGACCATAAGAGCGATGTCGGTATTAACACTTACCAATGCCAGACGCGACGCTCTTTCGTTATAAATATCGATCGCGAACCATTGGTGAGAATAAGATACGCTGCGCAAGTAAAGCGTGGTGGACTGCTGCGCGGGAAGCGCCAGCGGGAAAACTAAAGTTCCGCGAAACATCAAGTCGGAATCAGCAGCTTGGTTCATATTAAGCTGTTCGCGTTGCCGCAGCTTGCCGTCCCGTTCTTCATAAATTTCAACTGAGCGTAGATGGTATGCATGCGGAAGGTGAATAAACAGCTTCTGATCCGTATCCGATGCGTTGCGCAGAATAAGCCGGTACCAGGCTACCCTTGCATCAGCGCCAAGAGAGGTCCGGTTGCCAGTTTCGTTAAATGGCTGGGCTCTGGCCTGGTCAAACGTCAGGTTGTGCGAGGCATCGACAAAATAGCCCATCCGAAAATCGGTCTGTTTGATTGGGTGCTCGCCAATTACTACCTCTGGTGCTGCCCGTGCCTGCGCCGCTGCCAGCAGCACAATAAACGCGAACAACACCTGCTTATATAGATCCATCTGCCAAAGCCTGTTTTATGTTCGCGTGTGCACGGGTCATACGTAGCGCTGCGGTTCTTTAATGGAATATACGCATAACGGACCATCACTCCCATTGTGAAATCATGAACAGAGGGAGCGCGCCTGACAGATGCTAGGGGCCAGTGGCAGGGAAGACTATTCGAGCATACTTTCCCCTCGCGGAAGGCTCGACGTAAGTCCCGTTGCGCTCGGTTGTGGAACCGTTTCCTGAAGGCTATTTAGTTCAGGATCAGTCGAACCGCGTTACCTCAAGCTGCCGCGCCACCAGCAATTAGAAACGACACACCCTATGTAGCTGAAAATCAGCAGTCCCTGCCCTCCCTACTTCATCGCCTGCTTCTACCAGGGCAACGCTTCACCGTTATAGGCGTAAAACCCTCCGCTCGCCTCAGGTCCCAACCCGTCGATAACGCGCAGCAGATCATGCGCTGCATCGGCGGCAGGCCGGCCAATCTCGGCGCCGCGGAAGGGCTGGGATAGATTCGAGCTGACCGTGCCTGGATGCAACGCCAGCAGTACGGCATTCGGCTGGCTGCGCTTGATTTCGATGGAGGCGGTCTTGATCAGCATATTCAGCGCGGCCTTGGAGGCGCGATAGCTGTACCAGCCACCGAGGCGGTTGTCGCCGATGCTGCCGACCTTGGCGGAGAGCATCGCCAGCACGCCCCGCTGACGGTCGAGCAATCCGGAGAAATACCGCAGCAGCAGCGCCGGGCCGAAGGTGTTGACCTGAAAGGTTTCGAGTAGCTGTTGATGGTCGAGGTCAGCGAGGCGTTTTTCCGGTATGAAAGCATCGCTGTGCAGCACGCCGGCGGCGTTGATGATCAGGTGGAAAGGCCCATGTCCGGCTAGCTCCGCCGCGGCCTGCTCGATGCTGACCGGATCAGACAAGTCCAGCGGCGGCGAAGTCGAGCGCCCCAGTTCCGTTACTGATGCGCAGCGTGGGTCCGTGCGCAACGCGTCTACCAGCGCAGCCCCGATGCCACCGGAGGCACCAATGACCAGCGCGCGATAGCCCTCGGGAAACGATTCCATCTGCATCATGGTTGCCTCTGGCCGAGATCCGGCCTGGTTGGGTGGGTCGGGCTCAGTTCAGATCGAGCGCTCAGCCCGGTTTGTTGGTTTGCAGGCCGGCGCGCCATTGCTCGATATGGTTTGCGAGCAGGTCAGCCACCGGCAGGCGAGCGCCGAGTCGGTAGAGGTTCCAGTAATGCCCCTCTAGCGTGCGGTTGACCAGCAGCGTACCGGACGCCGGCTGCAGACTGCCGAGCGCCGACATCAACAGCGGCGAAAGCTCGATCAGTTGCTGATGCAGCGATGCGCCGCGAAAATCCCATTGCGCACCCGGTTGCAGCAACGGGTGCAGCAGCAGATGGATGCGGCGATACAGACTATGCGGCGGCGCGCTGCCGGGCTGGCGACCGCCGAGTGCCTGGAAGCCCGGCTCCAGCGCCTCGCTGGAGGGGCCGCGCAGGGCATCGAAGATCTGCACATAAGCGCGTAGCAAACGCTCCGGCAGTGGCACGACACTGCCGAAATCGTAGACCACCAGCTCCCCCGTCTCGGTCCAGGCCAGGTTGCCCGGGTGCGGATCGGCGTGCAGCTGCCCGAGGCCGAACGCCTGCTCGGCAAGCCAATCGCACAGCGCTTCGGCCAGGCGCTGGCGAATTTCGGCGGACGCCTGTTCAACCTCGTTCATTGAGCGCCCCGGCCGCTCCTCCAGCACCAGCACACCTGGGCGGCACAGCTCCGTTGCGGCAAAGGGAATATGCACACCTGGCCAATCCGCAAAGTGCTGCCGGAAGCACTCCAGGTTTTGGCGCTCGGCGTCGTAGTCGAGTTCCTGGTCGATGCCGCGTTGCAACTCACGGTAGACGGACTCGAGGCGCGCCGAGGGCGTGCCGAACAATCGCCCCAGCGGCATCAGCCGGCGCAGCTGACGCAGGTCGGCGTCGCAGATGGCGCGGATGCCCGGGTACTGGATTTTCATGATCAACGCCCGCCCCTGCTGGTCACGCGCCCGGTGCACCTGCCCCAGGGACGCCGCCGCGGCGGGTTGCGCTTCGATGGTGTCGAACAGTTCGTACAAGCGCCCGTCATAGCGACGCTGGAGATGTGATTCGAGCGAGGCGAACGGCAGCGATGGCACCTGATTCTGCAGACGAGACAACGCCGCGCTGACCGGTGGGGGCAGGACGTCCTGCCATTGCGAGGCTTGCTGGCCGAGCTTGAGCACCGGGCCTTTCATCTGCCCCAGCGTATCCCCCAGCAAGGCCCCGATCGGCGCCCAGTCGATACGTGCCTTGCCGGGGGTGATGCGCTGCACCAGCAGGTTCCCGGCGATTCGTGCGCCGGTGCCGCCGAGATTCAGAAAGCGCCCCAGTGCAGACGCCGATGGGCGAGAGAAACGAGACATGCAGGTTACCCGCGGCAGGCAAAGCCTGATCATGGGGCAGCTGACCAGATGAACCAAGGGTCAATGGTTGCAACCTGTTGCGTCGTCATCTCGTCAGTAGCCTGTTCGACACAGCAAGCGAAACGTCTGCAAGCCCGGTCTGGCGGGCTATCAAGCCCGCAATAGAACCGGCTGAGCGCGCCTGGTAAACAGGCTGACACGGAACGGGCCAGGGGAAAACGGGTCGGATTATCTGACTGCGCCCCTCGGCTATCGTCCGCCGCACGCCTGCAACACGCTCGCTCGGTATGCCCCTGGCGATTGCTCGAGAGGGTTTTAGCCCGACCCGCCGATTAGGCACTTTACGGGCGTGTTCCGCATGGCCCTTGCCCTGAATTCATGGACTCGGCCGGCAGGAACAACAAACGCGGCTTCATTCATACAAAAGCCTGCGTAAGGAGTACGGAATGACCGATCACATTGATCCTTCCTTCAACCCGGACGAAGACTTCCCTCGTATTTCCACAGGCAGCGAAGGCCTGGACGACATCCTCGGCGGCGGCCTGGACCCGAACCGGATGTACCTCTACGAAGGCAGCCCGGGCGCCGGTAAAACCACCATCGCCATGCAATTCCTGCTGGAGGGAGTTCGTCAGGGCGAACAGGTCCTTTATGTGACCCTGTCGGAAACCAAGCAAGAACTGGAACTGGTCGCCAAGCGGCACGGCTGGTCGCTCGAAGGCATCGACGTGTTCGAGCTGGTAACCCCTGAGGCCAGCCTCGACCCTGAGCTCGAACTGACCGTCCTGCATCCGGCAGAGATGGAGCTGAGCGAAACCACTCAGCAAGTCTTCGACCGCGTGACACAAACCAACCCGACCCGGGTGATCTTCGACAGCCTCTCGGAAATGCGATTGCTGGCGCAAAGCCCGCTGCGCTATCGGCGTCAGGTTTTGGCACTCAAGCACTTCTTCACCACCCGCCGCTGCACCGTGATCCTGCTGGACGACCAGACCTCGGAACTGGGCGACCTGCAGCTTCACTCGATCTCCCACGGCGTGGTCATGCTGGAGCAGCTGGCCATCGACTACGGCGCCGAGCGCCGGCGTTTGCGCGTGGTGAAGATGCGCGGCATCCAGTTTCGCGGCGGCTATCACGACTTCGTCATCCGCAAAGGCGGGTTGCAGATCTTCCCTCGTCTGATCGCGGCCGAGCATCACTCCCGCTACATTGGCGAGGCGGCCTCATCCGGCAATGCCGCACTGGACACCATGCTCGGCGGCGGTCTGGAGCGTGGCACCAACGCGCTGTTCGTCGGGGCAGCAGGCGTTGGCAAGTCGTCCTTGGCATTGAGTTTTGCGGTCGCCGCATGCAAGCGCGGCGAGCAGGTCTCCTTCTTCGTCTTCGACGAAAACATCGGCACGCTGCTGGCGCGTGGACGGTCGCTAGGGCTTGCCATGGAGCCCTGGATCGAACAGGGCCTGCTGCATCTGCAACAGGTTGACCCGGCTGAGTTGTCGCCCGGTGAATTCACCGCAGCCGTGCGTCGCAGCGTTGAAGAGCAAGGCTCGAAGTTGGTAATCCTGGACAGCCTCAACGGCTATCTGCATGCGATGCCGGATGGCCGCTTCCTGATCCTGCAGATGCACGAGCTGCTGAGCTACCTGGGACAAAAAGGCGTCATCAGCATCATGGTGCTGGCCCAGCATGGGCTGGTGGGACCAATGGATACGCCAATCGATATCAGCTACCTCAGCGATGCGGTTATCATGCTGCGCTACTTCGAGCACGCCGGTATCGTCCGCAGGGCCTTGTCCGTGGTCAAGAAGCGCAGCGGGCGGCACGAGAACACCGTTCGCGAATACCGGCTCAGCACTACCGGCGTCGAGGTCGGGCCACCGCTGAGTCACTTCAGCGGGATTCTATCGGGCACACCGGAATACACCGGTGATGCGACTCAGCTACTGACAGACGAGCATGACGACGCCCACTAAACCAGAGCATCCGCTGATCGTCGTCTACGCCCCCATCGGCCGGGATGGCCCGGCCACAGCCGAACTGCTGCGCCGCAGCGGCATGGATGCGGTGGTCTGTCACGGCGTCGATGAAGTGCTGCGACGCGCCGAAACCGATGCCTCGGCGGTGTTCATCGCCGAAGAAGGCCTTTTTGGCCATGATCTACAGGCCTTGTCCGACTGGGTCGATCAGCAACCGCCCTGGTCGGACTTTCCGTTTGTGGTCCTCACCAGCAAGCACCAACAGCCCGCCGTTGCCGCCTGGCGTCAGCGCATGGTGGCGGCGCTGCGCAACGTCTCGTTGCTGGAGCGGCCCGTGCAGAGCATCACCCTGACCAGCGCCATTCAGGCCGCCGTACGGGGTCGTCTGCGCCAGTACGAAGTGCGCGCACTGATCGATGCGCGCGAACGGGCCTCACAAGAGCTCGAAGCACTGGTGGTAGAGCGCACCAGCGAACTGGAACGCACCAACCTCGAATTGCGCACGCAGATGGCCGAGCGTGCGCACATCGAAGAAACCCTGCGGCAAACGCAGAAGATCGAAGCCATCGGCCAGCTCACCGGTGGCATCGCCCACGACTTCAACAACCTGCTAATGGTGATCTCTGGCGGGCTCGACATGCTTGATCGCCGCGCCGATCCAGAGCGCCGCAAGCGCCTCATGGACGGCATGCGACAAGCCGCCCAGCGCGGCTCGGCACTGACCCGACAGCTGCTCGCGTTTTCCCGGAGGCAGTCATTGGCGCCGGAAGCCGTCGACCTGGCTCAGCGGATCAGCCAGATGCGCGAACTGCTCGACCGCAGCTTGCGCGGCGATGTGCACGTGAAAGAAGAATTTGCAGCAGACCTGTGGCCCGTCGAGGTGGATCCAGGCGAACTCGAGCTGGTCATCCTCAACCTCGCCGTCAATGCGCGCGATGCCATGCCTGAAGGTGGTTCGATTCTTCTGCAGGCCTGCAACGCACCCAACGAAAAAGTGCTGGGTCGCCGGGGCGATTTTGTTCGCCTGGCGGTCATCGATTCCGGCGTCGGCATCCCAGCTGACGTTCGCAATCGGGTTTTCGATCCCTTCTTCACGACCAAGGAGATCGGCAAGGGATCGGGGCTCGGCCTCGCTCAGGTGTACGGCTTCGCGCGGCAATCCGGCGGCACGGTGTGGATCGATACCGAATGCGGCCAGGGCACCAGCGTGGTGATGTTGCTGCCGCGCTCGGTCAACTTGCCGAGCCCGGCGAAAGACCAACCGCTGGTGAACGAGCCGGCCCGGCGCTCGGTTGGCAACGTATTGCTGGTTGATGACGATGACGAAGTGGCCGCACTGGTGGGCGAGATGCTCGAACACCTCGGCTATGAGGTGACCTATGCCGCCAGCGCCGCGGCAGCGCTGGGTGCGCTCGCCAATGAGCGGGAAGTCGATGTCGTGTTCTCCGACGTGATGATGCCCGGCGGCATGAACGGCCTGGAGCTGGCACGGGAAATCCGGGCACGCCAGTTTGGTGTGCCGGTTCTGCTCACCAGTGGCTACGCCGAGGCAATCAAGCAAACGGCCGAAGCCGAAGGCGTACAGGTGCTGGCCAAACCCTACCGGCTGGAAGAGTTGGCAGCGGCCCTCAAGGGCGTGGTCGAAACCATCTTGGCCCCCCACAGCCTTGCCGCTCGCGATGTGCATCGCCTTGATGGCTAGGGCCCGTCGCGCACTCCACCAGAACTAAGCGCATCCCAGGCCGTCGAAACGCCTGCCCTACGCTTGCGGTACGCCGCATCCGGCCGCCTCCCCTTGCATCGCGCTCGTCTGCGCCTCAATCACAAGGAACCGATCGATGCTCACTGCTGACAACCAGTCCCGCCGAACCTTCCTGGCCCCTCGCACCCCGATTGCTTATGCCTTCAGCGGCCTGCTGTTATCAGGCGCCGCACTGCTCGCCCATGCCGATGAACAGGCTATCGCGGCGCGCGACGCGCAGAACAAGCGCTGGAGCCAACAGATGATCGAGCAGCCCAAGCATCAGCCGCCGGCGCTCGACGCGAAGTACAACCACATCATCACCTTCGGCCAGTCGCTGGCCTCCGCTGCCGAGGGCTGGCCTGCACTGTCGAAAAAACCGGGCTACGACAACCTGATGTTGGGCGACGCGACGCGCTCGGCGACCTTCAGTGGTGATCGTTTCGTGCCGGTCGGTGGTGCCGCGTTCAAGCCGCTGCAGGCGGTGGTGCAGCTCAAGCGCGACCCCAAGGTTCTGCTCGATGCCGAGGCCGTCGCGCAGTTGGAAGCACAGGCGCAGGAAGAAGGCGAGTCGGTCGAGGTGGGCGCATTGAACATGGCCCGACGGCTCTATCTCGACAGCAAAGGCATCGAGGCCGACCCAGAGCATTTGCTCGTCGCCAGCAACGCCGCCACCTCCGGCCGTTCCATCGCACAACTATCCAAAGTCGGCGGCACCCACGAATACAAGCGCGTGCTCCAGGCTGTGGATCAGGCCCGGCAGGTCGCGCAAGCCGATGACGCCAGCTACACCCTCAGCGCGCTGTTCTGGTTGCAGGGCGAATACGACTATGCCGAAGTCCAGGGCGGCATCAACGACAAGGCCACCTACAAGAAGATGCTGCGTCAGTTACGCAACGACCTGAACGAGGACACCGCCAAGGCCATCGGCCAGAAGCGGATGCCTGCATTCATCAGCTACCAGACCGACGCCAAGACGTCGGTCGTCGATGGCAGCCTGGACATCGGCCTTGCGCAGTGGGAACTGGCGCAGGAAGAACCCAACTGGTACCTCGCCGGCCCGGTCTATCCTTACGTCGACAAAGGCACGCATCTATCCGCCAATGGCTATCGCTGGTTCGGCCAGATGCTCGGCAAGGTGTTTCATCAAGTGGTGGTCGAGCAACGTGGTTGGCAACCGCTATCACCGCTGCACGCGACGGTCGAAGGACGTGAAATCCTGATGGACTTCCACGTGCCACATCCCCCGCTGGCGTTCAGCGAGCCCTATCTCGGGCACAAGGCGCAGATGATCGAGAACTATGGTTTCGTCATCACCGATGACAAGGGCAAGGTGCCGGTGGAAAACATCGAAGCCGCTGCTGATACCGTGTTGCGGCTGGTCGTCGGCCGCGATCTGGCGGGCATCCCGACCATCCGCTACGCCAGCCATGCAACAGGCGGCGCCGGTGAGCTGCATGACAGTGACCCGACCGTCGCGGACGCCCACTACGAATACCTGCCCGACGAAGGCATGCCGGAAGAGGCAAACATCGAGGCGCTGGTCGGCAAGCCCTACCCGCTCTACAACTGGTCCATTGCCTTCGAACTCAAGCCCAGCCAAGGGCATGATTCGGCGCGCTGACTTTAGGCGACGCCAAAGAGCAGCCATCCCCACCCACCGAGGCGCGACGATCAGCGCGACATTGATGAATCCCGCATCGCGGCTTCGGTAGTAGAACGAGCCGCGCTAGCGAACCGCAGGTTCCGTTGCTGAGCCGGCACACTCGTCAGCTTGGGGGTTTACCGCATCACGCAGCGCCTCTATCGCCTGGAGGAGTTCCGCTGGTATTGCGTGTCGCTGACCTTTTCGAGCCATTCGACGTTCTGGCCTTGCTCGTCAGTCCCGGTCACGGCGATGTGTGTCATAGCGGTCTCGGGCGCAGCGCCATGCCAGTGCTTAACGCCCGGCGGGCACCAGACCACGTCGCCCGGCTTGATCACCTGAATAGGTTCGCCCCACTGCTGGACGCGACCCACGCCAGCGGTGACGATCAGGTATTGGCCCTTGGGATGGGTGTGCCAGGCCGAGCGGGCGCCAGGCTCGAAAGTGACGTAGGCGCCAGAGGCATTCATGTGTTTGGTCGCGCTGTAGAGCGGGTCAATGCGGGTGCGCCCGGTAAACCATGCATCGGGGCCGGCAATGGATGCCTGGCTGCCGGCGGCGGCAATGCGTTGGTCTTCGGCGTTGCCTTCATCGGCGAATGCCATCGGCACCAGGGTCGAGATAAACAGGGTCAACAGTAGCGTGCGCATGGGTCTCTCCGCGTTAAATGGTTGGGTCGGGCGCCGTTTCATGGCCGAATGGAATAGCGGGGCCGGCCACGGCTTGCCGGATTACTCGCTCAGGTTGTTCCTGAAGAAAGCAGCGAGCTTGTCGAAGGGGATCAGGTCGACGCGGTCATAGAGATCGACGTGCCCGGCACCTTTGATCCACAGCAGCTCCTTCGGCTCGCCCGCCTGACGGTAGGCCGCTTCGCTGAACTCCTTCGAGTGCGCCTCGTCGCCGGAAATGAACAGCATCGGGCGCGGGGAAATCGTCTCGATGTCATTGAACGGATAGAAGTTCATGAACTTCACGTTGCTGGTCAGTGTTGGGTGCGTGGTCAGATCAGGCGTTGAGCTGGCCGGCGTGAACTCGCCGCGGGCCGTACGGTAGAAGTCGAAGAACTCGCGTTGGATGGGGTGAGTGTCCTCGTCCAACTGGTGCACCGTGCCGCCGGTGTAGCGAGTCTCGCCGCCGGTGAATTCGGCGTAGCGCTGCTCCGCGGCCTCGGCGAGGATCTGCTTACGCTGCTCGAGCGTCTGCGACTTGTTCAGGGCGTCGCGGTTGGCCGCGCCCATGTCGTACATGCTAACCGTCGCGATGGCCTTCATGCGGGGGTCGATCTTGGCCGCGCTGATGACAAAGCTGCCGCTGCCGCAGATCCCCAATACGCCGATCCGCTCCCGGTCCACGAACGGCCGCGTGCCGAGGTAATCCACCGCGGCGCTGAACGCCTCTGCATAAACGTCCGGCGCCACCACATTGCGCGGCTGGCCTTCGCTCTCGCCCCAGAACGACTGGTCGATGGCGAGCGTGACGAAGCCCTGCTCGGCGAGCTTCTGTGCGTAGAGATTCGAACTCTGCTCCTTCACTGCGCCCATGGGGTGGCCCACGATGATCGCGGGGTAGCGCGTGTTCCGGTCAGCATCTTTAGGCATGAACAGGTTGCCCACGACCTCCATGTTGTATTGGTTATCGAACCGGACCTTTTCCAGGCTCAAACTATCGCTCGTGTAGAAATTATTGGCACCGTCAGACATGTCTTGTCCCATTGCGTTGAATGCGTAGGCGCTGGTTATTAGTCCTACCGCCAGAAGCAGCTTTTTCATCGGTCTATCCTTCTTCATGCAGTGATCGGGAATGGGCGGCCAGCTGGCCTGGTGGCTGTTCAGCACCCGGCGTAGTCACCACCCTTTGTCCGGTATGTGAGCGCGATGTCAGGAAAGTCAGAAATGCCGCAATTAGTAGCAGGGCCATGCCGCTGAGAAAGGTGCTGCGGTAGCCGCTGGTGTCGAACAGCAACCCGCCCAGCATCGAGCCCACGGCGATCGACAGTTGAATCACCGCCACCATTAGTCCGCCACCGGCCTCGGCGTTTTGTGGAAAGGTCCTCGGCACCCAGCTCCACCAGCCGACCGGAGCGGCAGTGGCAATGAGTCCCCAGGCCCCAAGAAGCACGACGACAACGCCCATCGCGTGACCGAATTGGGTCAGCGACAGTGCGATGACGGCCATCAGCACGGGGATGCCGATCAGCGTCGGATAGAGGCCGCGTTTGAGGACCGAACTGATCAGCAGCGTGCCGATAAAGCCCATCACCCCGATCACGAGCAGCATCAGCGAGAGCGTGGACACGTCGACCCCTGTCACCGTCTCGAGAAATGGCCGCAAGTAGGTAAACAGCGTGAACTGGCCCATGAAGAACGCCCCGACAGCCAGCATGCCCAAGGCCACCACCCGGTGTTTGAGCAGGCTGAAGACATGAAACGGTTGGGCCTTGCGAGCCTCGGTCGGCATCGAAGGCAGGCTGATCCACTGCCAAATGAGCGCGGCGAGGGCCACCGGGACCAGGCACAGGAAGGCGCCGCGCCAGCCGATGATTGAGCCCAGATAACTGCCCAGAGGAGCCGCGACGACCGTGGCCAGCGCATTGCCGCCGTTGAACACTGCCAGTGCCCGCGGGACCTGATCTTCCGGAACCAGGCGCATGGCCGTCGCCGCGGACATCGACCAGAATCCACCAACCACCACGCCGATTAGCGCGCGGCCAAGCATGTAGGTGACGTAGTTCGGCGCCAGCGCAACGACCGCGCCAGACAACCCCATGACTCCCGTCAGCAGCAGCAACAGCGCCTTGCGGTTCATGTGCCCAGCGAGCGAGGAAATGAACAGGCTGGTCACCACGGCGAAGGCGCCGGAAATCGCAATGCCCTGACCGACGCTCCCCTCGCTGATGTTGAGGTCAGCGGCGATGGGCGTGAGCAGACTGACAGGCATAAACTCGGAGGCGATCAGCGCAAATACGCACATCGACATGGCGAACACCCCGCCCCAATGGGCAGTCTCGTGGTTGTCTAATGTGGCATCGGTTGTGTAGCTGGTCATGAGTGGCGATACCCCTGAAGCGGCCTCACTGACCGCAATGCTTGGCCGGCGCGGCGAGCTGCACACCCAAGAATCGGTTGCGAGCGACAGCGCCGCGTCTTTTCGTATCGAGCATTCTCCTGGGGTATGGCTTTCCTGATTAGCTAATGAATGCTTAAAGCCGCTATAAGCGCCGCTAATCAGTTATCTATGCCAAGCTAGGCCCATGGTCAGACGCAACCTCAACGATCTCCTCTCATTCGTCACCGTCGCACGTGAAGGCAGCTTCACCCGCGCAGCGGCGCAACTGGGCGTTTCGCAATCGGCGCTAAGCCAGGCGGTCAGCGGGTTGGAGAAGCGCCTCGAAATCCGCTTGCTCACTCGGACGACACGCAGCGTCTCGCCCACCCCGGCCGGTGAAAGGCTGCTGCGCGCCATCGGACACCGCTTCGATGAAATTGAGGCCGAGCTGGACGTGCTGACGGACCTGCGCGAGAAACCGGCGGGCACGGTGCGCATCACCTGTGGCGACCACGTGCTGCGAACCCTGTTGCTGCCAAAAATCACGCCACTGCTCAAAGCCTTCCCCGACATCAACGTCGAGTTCGACGTCAACTACGGCTTTCGCGACATCGTGGCCGATCGCTTCGATGCCGGTGTGCGCCTGGGCGATACCATCGACAAAGACATGATTGCCATGCCGATCGGCCCGGCGCTGCGGATGGCCGCGGTGGCATCGCCGACATACTTTGCGCAGCACACCAAGCCGACCACACCGCAGGACCTGACCGGACACCGCTGCATCAACATGCGCTTTCCGACCCATGGTGGGCTATACGCCTGGGAGTTCGAACAAGGCGAGCAGGCTCTTAACGTGCGCGTTGAGGGCCAGGTCGTGCTGAACAGCACGCCGCATATCGTGCTTGCGGCTCTGGACGGGCTGGGCATCGCCTTCCTGCCGGAAGACGAGTTCGCCCCGCATATTGAGGAAGGCCGCTTGGTGCGGGTGCTGGACGACTGGTGCGCGCCGTTCGATGGCTACTACCTGTACTACCCGAGCCGCAAGCAACCCTCGCCCGCATTCACCCTGGTGCTCGACGCGCTGCGTCTCGCAGCGACTCAGAACCACGGCTGACGGCAGGCGACCCCACCGGCGCTATACAGGCACTGCATCGGTCCCCTGAGCGAGATCAGGCCATGCTGCGCAGGCGGGCCAGGTCCTTGACCGGGGAGGCGCCGAACAAGCGGCTGTATTCCCGGCTGAATTGCGAGGGGCTTTCATAGCCCACCCGGTAACCCGCCGCCGACACTTCCAACCCTTCGGCCACCAACAACCGGCGGGCTTCCTGCAGGCGAAGCTGCTTCTGATACTGCAACGGACTCATGGCCGTCAGTGCCTTGAATCGATGATGCAGGCTGGAGCTGCTGAGATTGACCCGTCGCGCTAACTCATCGATGCGCAGCGGCTCGACGTAGTTGCGATTGAGCCACTCGATCGCATCGTTGACCCGGTGCGACTGACTGCCTTGCAGCGCCACCGCCTGAAGGTGGTGTCCCTGCGGCCCGCAGAGCAGTCGGTAGAAAATCTCCCGCACTGCCAATGGTGCGAGGACCGGGATGTCCTTTGGGTTGTTTAGCAGGCGCACCAGCCGCAGGGTGGCGTCCAGCAGCGGCGCGTCGATACGGTCCAGATAGAGGCCACGCCCCGCGGTATCTTCCGGCGCTGGCGCCGGGTTGGCGTCGGCAACCAGCCCGGCAATCAGTGATGGGTCGATGTCCAGCCGAATGCAGATGTAAGGCTCATCGCTGGACGCCCGGATCACGCAGCCGGCAACAGGCAGCGTCACCGACACCACCAAATAATGTAGCGGGTCGTAGCGATACAGCTCATCAGCCAGGCGCACTTCTTTGCCGCCCTGAACGATGACGCACAACGCCGGCTTGTGCAGGCCATAAGTCATCTCGCCAGGCGTTGCGCAGCGGATCAGATGCAGCGGCTCGATGGCGGTCGGGTGCATGCCGTCGCCGCTGACGGCGCCTTCGACCAGCCGCGCCAGCTCGGCGCGCTGTGCGCTGGTCTCGTCACTCGATGGGGAGATGAAGGAATTCATGAGCAGCGGGTTCCGGAAAACGGATGAAACAGCTTAGCAGTTCGTTTGATTTTGCCTGAGTGATGGGACCTTTGTGTGCAGAACCGTTCGAGTGCCGGCGATTCGCGGCGAAGCACCCGCAGCCAGCCAATGTGCGCCTCGAATGCTGTCATCGCTATGACATAACGTGATGATACTTTGCCATCACTACGCATTGAGTGCCCCGCCGTGATTCGACGGTTCCTGTCCTCCCCCACGTTTCCTCAGGCGCTGTTGCTATCGCTCTGTATCGCCACGCTGGCATTCCTGTGGGGATCGTATTGGCACCACGGACAGACGTCGCGAAGGGCGGCGTTGCAAGCCAAGGCCGCCGAGCATCTCAGCCTGGCCCGTAGTGCCGTGGAGAACCTGCAACAACGCGTCGACCGGGTGCGGGTCATCGGTCACCTGATGTTGAGCGACGGCTTCAGCTCCGACGATCAAAGCCTCGCTCGCATGCTTGCCGAGGACCCTACCCTCAAACGCTTGAGCCTCTACGATCTGGACGGGCGACTGCTCAAGGCCACCACGCCTGACACTCAGCCACTGCCAGAACAATGGCTCGCGGAATTCCACGCCCATATTGCGCAACAGGGTAACAAGCCCTTCCTGCCACGACCCATGGCGTCGCTGCAGGCCGCAGAGCCTGCAAGCTGGCAGTTACCTTTTCTGATACCGCTGACCAGCCCCGACTCGATTGAGTTGAAGCGCATCCTGTTGGTTCAGCTGGACGTCAGCCCACTCACCGTTCTGCTCAATCACGCCGACCTGGGCGCTACCGGGCTGGTGCGATTGCTGGACAGGGCTGACGAGGGACGGCTCCACTTCACAAACGGTGGGATGACTGCCGCAGGCAAACGCCTCAGACCCGGTCTGCCAACGGCTGCGGATGCCGGCATGACCACCCAATACAGCACCGATCAGGAATATCAGAGCCTTTACAGCCGCGCTCGCGACAGCGGCTTCAGCGTGGTCGTCAGCCAGCAGGTTGGCGAAATCCTCGCGGCCCACCAGCGCAGTTTCAGCCGTCAGTTGTGGATGAATCTGGGCATGACGTTGCTCATCCTCGGCGGAATGATCTGGGCGATGCGGCTGTTGCAGAGGCGCCACGAGGCATTCTGCGCGCTGGAGCAGGCCCATCGGATCGACCAAGAGCGGATCAGTCGTCTGGAGGACGAACATCGGCGCAGCACCCATGCAGCCGCTACCGACCACCTGAGCGGCCTGCACAATCGCCGGCAGTTCCTGGATACCTGCGCCGAAACCCTGGCTCGCCAGCGCAACCTGCGTCGTTTGATGGCAATACTCTTCATCGACATGGATCGCTTCAAATCGATCAACGATTCGCTGGGGCACAAGGTCGGGGATTTGCTACTGCAGGCCGTGGCGGGACGGATCAGCCGCGCGCTGGAACCCGGCGATCAAGCGGCGCGCTTCGGCGGTGATGAATTCGTCGTGCTGCTTGCGGGCGACCGAAGTGAAGAGCAGATCGACACCTGGGTCCGCGATCTGGTGAACAAGCTCACCGCCGTCTATGCCCTCGATGAACATGAGGTCAACACCAGCCCGAGCATCGGTGTCAGCATCTGTCCCCGTGATGGTCAGGAGGTCGACGGTTTGATTCGCTGCGCTGACGCGGCAATGTATTCGGCCAAGCAGTCCGGTCGCGGCCAGTATCGGTTCTTCGACCCCTCCCTGAACCTCACGGATATCAATGAATTCTCGCTGGAGCAGTCGCTGGTTGCCGCGTTGAGCGAGCGGCAATTCATCCTGCACTACCAGCCACAAATCCGGTTGGATTCGATGCAGGTCTCTGGTTATGAAGCACTGGTGCGCTGGGAGCACCCGCAATTCGGCCTGCTCTACCCGGATCGCTTCATTTCGCTGGCAGAGCGCAGTGGGTTCATCGTCGCGCTCGGCTGGGAAGTGATACGTCTCGCGCTGGAGGAACTGAAAGGTTGGAGCGCTCAAGGCCGATCCTCGCGACTCGCCGTCAACGTATCGGCCATACAGCTGCGTCAAGCCGATTTCAGCGAACGTTTGCTCAGCGAGCTGGCGCAGCGCGGCATCGAAGCCTGGCAGTTCGAGCTGGAGATTACCGAAACGGTCGTACTCGATGATGAAGGCATGGCCGTCGAGCATCTCGAACGGCTGCGTGTGGCAGGGCTGAACATCAGTCTCGATGACTTCGGCAGAGGCTATGCGGGCTTCGCCCACCTGCACTCGATGCCGCTCAATACGCTGAAGATAGACCGGGCGTTGATCGCCCCACTGTCGAACAGCTATGACGACAACCCCATCGTCTCGTCCACCATCACGCTGGCGAAGCGCCTGGGTTTGACGGTGGTGGCCGAGGGCGTGGAAACGCGGGATCAGCTCGTCTACCTGAAGCTGGCGGGCTGCGACATCGCGCAGGGCTATCATTTCAGCCGCCCCATGTCAGCCGAACAGCTCTATCAATACGCTCCGTTCACCAGAACGGCGGAACCCGTCTGTGGATGACGCAGCAGCCCGCATCACGGGTCCAGCATTGACAAAAAAACGCCGGCCCTGAGGCCGGCGTTTTCGCAACATCGATCGATCAGCTACGGGCGCGCTCGGCGTCGCGCAGTGCCTTGACCTCATCATGGTTGCGCTGCACGCCCTGCAGCTGACGCTCGACTACTGAACGGACATCCATTGGCAGGTCCTTCTCGAGCGCTTTGCGGTAGCTCTTGAGGGCAACGTCTTCGCCACGCTCGCACTCGTTGAGGATGGACTCGTCATCCTTGCCGGTGACCTTGGTCTTCAGGTCGACCCAGCGACGGTGCATATCACCGGCAGTGCTGGTGGAGGTTTCCGGATCGCCACCCATGGTGCGTACTAATTGCTGCAGCTCAGCGGCTGCCGTGGCGCAATCCTGGGCACGTTGATTCATGGTGGTCTTCAGCTGCGGATTCTTCAGGTCATCAGCGCATTCGCGGAAGCCCTTCTCACCGTCTTTGCTGGTTTCGATGAGATCGTTGAGTACGGAAATGGTGTCTTTGTTATCCATTGAGAAAGTCTCCTACGGGCTTGGATGAACGGCCGGAAAGAACACGGCCAACCTGTTAAGTCGACTGTGCCGTTTCGATAAAGGTTCAGCTCGTCTGCCCGGTGGGACCGCAACGTTCAGCGAGGAAAGGACAGGCTGAAGCAGGTAACCGATGCGTCACTGGTCACCCGCACTTCACCGCCATGCAGCTGCATGATCGAGCGCACGATTGCCAGCCCCAGCCCGCCAGAGTCGCCCGGTTGGGCACGTGACGGATCGCAGCGATAGAAGCGGTCGAACAGCCGCGGCAGGTGTTCGGCTGCAATCGGCTCGCCGCTGTTTTCGACAGTGATCACCACGTTGTCAGCGGTATGCTCGCAGCCCACGCGGACCTCCGTTCCCGTCGCGCCATAGCGCAGCGCATTGGCGATGAGGTTAGCCAGCGCCCTGCGCAGCAGATCCGGATCGGCGTGCAGGCTGCCGCTCGCCTCGTTCACTACCCGCATCTGGTGCTCTTCGGCAACGCCCTCGAAATAATCACCGAGCTGTTCCACCGTTTCGGTCAGGTCGATGTCCTGCCGGTGAATTGCAGCGTCGACCTGCTCGGTGCGGGCTAAAAACAACATGTTGTTGATCATTCTGGCCAGACGCTCGTATTCCTCCTGATTGGAAGCCAGCAGGCTCTGGTAATCCTCCAGCGAACGCACCCGCCGCAAGGTTTGCTGGGTCTGGCCCATCAGGTTGCTGAGCGGAGTGCGCATCTCGTGCGCCAGGTCTTCGGAAAACCGCGACAGCTGGGCAAAACCGGCCTCCAGTCGCGCGAGCATCTGGTTCAGTGCCTCGCTCAAGGCCCGCAACTCGCTCAGCTCGGCACTGTCCTCGATGCGCAGATGCAGATGCTGGACGTCGATCGCCAGCGCACGGCGGGTCAGCTGACGAACCGGCCGCAGTCCTCGTTCGCTCACCAGCCAGCCCAGCAGAAACGCCAGTAGCGCACCGGTGGCCAGGGCCAGCCAGAGTTTCAGACGGTACGCGGCAAGCATCTGCTCACGCTCGCCCAACAATTTGCCGGCGATCAGCGTCAGGCCGCCACGTGGTCGTTCGATCTGTATCCAGGCCAACCGCGCCTGATCACCCAGATCCTCCAGCCGCGGGTTATCCGCCGGCGGCAATTGCGGGATCGCAAACTGAACGGGATTGATCTCGATCAGCGGCGCCCCACTCTCCCCCAGCACCCAAAGCAGACTGTCGCGATTGCCGAGCATGTTGGCGTAGAGCTGAGGTCGCTCGCGCAGCACCTCGATGCTGTCACTGTCATCGAGCAAGGCCGCCATGCGCTCCAGCCGCCCGAGCAGCGCCTGGTCGTCGCGCCAGGCGATCTCGCGCTCCAGTGATTGATAGAGATAGAAGCCAATCGCACCCAGCAGCGCCGTGCTGACCAGCGCAAACATCAGGGCCAGACGCAGGCTCAGCGAGCGTGGCAGCAGCTTCATTCCGGCACTTCCAACAGGTAGCCCATGCCGCGCACGGTGTGAATCAGCTTGGGCTGATACGGGTCGTCCACCTTCGCCCGCAGCCGGCGTATCGCGACGTCGACGACATTGGTGTCGCTGTCGAAATTCATCTGCCAGACCTGCGAGGCGATCTGCGCCCGCGACAGCACTTCGCCTTCACGGCTCAGCAGCAGATGCAGCAGGGCGAATTCCTTGTTGGTCAGCGTCAGCCGCTCCCCCTGACGCGTCACCCGACGGCGCAGCAGGTCCAGCTCCAGATCGGCGACCTTGAACTGCTCGACTTCGCGCGGCGGCCCGCGGCGCAGCAAGGTGCGAACCCGCGCCAGCAGCTCGGCGTAGGAAAACGGCTTGACCAGATAATCGTCAGCGCCCAGCTCAAGGCCTTTGACCCGGTCCTCCACCGCATCACGCGCGGTAAGAAAAAGCACCGGCGTCTGCGCCTTGCGCCGCACGATCTGCAGCAGCTGCCAGCCGTCGATGCCCGGCAACATAACGTCAAGGATGATCAGGTCGAACTCGCTTTCCTGAATCAGGTGCTGGCCGTCCAGGCCGTTGACCGCGACCTCCACCAGATAGCCCGACTCGCTCAACCCCTTGCGCAGGTAATCGGCCGTCTTGAATTCGTCTTCCACTACCAGTATGCGCATCTGCTTCCTCCGGGCGAGGCGCATAGGCTAGGCGCCCGCGAGCGTTTATCCCATTACAAATACGTAATGCGCAGGCAATGGGTTTGACGGGGCCACCAGCACAGGATGGCCCCACCTGCTCCACGGAGCCCATTGAGGAGATACCGATGCGCATTGTTCCCCTGTCGCTGCTCGGCCTGGCGCTTGCCGGTGCCCAGGCCATGGCCGCCACGCCGCAACCTGTCAGCCAGCAGAACGTCTCGCTGCAACTGGCCAACGCCCTGCTCGACTCGGCCATGGCTGCCTGCCATGCCGAGGGCCGTACCGCCGCGATGGCAGTGGTCGATCGCGGCGGCAACCTGATCGCACTGCAGCGTGACGACAACGTCGGCCCGCACAACACCATCGCTGCACAGCGCAAGGCCTACACCGCGTTGTCCAGCAAGACGCCGACCCGCCTGTTCGGCGAGCGCGCCCGCAGCAACCCGGACGCAGCCAACCTCAACACCCTCGATGAATTGTTGCTGCTCGGCGGCGGCGTTCCGCTACGGGTCGGCGACGAGGTAATCGGCGCCATTGGCGTGGCCGGTGCCGGCGGCGCCGAGACCGACGAGGCCTGCGCCACTCAGGCAATCGCAAAACTGCTTCCTTCCAACCGTTAACCGGAGATCAATCCATGACCAACCTGAAAACCCTTTGCGCCAGCCTTGTCTTTGCCAGCCTTTCCAGCCTTGCCATGGCCGCCGACAACCCGCTCAGCGTGCACGTGCTGAACCTCAACGATGGCCTGCCCTCGCCTGATGTGAAAGTCACCCTGGAAAAGCAGAACGGTAAGCAGTGGACTGCCTTGAACGACGGCGTGACCAACCAGCAAGGCCGCATCACCGCGCTGTATCCGCAAGACAAGGCACTGGAAAAAGGCACCTACCGCGTCACCTTCAAGACCGGCGACTGGTTCGAGGCGCACGACACGGCGAGTTTCTTCCCGGAGGTTCCGGTGATTTTCGAAGTGGACGGCACTGTGCCGCACTACCACATCCCGCTGCTACTCAGCCCATACGGCTTCTCGACCTATCGAGGCAACTGAGCCATCAGCAAGGGCCGACTGACAGGTAACCCGACGGGTTGCACCTGTCAGTCGCGGCCTCGTCTAGGTCTGCTGGCTGCCACCCAGCGGCCCAGGGCGGCCCAGCAAATAGCCCTGCGCCTTGGTCACCTGAAGCTCACGGAGGATCTCCAGTTCGGCCTCTGTCTCGACGCATTCGGCGACGATCTTGCAGTCGGTCTCCTGACCGAAGCGGATCAATGCCGACGCCAGCGCCCGGCAGTCGCGGTTGCTGTCGATGTTGCGGATCAGGCTACCGTCGAGTTTGATCACGTCTGGCTTGAGTTTGAGGATGTGGCGAAAACTCGCATAGCCGGCACCTGCATCATCCACCGCCAGCAGCAGGCCCTGCGCGCGCATGGGTTCGAGCGCTTCGGCGATCAGGTCATAGTCGCGTACTGACGCGTGCTCGGTGACCTCGAGCATCAGCCTATCCAGCGGCTGGCCGTCCAACAGGGTTCCGAGTGCCCCGGCGAGGATGGTTTCCGGCGAGACGTTCAACGACAGGTAGCGGTCCTGGCGAATGCCACTCAGGCCTTTCAGGGCTTCCTGGACGAGCGCCATTTCCAGTTCGCATTGCAGACCGACCTGCTCGGCCTCACCGAACCAGAGATCCGGGGTACGTTGTGGTTCGCCGGAGAATCGCGCCAGCGCTTCGTAGCCCACCACGTCGTTCTGCCTCACATCCACGATCGGCTGATACACGACGTTGTACGCCTGTTCACTCAGCACGCTATTGATGCGCGCGAGCCGCTCCTCCTGTTCGCGCTGCTCCTTGGCCTGGGTCTCGAGCAACCGGCCGGCGAAATCGGCGAACAACCGCAGGGTATCCAGATCACGTTCGTTCAAGGTGCCGTCAGGCTTGGAACTGAAGCAGCAGAAGGTGCCGTACAAGCGACCATCGCTGAAACGGATCGGCACGCTGATATAGGCGCCGATCGACAATATCTCGGTGATGGGCAGCGCCACCGCTTCGGGCAGTTTGCTGGTGTCGGGGATCAGCTGCGGCAGCCGGCCGTCCACCACCCGCTGGCAGTAGCTGTCTGAAAGGGGATCGGAGCCGCCCACACATATCGGCGGCGGATCGCTACAGCCGCTTACATGGCGGAACACGCGAAAGCCCTGCACCATCTCGGCGACGAACGCGACATCCATGCCCAAGTGCGAACGCACTGAGCGCAACGCTTCGCAGAGCATGTCGCCTACCGTATGGCCCGCTGTTTCCAGGTCCCGCAGCATCGCTGCCGGGTCGCCGCCTCGCTCGAAGGCCTCGGGTCCCAACCGAACGTTCTGCAGCATTCACACCTCCGGTGAAATAGCCGTTTCGTTTCGACGGCTCGGGTTGACGGTCCTTATCCAGCGGCGAGCACAAATGCGCCCAGCTGAATCGTTGGAACCTTTAGTTCAGTGTTGTTGGTTTCTGGCGACTCGCCTGAGTTTTCCGGATGATCGGTGCCCCGCTGCGTGCCTCAAACGTCGATTAGCCTGGTGCTGAACGTCCTGAACCGGTCTGGGCTGCATCCTGGCGGCTCCATCGATTGGCTGAATAGCTGTTGATCACAGGCAGCCACGCCTTAGCAGCCCGCAGCCGCCAAACTCGAAGAAACCCACAAACATAGCCAAGTTGCCGTCCCCGTTCGTTCATGTAACGGACCAGCTGCACGGCCGTCGCCGAGAGCAGCGGCACCATGCTTTGCCAAGTGTGACCAATCATTTCACGCTAATGGTTGTCCCAACGGAGTAGCCGCCGCCCCGATGCGGCGCTCCGATCAGTTGAAACCGCCCTTCGAGCCTTGCCTACGATGCCGCAATACCTCGCCCCCGTTCCTCGCTGGGAACCCGAAGAACGCCCCTCAATGCCGGGCTCGCCGGCGATCCTGCTGCATCCCATGCCGCTGCGCATCGCCTATGCCTGTGTTGCCGTACTGGTCGGCATCACCGGCGGGCTGGGCAACGCCCTGTTCATCGCCAACCTGCCGAGCATTCAGGGCGATCTGGGCCTGACGCCGTCGCAGGCGGCCTGGCTTCCGGCAGCGTATTTCATGGTCAGCGTGTCGGCCAACCTGCTGATGATCAAATTTCGCCAGCAATACGGCCTGCGCCGCTTTGCCGAAATTGGCCTGACGCTCTACGCATTGCTGAGCATCGCGCATGTTTTCGTCGAAGGCTTTGAGATGGCCGTGTTCGTCCGCGCAGCCAGTGGCCTGGCCGCTGCGACCACCTCCTCCCTGGGCCTGTTCTACATGCTGCAGGCGTTTCGCAAGGTCGATCTGCCCAAGGCGGTGATCCTCGGCTTCGGCATTTCCCAGCTGGGCACACCCCTGGCCTGGCTGATGTCCCCTGCGCTGCTGGTGATGGGCGAATGGCATCGCCTGTATGTGTTCGAAAGCGGCCTGGCGCTCTGCTCGCTGGCCGCCGTGGTGGTGCTCAAGCTACCGCTGGGCGAGCGCATCAAGGTGTTCGAACCGCTGGATTTCCTCACCTTCGCCCTGTTGGCTCCCGCGCTGGCGTTGATCGCGGCGGTGCTGGCCCAGGGTCGCATCCTCTGGTGGACGGAGGAGCCCTGGTTGGGCTACGCCCTGATTGCCGCGCTGCTGCTGTTCTGCGCTGCCTTCATGATCGAGCATCACCGGCGCAACCCGTTGCTGCACACACGCTGGCTGGGCACTGCCGAGATGCTGCGCTTCGCCTTCGGCGCGCTGGCGTTGCGGCTGCTGCTCTCCGAACAGACCTACGGCGCGGTGGGCCTGCTGCAAACCCTCGGCATGGGCACCGAACAGCTGCAGCCGTTGTACGCGGTGATCCTGCTGGGCCTGGTCATGGGCATTGCCGGCAGCGCGATGACCTTCAGCCCGACCCGGGCCTTTCCGCAGATTCTGTTGTCGATCGTGCTGATTGCCATCGCCAGCTTTCTCGACATCGATGCCACCAACATGACCCGTCCCCATGACATGTTTCTCAGCCAGGGCCTGCTGGCCTTCGCCAGTGGCATGTTCCTCGGCCCGCTGCTGATCACCGGTATCGGCCGGGCGCTGCGTAACGGGCCGAACTATCTGGTGACGTTCATCGTCTTGTTCACCATGACCCAGAGCCTCGGCGGCCTGGCCGCGCCAGCGCTGTTCGGTACCTATCAGGTGATGCGTGAGAAGTACCATTCCAGCCACCTCACCGAACAGGTGGTGGCCGGCGACCCGCGGGTTGCCGGACGTTTGCAGGCCCAGAGCCAGGCGCTGATACCGCGCCAGAACGACCCTCGACTTCGCCAGGCACTGAGCGCAGCGCAGCTGAGTCAAGCGGCCACGCGAGAAGCCAACGTGCTGGCCTTCAATGATGTATTCCGGCTGATCGGCATGCTTTCCATCGGCGTGTTCGGCTGGACGCTCTATCGCACCCTGCGCATTGCGCAGCAGAACAGGAATTCCGCCTCTCCATGAGCGAACGCACCCAACCCGAGGAACAGCAAACCCTGCAGCCAGCCCAACCCACGCAGCCCTCTGCGGCGGCCACCGACGCGGGACCGACCCCGGACGATCCGCCGAAAACCATCAAACCGAGCCGCCGTTCGGTGATCCTGATGGTGCTGGTAGCGCTCATCGGCGTCCTGGCGATCCTTTATGCCTGGCAGCTGTGGCCGTTCATCGGCCGCGTGGCGGTCACCGAGAATGCCTATGTGCGCGGGCAGATCACCGTGCTGGCCCCGCAGGTCAGCGGCTATGTCACCGAGGTGCTGGTGCAGGACTTCGAAGAGGTCGAGCAAGGCCAGCCATTGGTGCGCATCGATGATCGTCAGTATCGCCAGCTGGTTGAACAGCGCAGGGCCGAGCTTGCAGCGCGCCGCTTCGAGCTTGAGAACCTGGCGCAGACCCTGGCCTCCAACCGGGCGACGCTGGCCGCCCGCCGCGCCGAACTGGCCGCTGCCGAAGCGGAGCTGAAACGGGGCCTGGCGGATGAGAAACGTGTCAACGAGCTGGCCGAACGGGGTTCGGTCTCGATCCGCGAGCGCGATCAGATCCGTGCAACCGCACGCGCCGACTCGGCCCAGGTGCAACAGGCGCGGGCGGCTATCGACATCGCCGAACAAACGCTGAAGGCCAGCGAAGTCTCACGCGGCGGGTTGCAGGCACAGGTAGAAATCGCAGAATCGGCGCTCAAGCGCGCGCAGATCGATCTGGACAATACGGTAATCGACGCACCGCGCGACGGGCAGGTCAGCGAGGTCACGGTGCGCCAGGGCCAATACGTGACGGCCGGCTCGCAGCTGCTGTACCTGGTGCCGGAGCAGCTCTGGGTAATCGCCAACTACAAGGAGACCCAGACGTTCGCCATGCGTCCCGGCCAGCCGGTCGAGATTGAAGTCGATGCATTGGACGGCGCGCGGCTCCGCGGCCATGTCCAGCGCCTGGCCCCTGCCACCGGTTCGGAATTCAGTGTGCTACGCCCGGACAACGCCACCGGCAACTTCACCAAAGTGGTTCAGCGCGTGCCAGTACGCATCTCCATCGCCCCGGATCAGCCGCTTGCCAAGCGGCTGCGCCCCGGTCTGTCGGTGGTGACTCATGTGGATACCGGCGCCACAGCGGCAGCGGAGCGATCCACCGCGGACAGTACGCAATGAGCGGCCTGGTCCACGCCCTGCGCCGGCTGATGCCAGGTCTGCTGCTGGTTACGCTGGCCGGCTGCATGCCGCCTCGGCAGCCGCTTCCGCCTGAAGCCGCGTTCACCCTACCGGCAGACTGGCGGGAACCGGGATTGAACACGGCCGACGTGTCCGCGATCTGGTGGCAGGCGTTCGGTGATCGTCAGCTGACGGCGCTGGTCGAGGCGGCATTGGCGCATAACACCGAGGTGCTGAGCGCCGCCTCTCGCGTGGAACAGGCACGTGAACAGATCCAGCTGTCGCGGGCCGCGCTGCTGCCATCGCTCGACGCGGCGCTGGGAGCGCAACGCACCCGCGAACTCAGCGTACTGGGCATGACCCATACCACGGCCGTGCAGCCGGCGTTGCAGGTGTCCTATGAGGTCGACCTCTGGGGACGGCTACGGCGCTTGAAAGAAGCGGCGCAACTTGAATATCGCGCGACCGAAGCCGAGCGCGACGCCGTCAGGTTGGCAGTGGCAAGCACCACCGCCCGAGCGTATGTGTCGCTGCTGTCGTTGGACCGCCAGTTGTACGTCACACGTGAAACCGTCGATTCACGCCGAGAGGCGCTGCGCGTCGCTGAGGACCGCGCAGCCCTCGGCTACACCTCGCAGCTTGAGCTGACCCAGGCGCAATCGGAATACGAAGCCGCCGCCGAATTACTGCCGCAGCTGCAGCAGGCCATCCGGGAGCAGGAAAATGCCCTGCGCCTGCTCACCGGCCGCTTCCCAGGGGACGTGGAGCGCGGCGCCGGGCTGCTGGCCATCGAGCCGCCTCAGGTGCCGGGCGTGCTGGCTTCGGAGCTGCTGCGCCGCCGCCCGGACATCCAGCAGGCCGAGCTGCTGCTCGCGGCCAGCAGCCTGAATCTGCAGGCCCAGCGTGACCGATTCCTGCCGCAGGTACAGCTGTCTGCCAGTCTCGGTCGGCTATTCGTCAACTCACTCGATTACGACCCGGTGCGTGTCTGGGATCTCGGCGCCAGCGTGCTCGCCCCGATATTCGATGCTGGCCGCCTGGAGGCAGGCGTGAACATCGCGGTCGCCCAGCGCAACCAGGCGGCCTTCGCCTACCGCGCCGCGGCGCTGGACGCCTTCAGGGAAGTGGAAAACAGCCTTTCGGCGGTCAGTAATCTGCGCCAGCAGCTCGCGCGCGTCGCGGCTCGCCGCGCCGTACTCGAGCGCTCCCTGACCTACGCTGAGGACCGCTACCGCGCGGGCTATTCGTCCTACCTGGAGACCCTCGATGCCCAGCGCAACCTGTTCAATACCGAACTGGCGGCCGTACAGCTGCGCGAGAGCCGGCTCAATGCGCTGATCAGCCTGTATCAGGTGCTTGGGGGTGGGTGGCAGCGGACTGTTCCGGCTCACCCCGGCTGACGTACACGGCCATGACGCGCCCTCGCCAGCGCATCGAGCAGCGCTTCGACAATAAGGAATATCAACAGACTGGCACCCAGAACCGGCAGGCAGATGCCAAACAGCAGCGCAACCACCAGCGTTGTACCCAAGGCCCGTGGCGACAACGCGCCCAATGCCTGTAACACGCTGACTCGCCGCGCCGCTGCGCGTCGTCGCCACCACATCAGGTAACCCAAGGCCACCAGGGTCGCCAGGCCAAGCGCGGTCACTGCCAGCAGCAGCTGATTGGCCAGCCCGAACAGCGAGCCCATATGCGCATCGATGCCCCAGCGCGTCAGCTTCGCTGCAATCGGGAAGGTCGCGAAATCGGTGCGATCGGTGATGCTCAGCGTGCGCGGGTCGACGGCCACGGCATCGACCTGAGTGGGCCAGCTGCGGTCGATCTCGGTCACCGTCCAGGCACGATTCGGCCCGGCGGCGGGCATGATTTCGACCTTGCTGGCGTCTATCCCGCTCTCTCGCGCGGCGCTGAGCACCGCATCGAACATCATTGGATCAGCCGACCCGGCATGCGGCATTGCCATACCGGTGTGATGGTCATGCTCGCCTGCCGGCGCAGCCACCTCTCCATCCAGCGCAGTGGACACGCTCGGCGTCGACATGCCCAACGCCGCCCGCGCGACGCCGATGTTGTCACCGGCCCAGCGCGACCAGGTCAGGCCGGTCGCAGAGAAGAACAGCAGCCCGATCAGCAGGAACAGCCCCAGCGTGGCGTGCCAGCGCCTCAACCCCTTCGAGAGCGCCGCACCCGGCGTGCGTTGACTCCGGATGTACCACAACGCAAAGCCACCCACCGCCGCGACCCACAGCCAGGAAGCGGCCAGTTCGCTGTATATCCGTCCCGGTTCGCCGAGCAGCAGGCTGCGGTGGAATTGATCGAGCCAGGTGCGCAGCGGCAAAACACCGCTGGTGCCATAGACCAACAGATCACCGCGGACCTCGGCAGTGACCGGATCGATGAACACCGCTCGGCTCTCCGACTCGCCGGGCGCCGGTGTCCTGAACATCACACGTGTAGTGCTTCCGGGCCCTGATGCCGGGCGAACCGCCGAGAGCGTCGCCGCTTCGCCGACATGGGCCTGGGCCACCTCGATCTGCCGAGCCAGGGACTGCGGCGTGCCGGTGCTGCCGGTGTACAGCTGCTCGGCGTAGAGCCGGTCTTCCAGTTGCGGTGTCAGCGCATAAACCAGGCCGCTCAGCGCAGCAATGAAAATGAACGGGCCGACCAGTAGCCCGACGTAGAGATGCAGACGAATCAACAACGCCAGCAGCGGGTGCTGCGTGCGGGAAACCATGGGTGGCGCCTCGAGGCGGGCGCCAGCGGTACTTAAAGTCATGACTACTTACTCGATCGAAATTGCTGCAGCTTCTCTGTAGGAGCCAGCTTGCTGGCGATCAATGGTGCTGCAGTGGATCAGGATCGCGAGCAAGCTCGCTCCTACAAAGGCGGGACCGTATTTTTCGCGCTGCCGGCCGGGACGTAGGCCTGCAGCAAGGGCCAGCAATCAGCGGCGGCACGCGTACGCGACCACCGATGGCTACCGGACAGATCAGGGGGGGGGGTCGATCAGGCGAGCGGGGATGCGCGGGGATTCAGTGCAGGCCAACGGTAACGCGGCGGCAGCTGCGGCGCGGTTGCCGTGGGCAGGCTGCCGACCCGTACCAGATGAGGTTGATGGAGCACCGGCGAGCCGGTCGTAATCGCAGCTAGAGACGCCGATCCCGCCGCGCAGCAGCAGGGCATTCCCTGATGATGACTGGGCTTGGGCGTAGATTCATCGACGTGGGCGTGCTGGACGTGTCCGGCGTGATGCTGGCTGGCCTCGGCCATTGGGCAATGCCCGCCCGTACCGTCCATTTCTTGCATATGCGCGGCCATCAGCGGCATCGCGAACAGATGCAGCAGAACGGCAAAGGCCGCTATCCAGATAGGCGCACGACTAGGGCGACGCATGACGGGCAAGCTCCAGCAGAAGCGGAAAGCGCCAGGCGCGTTGAGCGCTGGCGCAGTGAGTTTACTTGGTTGTCTTGGCTTTGCTGCGTTTGGCTGGCTTTTCCGGCGCAGCCTTGCCGCTCACCTCGCCGTTTAACGTGACCCAGGTCGGCGCGTGGTCGCTGGCATGCTCCTGGTCACGCACCCAGCGATCGACCCCGGCATCGATTAGCCGTGGCGCCAGATCGGCGCTGAGTAGCAGGTGATCGATGCGCAGGCCGGAGTTCTTCTGCCAATGCTGGCGAAAGTAGTCCCAGAACGTATAGATGCGCTCGTCCGGATACTTGGCACGCAGTGCGTCGGTCCAACCCTGCGCCAGCAGCCGCTCGAAGCATTCGCGGCTTTCCGGCTGCAGCAGCGCGTCCTTCTTCCAGGAGCGCGGGTTGTAGATGTCTTCGTCAGTGGGCACGACGTTGTAGTCACCTGCCAGAACCACCGGGTGGCCGCTGGCGAACAACCCGGCGGCGTGCTCGATGAAGCGCTCGAACCAGCTCAGTTTGTATTCGAACTTCGGCCCCGGCTGCGGATTGCCGTTGGGCAAATAGAGACAGGCGACGATCACGCCATGGGCAGCAGCCTCGAGATAGCGGCTGTGGGTATCGTTCGGATCGCCCGGCAGGCCGCGGCGGATTTCCAGTGGGTCGTCGCCCTTGGACAAAATCGCCACGCCGTTCCAGGACTTCTGCCCGTGCCAGATGGCGCCGTAGCCGGCCGCACGGATGTCATCGATGGGGAAATCGGCGTCCTGCGCCTTCAGTTCCTGCAGGCAGACCACGTCCGGCTGTTCGCGCTCCAACCATTCCAGCAGGTTGGAACGGCGGGCACGGATGCCGTTGATGTTGAAGGTGGCGATTTTCAGGGAGTCCACGGGTAGCCTCGCGCCGAGAAATGACCCTTGCTGTGACTCGCGGCGGCGCGGCGTGGTTCGACGTGTTTGTCACGCGGTGGGCTGAAGCCCACCCTACGGATCGCAGCAACGCAAAAACCCCGCGCCAACCATAGCAGCCACACCAGTAGGGTGGGCTTTAGCCCACCAAAACATGCGGTGCCCCCGGTGGGCTGAAGCCCACCCTACAGACCAGAGCAACGCAAAACCCCGCGCCAACCAAAACACTTACACACTCGTAGGGTGGGCTTTAGCCCACCACAAGGCGCGTGAAGGTTTGACTCAACGCACCTCCCAGTAGCCAGGCGCGTTGTAGACCTGTTTCAAGTAGTCGATGAAGAAGCGGACCTTGGCCGGCAGGTAGCGCTGTTGCGGGTACACCGCCTGGATGTCATAGGCCGGCAGCGCGAACTCATCCAGCACGGTCACCAGCTCGCCGCGCTTGAGTTCGGCCTGGATTTCCCAGGTCGAGCGCCAACCGATGCCCAACCCCTGTTTGACCCAATCGAACAGAAGCTCGCCATCGTTGCAGTCGAGGTTGCCGGCCACTTTCACCGCCACTTGCTTGCCGTCACGCAGAAAAGTCCAGCCACGCTGTTGCCCGCCCTGCAGGTTGAACGCCAGGCAGTTGTGTCGTGAGAGGTCCTCCAGGGTACGCGGCACGCCCTGTCGCTCGAAGTAGTCCGGCGCGCCGCAGACCACGCGGCGGTTGGGAAACAGCTTGATGGCGACATAGTTGGGATCGGTCACCTCGCCAATGCGGATGCCCATGTCGTAACCGTGGCGCACCAGATCGACCACGCTGTCGGTGAAGTTGAATGACAGCTGCAGATCCGGGTAGCGCGCCTGGAAGGCCGGCGCGTGCGGGCCGATATGCCGCCGGCCGAACGCCGCTGGCGCCGAGACTACCAAGTGCCCACGTACCGAAGTGCGGTCGTGGCTGATGCTGGCATCGGCTTCGTCGAAATCCTTGAGCAACCCACGCGCACGTTCCAGGTATTGCTCGCCCAGGTCGGTGAGCGCCAGCCCGCGCGTGGAGCGGTGCATCAGCTTGACGCCCAGGTGTCGCTCCAGCGCATCGAGTCGGCGGCCCATCACCACCGGCGTCACGCCTTCCTTCAGCGCAGCGGCGGCAAAGCTGCCGTTTTCAGCGACCAGCACGAAGCTGTGCAGGGTTGTATAGCGATCCATTCGATACTCCTGATATCGACAGAACTGAAGTTTCGGCCAATTCCCTCATTTCGGCCAGCCCTTCATGCTTGGGCCACGTATAAAAACTATCGAAACAGAGCCGTTCACGATCTTGCGAGCTAGAGACCTGCAAGGCAAAAGCAGGCGAGGAAGCGGAGTTTGCTGTTGCAAATGAGCATTCCGAGCCTGGTTTTAACGCAGCAGGGCCGACGCGCAGCAGATCGTGAACAGGTTCTAAGCCAAGAGGAACGACAGATGGCCCGAATGAGAGCAATCGATGCCGCGGTTGCGGTATTGCGCAAGGAAGGCATCGACACCGCCTTCGGCATCCCCGGTGCCGCGATCAATCCGCTGTATTCAGCCCTGCGCGCCGACGGCAGCATCCGTCACATCCTCGCCCGCCACGTCGAAGGCGCCTCGCACATGGCTGAGGGTTACACCCGCACTAAGGCCGGCAACATCGGCGTGTGCATCGGCACCTCGGGCCCGGCCGGCACCGACATGATCACCGGGCTCTACTCCGCCTGGGCCGACTCGATCCCGATTCTCTGCATCACCGGCCAGGCGCCACGTGCGCGGCTGTACAAGGAAGACTTCCAGGCCGTGGACATCGAGTCCATCGCCAAGCCGGTCACCAAGTGGGCCGTGACCGTCCGTGAGCCAGCGCTGGTGCCGCGCGTGTTCCAACAAGCCTTCCACGTGATGCGCTCCGGTCGCCCGGGCCCGGTTTTGATCGACCTGCCCTTCGACGTGCAGATGGCCGAGATCGAATTCGACATCGAGACCTACGAGCCGCTTGCCGTCTACAAGCCAGCGGCCGCTCGCAAGCAGATCGAGAAAGCCATCGACATGCTCTGCGCTGCCGAGCGTCCGTTGATCGTGGCGGGCGGCGGTATCTACAACGCCGGGGCCGAAGCCTTGCTGGTGGAATTCGCCGAAACCGTTGGCGTGCCGGTGATCCCGACGCTGATGGGCTGGGGTTCGATCCCTGATGACCATCCGCTGATGGCCGGCATGTGCGGTTTGCAGACCAGCCACCGCTACGGCAATGCCAACATGCTGGCCTCGGACTTCGTGCTTGGCATCGGCAACCGCTGGGCCAACCGCCACACTGGCTCGGTCGACGTCTACACCAAGGACCGCACCTTCGTGCACGTGGATATCGAACCCACCCAGATCGGCCGGGTGTTTTCACCGGACTTCGGCATCACCTCCGACGCGGGCGCTGCGCTAGAGCTGTTCGTCGAGGTCGCCAAGGAGCGCAAGGCCGCAGGCAAGTTGCCGGACCACACGCCGTGGGCGGCAGACTGCCAAGAGCGCAAGCGCACCCTGCTGCGCAAGACGCACTTCGACTCGGTGCCGATGAAGCCGCAGCGCGTGTATCAGTGCATGAACAACGCCTTCGGCCGCGACGCCTGCTACGTCAGCACCATCGGCCTGTCGCAGATCGCCGCCGCGCAGTTCCTGCACGTCTACAAGCCGCGCCATTGGATCAACTGCGGCCAGGCTGGCCCGCTTGGCTGGACCATTCCGGCAGCGCTGGGCGTGGTCGCAGCGGACCCGACCCGCAAGGTGGTGGCGATCTCGGGCGACTACGACTTCCAGTTCATGATCGAGGAGTTGGCCGTGGGCGCGCAGTTCAAGCTGCCCTACATCCACATCCTGGTGAACAACGCCTACCTCGGATTGATCCGCCAGGCGCAACGCGGTTTCGAGATGGATTACTGCGTGCAGCTGGGCTTCGAGAACATCAATGCCGACCACAGCGGCATGGAAGGCTACGGCGTGGACCACATCGCCGTGGTCGAGGGGCTGGGCTGCAAAGCCATCCGCGTGTTCAAGCAAGAAGACCTGCGCCCGGCCATCGACCAGGCCCAGGCCTGGATGGCCGAGCACCAGGTGCCGGTGGTGATCGAGGTGATCCTCGAGCGGGTGACCAACATTGCCATGGGCACCGAGATCGATGCGATCAACGAATTCGAGCCGCTGGCCGAGGGCCGAGAAGACGCACCGACTGCGGTCGCGCTGCTGGATTGATGGTAGACCACCGCCCGTAGGAGCCAGCTTGCTGGCGATCCCGAGCGCCATTGCCTGCTGATCGCCAGCAAGCTGGCTCCTACGAAAAAAGCTGTAACCAAACCGTTTGGATGTCGCGAAGCGCATCCACAACGCATATCCCGACGGGATTGGAAGCGTCACGAGCGCAGGCGAGGCAAGGCGGAAGCGAACGAGAAAGCGGAGTTTACGCATGTAAATGAGCATTTCGAGTTCGGTTCCAACGCAGCATCGCCAAGCGCAGTAGCTTCCAGCCCGATCGGGGATGTCCCTACAGACAGAAGGAAACTCATATGCCCCGTTTCGCCGCCAACCTGTCCATGCTCTTCACCGAGCTGGACTTCCTCGACCGCTTCGCCGCCGCTGCCGAAGCCGGCTTCAGCGGTGTCGAGTACCTCTTTCCCTACGACTACCCGGCCGAAGAAATCAAGGCACGACTTGATGCCCACAACCTGAGCCAGGTGCTGTTCAACCTTCCAGCCGGCGACTGGGCCAATGGTGACCGCGGTATCGCCTGCGATCCCGAGCGGGTCGAGGAATTCCGTGTGGGCGTCGACAAGGCCATCGCCTACGCCAAGGTACTGGGCAATACCCAGATCAACTGCCTGGCCGGTATCGCACCCAAGGGCGCCGACCTCGGCAAGCTGGAGATGACCTTTATCGAGAACCTGCGCTACGCGGCGAAGAAGCTCGAAGCAGAAGGTATCCGCCTGATCATGGAGATGATCAATACCCGCGACATCCCGCGCTTCTTCCTCAACAACACCTCGCAGGCGTTGGAGATCCGCGACAAGGTCGGCAGCACCAACCTGTTCCTGCAGTACGACATCTATCACATGCAGATCATGGAAGGAGACCTGGCGCGCACCATCGAGAACAACCTGGCAGTGATCAACCACGTGCAGTTGGCGGACAACCCTGGCCGCAACGAGCCAGGCACCGGCGAGATTAACTACCGCTTCCTGTTCGAGCACCTGGACCGCATCGGTTACCAGGGCTGGGTCGGCTGCGAGTACAAGCCCGCCACCACCACCGCGGCCGGCCTCGGCTGGATGAAGGCGCATAACGCCATTTAGTAAAACACCCGCAAAGAAGGCCGAAGAAGCGGACCGGGCTCGAGTGCGAGTTTGGTCTTCCAAATGAGCATTCTGACCGAGGCGGGCGACCCAGGCCGCGCTCAACGAAGTACTGCCAACGCAGGTAGTTTTTTCAGCGACCAGAACGAATTTGAGGAGAATTATCATGGCTAAGATTGGATTTATCGGCACCGGCATCATGGGCCTGCCCATGGCTCAGAACCTGCAGAAAGCTGGCCACAGCCTTTTCGTTTCTACTCACCACGATGCGGCCCCGGCAGCCCTGCTCGAAGCGGGCGCCGTTGCCCTGGCCAACCCGAAGGAAGTGGCCCAGGAAGCCGAGTTCATCATCGTCATGGTGCCGGACACCCCGCATGTCGAAGACGTGCTGTTCCGTGAAAACGGCATCGCCGAGGGCGTCGGCCCGAACAAGCTGGTGATCGACATGAGCTCGATCTCCCCCAGCGCCACCAAGGCGTTCGCCGGGAAGATCAACGCCACCGGCGCCCAGTACCTCGACGCGCCAGTATCGGGCGGTGAAGTCGGTGCCAAGGCCGCGACGCTGTCGATCATGGTCGGCGGCAGTGAAGAGAGCTTTGCCCGCGCTCTGCCGCTGTTCCAGGCCATGGGCAAGAACATCACCCTGGTCGGTGGCAACGGCGACGGCCAGACCGCCAAGGTGGCCAACCAGATCATCGTTGCGCTGAACATTCAGGCAGTGGGCGAAGCCCTGCTGTTCGCCGCGAAGAACGGCGCCGACCCGGCCCGTGTCCGCGAAGCGCTCATGGGCGGTTTTGCCGGCTCGAAGATCCTGGAGGTACACGGCGAGCGCATGATCAAGGGTACCTTTGATCCGGGCTTCCGCATCAGCCTGCACCAGAAGGATCTGAACCTGGCCTTGGCCGGCGCCCGCGAGCTGGGCCTGAACCTGCCCAACACTGCCAACGCCCAGCAGGTGTTCAGCACCTGCGCAGCCATCGGCGGCAGCGGCTGGGACCATTCGGCGCTGATCAAGGGCCTGGAGCACATGGCCAACTTCTCGATCCGCAAGGACTAAACAGAAACCTCAGCCTTCGAGCACGTTGCGCCGAGCCAAGCGCCCCACCTTCAGGGACAGACAGACCAGGTGGTGGGAACCGCAACGCTTGGCGCAGCGATGCTCAAAGGGTCGGATTGGAGTTGCATGGGGTCGGAATCACAGCGTCCCCCACAACCTCAGCCCTGCGCATCTGCGATCCGATCGCTGCCCTCGGGCGGCACCCCTTTCGACCTGCTCGGCACGAGGAGTCACGGCCTGACTGCCGGGTGGGTCGATTCCAAACCTTAGGGCTTGCCTTTTGTACTTGCAATGCCGAGCCCTAAGGTCTGGAATCGGGCACCTGACCTACTAGATGGAGTTGTACATGAACCTCGACCCGCAAGCTTTCCTGCGCGACCTGTTCACCGCCGCCATCGATGCCGCCCATCCACGCCAGGTGCTGGCCGACCATTTACCGGCCGACCGCAGCGGCCGCGCCATCGTCATCGGCGCAGGCAAAGCGGCAGCCGCCATGGCCGAAGCCATCGAAGCGGTATGGGAAGGCGAGCTCTCCGGCCTGGTGGTGACGCGCTATGGTCATGGCGCCAATTGCCGCAAGATCGAGGTGGTCGAGGCCGCGCATCCAGTGCCGGATGATGCTGGCGAGCGCGTTGCCCGGCGCGTGTTGGAGATGGTCAGCAACCTCGAGGAAAGCGACCGAGTGATCTTTCTGCTTTCCGGCGGCGGTTCCTCACTCCTGGCACTGCCAGCCGAAGGCATCAGCCTTGCCGACAAGCAGGCGATCAACAAGGCACTGCTGCGCTCCGGCGCGCACATTGGCGAGATGAACTGCGTACGCAAGCACCTCTCGGCGATCAAGGGTGGTCGCCTGGCTAAAGCCTGCTGGCCAGCCAGCGTCTACACCTATGCCATTTCCGACGTGCCGGGCGACGAAGCAACGGTGATTGCCTCCGGCCCGACCGTGGCGGACCCAACCACCTCGGCCCAGGCGCTGGCGATTCTGGCGCGCTACAACATCGAGATCCCTGGGAACGTCCGTGCCTGGCTGGAAGATCCTCGTTCGGAAACCGTCAAAGAAGATGACCCGTGCCTGTCGCGTAGCCATTTCCAGCTGATCGCCAAGCCGCAGCAGTCTCTTGAGGCTGCGGCCGAAAAAGCCCGCGCAGCCGGCATCACGCCGCTGATCCTGGGTGATTTGGAAGGTGAGTCGCGGGAGGTGGCCAAGGTCCACGGCGGTATTGCCCGTCAGGTGGTGCTGCATGGTCAGCCGCTCACCCCGCCCTGTGTGATCCTGTCCGGAGGCGAGACCACGGTGACCGTGCGCGGCCATGGCCGCGGCGGCCGCAACGCAGAGTTCCTCCTGGGTCTGACGGAAAACCTCCAGGGGCTGCCCAACGTCTACGCACTGGCAGGCGACACCGATGGCATCGACGGCTCGGAAGACAACGCCGGCGCCCTGATGACCCCGGACAGCTATAGCCGCGCCGAAACCCTTGGCCTGAAAGCTGCCGACGAGCTGGCGGACAACAATGGCTATGGTTACTTCCAGGCGCTCGATGCGCTGCTGATGACCGGTCCGACACGGACCAACGTCAACGATTTCCGCGCCATCCTGATCCTGCCGTCGTCCCGCTAGCGGGGCACCGGCATGCACGGTCCATAACCACAACTGCCGATAGAGCCTGCCATGACACCCGACAAGAAGGTCAAGATTCTCGCCACCCTGGGCCCTGCCACGCGCAGCATCGATGATGTGCGCGAACTGGTGGAAAACGGGGTCAATCTGTTCCGCCTCAACTTCAGCCATGGCGAGCACGCCGACCATGCCGAGCGCTTCGGCTGGATTCGCGAAGTGGAACGTCAGATGAATCAGCCGATCGCCATTCTCATGGACCTGCAGGGGCCCAAGCTGCGCGTCGGTCGTTTTGCTGAGGGCAAGGTGCAGCTCAAGCGCGGTCAGGCGCTGCGCCTCGACCTCGACCCGACGCCGGGCGACAGCAGTCGGGTCAACTTGCCGCATCCTGAGATCATCGATGCGTTGCAACCCGGCATGAGCCTGCTGGTGGACGACGGCCGACTGCGCCTGACGGTAACCGCCAAGCACGCCGACGCGATCGACACGCGCGTGGTAGCCGGTGGCGAGCTGTCCGATCGCAAGGGTGTAAACGTGCCCGAAGCGGTGCTGGATCTGAGTCCCTTGACCGAGAAGGATCGCCGCGACCTGACGTTTGGTCTGGAGCTGGGCGTCGACTGGGTGGCGCTGTCCTTCGTCCAGCGCCCGCAGGATATTCACGAAGCCCGCGAGCTAATCGGCGACCGCGCCTTCCTCATGGCCAAGATCGAGAAGCCTTCAGCGGTGCAGCACCTGCGAGAAATCGCGCGGCTCTGCGACGCAATCATGGTGGCGCGTGGCGACCTGGGCGTCGAAGTGCCGGCCGAAAATGTCCCGCGTATCCAGCGCAACATCGTCCGCACCTGCCGCCAGCTGGGCCGACCGGTGGTGGTGGCGACGCAGATGCTCGAATCGATGCGTTTCTCACCGGCGCCGACTCGGGCCGAGGTCACCGACGTGGCCAATGCCGTGGCTGAAGGCGCCGACGCGGTGATGCTCTCGGCGGAAACCGCATCCGGCGAGTACCCGCTGGAAGCGGTGAGCATGATGAGCAAGATCATCCGCCAGGTGGAAAGCGGCCCGGATTACCACGCTCAGCTGGACGTCAATCGGCCAAGTGCCGAGGCCACCCTGCCCGATGCGATCAGCTGCGCCATCCGGCGCATCAGCGGCATCCTGCCGGTTGCGGTGCTGGTCAATTACACCGAATCAGGCCGCTCCAGCTTGCGCGCTTCGCGGGAGCGACCGGCCACGCCAATCCTCAGCCTGACGCCAAATCTGACGACCGCACGCAAGCTGACCGTGGCCTGGGGCGTCTATTCGGTGATCGACGCGCGCATGTACGACATGGAGCAGGTCTGCCTCAACGCGCTCGAACTGGCGCGTGCTCAGGGCATGGCGGGCACCGGAGATACCGTCGTGATCACCGCGGGCGTGCCGCTCGGCCAATCTGGCACGACCAACTCGCTGCGCATCGAAACGCTCAACTAACCCGTCCAGCGAAACTTGCGCCGGTGGAGTCACTCTCCATCGGCGCAGGCCTGCGCGCCCTTTCGACGTGCCCATGCACCTTCATCTCACTTATCTGATCCGCTCGACACTCAACGGCATCAGCCAGGTCTTTTTGCAGCGCCATCTGGGCTGCGGCCTGCTGATCCTGGTTGCGATCGGCCTGCATGATCGCGCGCTGCTGGCCGGCGTCCTGCTCGGGCTACTCAGCGGCACCTGCATGGCATGGCGGCTCGGTTATCCGCGTGACGATATCGAAAGCGGCTTGTACGGCTACAACGCCGCGCTGCTGGGGCTGTTGGTCACCCTGATGCTTGGTCTTGTGCCGCTGGCCTGTCTGCTGATGATCCTGTCTGGCGCTCTGTCGACTCCCGTGCAGCACCACCTGCTCAGACGTATGCGCGAGCGGCGTAGCCTGCCGGGCTTCACCCTGTCCTTCGTACTGTTGGGTTGGTTGGCGATGGGAGTCTGTGGTGTTCTGGATGGCGCCGTTGAGGCGCGCGTACCCGAACATCAACTGGATGGGTGGGGTGCGCTCGGCGGAATAGTGAGAGGGCTGGGTCAGGTGCTATTCCTTGCAGATCCGCTTGCGGGACTGTGCCTGTTTGCAGCGTTGCTGCTGGCTGATCGAAGCGCTGCAGCGTGGGCGCTATGCGGCTCGGCGGTTGGCATTTACGTAGCGTTGCTGGCTGGCGCCTCCGAGCCAACGGCCCTGGCCGGGCTGGCTGGCTACAACCCAGCGCTGGCAGCCTTGGCGTTGAGCCAGGTCCACCGCTCGCCACTGGTGCCAGCACTGGGCATCGGCTTGGCGATCATCTTCCGCCTGTTGTTCGATCAGCTGGGCCTGCCGCCGCTGACCATGCCCTTCATCCTCGCCTGCTGGGCGGTCGCGCTGGGCAGACGCCAGCATCGGCGCCGAGGCGAGTTGCAGCCGAGCTGAGCGTTAACCCTTGGTAGCCCGAGGGTCCTGGTCCCGCGGGTAGGTCCGTTCCTCTTCGATTTTTCCTTCGAGGGTGTGGATCTTTACCGAGGCGGTGCGCAACTTCATGTAGTCGCGGGTCTCGTTGATGATGTCTTCCTTGGTCGCCGCTTCGATCAGCGCGCGCTTGTCGCCCTCCTCGCGCAATACCCAGCGATCGTCATCGTGCGTGATGTGGTAGTTCTCCATGTTGCCCTCCGTCATTCATCGATAGTCGAAGTTATAGAACGCTGCGGTTGCTGACCGTTCGATCGGTCGCTGTTGGCACCCGAATACTGGGTTCAATTTACCCCGCCGGGTTCAATGAACCCAGATAACCGGGGTCAAAAAAACCATCACTACTGTATGGCCCTTGATTCCGGTCAATTTCAGCCTGGAACGATTATTGAAACAGCATGGATACCTGTCCCGGTTGCGTGGTCACCACGCCGCCTTATGAGAGACAGCCTTATCGATGACTGGAGCCTTCCATGCTTTGTGCCGAACACCGTGCCCTTATCACCGCCACCGTCCCGTTGCTGGAAAGCGGCGGCGAAGCCCTCACCGATCATTTCTACAAACTGATGCTGGCCGAATACCCAGAGGTCCGCCCGCTGTTTAACCAGGCGCATCAGGCCAGTGGCGACCAACCGCGTGCGCTGGCCAATGGTGTGCTGATGTACGCCAAACACATCGACCGCCTCGATCAGCTCGGCGGCCTCGTCTCGCAGGTGGTCAACAAGCACGTCGCCTTGCAGGTGCTGCCAGAGCACTACCCCATCGTCGGTTCGTGCCTACTGCGAGCAATTCGCGAGGTACTTGGCGCCGATGTCGCCACGGACCCGGTCATCGAGGCCTGGGGTGCCGCCTACGAGCAGCTCGCCGATATTCTCATCGGGACTGAAGAGGCGCTCTACAGCGCGACAGCCGAGGCGCCTGGTGGCTGGCGTGGAGCGCGTCGCTTCCGAATCGCGCGCAAGGTCACCGAGAGCAGCGAAATCACCTCGTTCTATCTGGCGCCGGAAGACGGCGGTCCGGTGGTTGAGCACAAGCCAGGGCAATACATCGGCCTGCGTCTGCTAATCGATGGGCAGGAGATCCGCCGCAACTACTCGCTATCGGCTGCGAGCAACGGCCGCGACTACCGGATCAGCGTTAAACGCGAACCCGGCGGGGTGGCTTCCACCGCACTGCACCGGATGCAGCCTGGCGAGACGCTGGAGCTGTTCGCGCCGGCTGGCGACTTCACCTTGCAGCCCAGTGACAAGCCGCTGGTGCTGATCAGCGGCGGCGTTGGTATCACCCCGACGCTAGCGATGCTCGAAGCCGCGATAGGCACCCGCAGGCCGATTCACTTCATCCACTGCGCCCGCAACGCTGAAGCGCATGCCTTCCGCGAAACCATCGACCAGCTCGCCGAGCAACACGGTCAGCTCAAGCACTTCTACTGCTACGACGAACATAGCGGCGAGGAGCAGCAACCAGACGCCATCGGGCTGCTGACCGAAGCACGACTGGACGCCTGGTTGCCGGCCGAGCGCGACCTGGACGCGTACTTCCTCGGGCCAAAACCCTTCATGGCAGCGGTGCGTCGGCAACTGCAGGCACTCGGGGTGCCGGCTCAGCAGGCGCGGCATGAGTTCTTCGGACCGGCAAGCGCACTGGAGTAAACCCGGACGGGCCAGTCCAAGGGCTGGTCCACTCCCATCACCGACACGAGGAGTTTCCCATGTTTATGCAACCACTCGACTCGCACCGTCTGCTGACTGTCGCCAACTTGTCGATGGCACTGGGGGTGCTGCTGCTTCTGTCGGGCATCGCCGGCGCTTATGTATTTGATGACCACCTGCTGCTCGGTGCGGTGGTGGCCAGCCATGCCTTGGTGATTCTAGGCCCAACCGCGCTGAAGATCGGTTACGTGATGCGTCTGCTGGCACAACGCCAACT
Organism: Pseudomonas sp. 10B238; assembly: GCF_000970615.1. Lineage (NCBI taxonomy): Bacteria > Pseudomonadati > Pseudomonadota > Gammaproteobacteria > Pseudomonadales > Pseudomonadaceae > Pseudomonas > Pseudomonas sp. 10B238. The sequence continues at coordinate 46,138 of NZ_KQ033932.1, forward strand.
TGCATTGGTAGCTTAGCCTGGCGCATGGGGCATCGAAATTGCTGCATGTTAAATAACGTCATTGCCCTTTACCGCTTCGTTGTAGTTGCACTTAGCCATGAACCGTCATGGAACAACCACTCGTCCGCAGTTCTTTAAAAAACGGAAACTACTGGCCTGCTCCTCCGCTCTGAAATATTGAAGGCTGATGAAGTTGTTCAGTCCCGCAGAAAGTCTTGTCCATTGAGGAGAGTAAGACATGGCAAACAAAAATCCTGGCAACTTTGCAAATGACCGCGAAAAAGCGTCTGAAGCAGGCAAGAAGGGCGGCCATAACAGCGGTGGCAACTTCGCCAATGATCGTGAAAAGGCGTCCGAAGCCGGTCGCAAAGGCGGACAGAATAGCCACGGCGGTGGTCGCAACAGCAATAGCTGATGCTATAGGTACCAAAGGGCAAAGGTTAAACCTTTGCCCTTTTTTGTTGCGCACTAATTTTGTATTCGCAACTAGCAAAAATTGGAATGGTGCTTTTTTTCACGACAATAAACCGACACCAAAACTTAGCCATTTGCTTGAATCTTCAATTAGCTTCAACAAATAAAAAACCATCAACCGAGGAACTAGCGATATGAACACTTCTAAGCATGGCACCTCATCTACCAACCCCGGCGATGAAGCAGCGCCAGGGACACCGGGCACCGGTGAAAATATCTGCCCTGCATGCAACGGAAGCGGTCGCACCGATGCAGGAGAATGTCAAAATTGCGGTGGCAGCGGTAAGGTGATCGAAGGCATCGGCGGAGCCTGATCCCGCCCGGCAACCAGGAAGCAGCCCATGCGTGTCAGCGCCTTCTCCGAACGAATCATCCAGAGCTTGCTGGATACCGATTATTACAAGCTGACCATGATGCAGGCGGTGCTGCACCACTACCCTAACGCGGAAGTGGAATGGGCCTTTCGTAGTCGATCCAAAGAAGACCTGACGCCTTACCTGGGCGCCATCCGGGAACAGCTGGAAGCATTGGCGGAGCTACGATTCGACGCGCAAGAACTGGCGTTCCTGGAAAGCATTCCCTACATGCAGCCAGACTTCATCCGCTTTCTTGGGTTGTTCCGCTTTGATCCCCGTTACGTGCGGGTCGAGCTGGAGGGCGATGAGCTAGTGGTCTACCTGCGCGGCCCCTGGCTCCATGTGATTCTCTTCGAGGTACCGCTGCTGGCCATCATCAGCGAGGTGCGCAACCGTGCCCGCTATCCGCAGGTGACGCTGGAGCAGGCCACCGACCGCCTGGAAGAGAAGCTGCAGTGGCTGCGCGACGAAGCCACGCCCGCAGAACTGGCCGGTTTCAAACTGGCCGACTTCGGCACGCGCCGCCGCTTCTCGTTCGGCGTCCAGGCTGCGGTGGTCAAACGGTTGAGCGAGACGTTTCCCGGACACTTCGTCGGCACCAGCAACGTGCATCTGGCGCGCACACTGAATCTCAAACCCATGGGCACCATGGCACATGAGTGGATCATGGCCCACCAGCAACTCGGCCCCCGACTGATCGATAGCCAGAGCGCGGCATTGGACTGCTGGGCACGTGAGTATCGCGGTGCGCTGGGCATCGCCATTACCGACTGCATCACCATGGACGCCTTCACGGCGGACTTCGATCTGTATCTGGCGAAGCTGTTCGACGGTCTGCGCCATGACTCGGGCGATCCGGTCGAATGGGCGGAAAAAGCCATCGCCCACTACCGACAGCTGGGCATCGATCCGATGACGCGGCAATTGGTGTTTTCCGACGGACTGGATTTCCCAAAGGCGCTAAGGATCTATCGCGCTCTGGTCGGGCGCAGTAACACCAGTTATGGCATCGGCACTCAGCTGACCTGTGACATACCCGGAGTCGAACCGACCAACATGGTGATCAAGATGACCAGCTGCAACGGTCAACCAGTAGCCAAGATCTCAGATTCCCCGGGCAAGACCATGTGCCGGGACGAAGCGTTCGTCAGCTACCTCAAGCATGTGTTTGGGGTGAACCGCTGACCCGCTCAAGCGGCTGATAGAGGCTCTTCGGATGGCTCGCCTGGCGTTTCGAAACATACGCGGTTGCGCCCGGACATTTTAGCCAGGTACATCCGCCTGTCTGCCACGTCCAGCAATTCTTCCGCGCTTTCGGCGAAGTCAACGCAACGCTCAGCCAAGCCAATACTGGCAGTGACGGGGCTGCCGTCAGGACGTGCGCCAAGGCCGTCCTTGACCATGCGAGCGAGCGCCAAGCGCGCCTGTTCGCGGTCGGTGTCAGGCATGATCACGACGAACTCCTCACCCCCCCAGCGCAGCAAGCTGTCGGTGCTGCGCAGACTGGCCAGCATCTGCTGGGTACATTCGCGCAGCACTTGGTCGCCGGCGTCATGGCCGAAGCTGTCATTGATCCGCTTGAAGTGATCGAGATCGATGAAGGCAACAGCAAGGCCGGTGTCGTGACGTCGTGCGGTGTCCCACTGCAGTTTCAGGATCTCCTGCCCGCTGCCGCGGGAAAAGACGCCGGTGAGCGGGTCTCGAATGGCCTGGCGCACCAGCGCGATCATGAAGGCCAGCTGGCTGAGACTCGCCAGTGACGTAACCCCGGCGATGAGTATCAGCAACCAAAATCCGCCCGCATAGGAAGGCCAGTTGAGCGTCGTCCACGACAGATAGCCCGCCAGTGCGTGCGCCAGAAGCAGGACGGACGCCATGACGAGGTTCTCTAGCAAGGTCAGCGGGAATATGGCCAGTCCGGCCATCAGCACGAAGGGCAGGAACGCATACCCAGTGGCTACCACTGCCGAGACCTGGGTGAGCTGATAACCCCCGAGCAACGTATGCGAAGCGATATAAAACACCGTGGGAATGGCGAACAGCAGCGCAACCGCCCGATACGCATCAAACAGATTGCCGCTGGGCCGATAGAACAGCAGCAGACAGGCAAAGGCGGCGCAGGCGAGCAGTCGCAAGGTTGCCAGTCCGAGCCAGAGTGGATAGGTGAAAACCATCAGATCGATGATCCCCCACACCGGCGTCAGCACCGCGAAAAGAAACGCGAAAAGCCTGACCCGGTTGACGATCAGGGTCGCGCGACGCTGGCTCATCAGCATGGAATGGCGGTGTGGAATGACCAGCTTCATGAACTCAGTGGACCTGAGCTCACTGGGCAACAGTGTAGCCAGGCGGTTCAATAGGAGATCGATCAAGGACGGCATTTTTATAGTCACCCGACTGGAGCATTGGAGCGGCCATCCACGTCCTCGTGCCAGCCGCGCCGAATAGTAGCACTTAGCCATTAAAGCGCCGCATCATCCGAAGACCTTTGCTAACCCCCGCTGTCAACCGAAGGGCTCGCTAAATGACAACTCCGCATAAAATCCTCATGTTTTATGCGGCTTTGATGGTTAGCGGCCTTTGCCGATCGCTCTATAGCAATACAGTCATAAAAATTTGTAACAAACCGTTTGGCCCCTCCTTTACGCCAGTAATCCGTTCGAGCGACAGCAAATCGCCCGCTAAATGACGCTTTAGAGCGCTTATGTCTTCCTAAATTGGCGACTAGCTTGGCTGGTGTCGGAGCTACGACTTCGGCTGCCAAACAAGAATAATAAGGAGATACCCAGTGCAAAGCGCTCTCAAGCCCCTCGCCCTCGCCATTTTGCTGGCGGGCGTATCCGTTTCAGCAAATGCGGATACCAGCCCATATAGCCAATTCGTTAACTTCGGCGACTCGCTGAGCGATGCCGGCAACTTTCCAGACGTTGGTAGCCCCCTATTGGGAGGAAACCCAACAGGGGGTTTACGCTTTACCAATCGCACTGGCCCGACCTACGCGGCCAACAACACCGAATATGCGGGACAGGTTGTTACCCAGATACTCGCTAATCGCCTCGGACTGCAGGCGTTGCCATCGACGCCGATCCTGCCGCGCCTTCTAACAGGCAATCCTGACGGTACCAACTACGCGGTAGGTGGTTACCGTACGGATCAGATTCTTGACTCGCTCATCGGTACCTCGACCGTCGACGCTGGCGGTGGACTATCACGCAGTCGTCCGGGATATCTGGTGGAAAACCCGCGGGTCGACCCGAATGGCCTGTACTACCTAAACGGTGGCGCCAACGACATTTTCCAGCTTCAAACCAACCCTGTGACCATGGCGCAGGCTGCTGGAAATATGGTTGCGGCAGTCGGCGCACTGCAGGCGGCCGGTGCACGCTATATCGTCATCTCCGACCTGCCGGATGTGGGCAACACCCCGTTAGGTAACAGCCTGCCGGGCTTTAGTAACGTATTGAACAACCTAAGCGACGCGTTCAACGCTGAACTTGCTGCTGGACTCCAGGCGCAGGGCGGCAACTACGTCCTGTTGAACAATCGGCTGTTGCTCTCGGAAGTTCGCGCCGACCTCGCTCGCTACGGATTCGATCCGACCATCAATCAAACTTCGGTCTGCTTTGATGGAGGCGATTGCCCGCTCGACCCGACTTACGGCCTGGGTAGCGCCAACGCCGACCCGAGTCGCCTGCTATTCAACGATCAGGTGCATCCAACTACCGCAGTCCACCAAATAAGCGCCGACTATGTCTATTCGATTCTTTCCGCACCGGCAGAGGTATCACTGCTGCCTGAAATGGGCCGCTCCGCGCTGCGCAACCACTTGCAGCTACTGGGCAACGAGATCGCTGCCCAGCACGGCAACTGGCAGTCGGTAGCTGAATGGCGAACCTTCGTCCAAGGCGGTTACAACCGGCCGGAGTACGATGGCTTCGGTGGCGGCGATGGCGACAGTCCGACCCTGGCAATCGGCATGACCAACCGTGTCAGCGAGCACTGGCTGGCGGGACTCAGCCTAGGCCTGGCGCAAAACTCCCTGAGCCTTGGTGAAGGAGACTCGGACTTTGACATGCGCAGCTATTTAGCGACTGCGTTCGCCAGCTATCAACAGGACCGTTTTTTTGCCGACCTCAATGCCAGCGCCGGCTATCTCGATTACGACTCACTGGACCGGAACTTCTCTTTGGGTATAGCGGAGCGCTCTGAGAAGGGCAGTACGGAAGGTGTGGTCTGGGGCGTTTCGGCCAAGACCGGCTTCAACCTGATGCAAACGGGTGATCCGGTACAGTTCGGCCCGTTCATCGGTGCCAGCTATCAGAAAATCGACGTGGACGGTTATAGCGAACAGGGCGCCAGCTCGACCGCTTTGACCTATGAGGATCAGGAGCTCGATTCACTTCGTTTGTCGGTTGGCCTGTTTGGCAATTACGCATTGACGGAGCGCACTCGACTGTTTGGCGAGGTTGCACGCGAGGTCGAGCGAGAAGATGAGAAGCGCGAGGATCTGCGCATGTCATTGAATAGCGTAGCAACCAATAGCTTCGAGCTACCGGGTGCAACCCCTACTGGCGACCAAACCCGCTTCAGTGTCGGTATCGCTCATCAGCTGACGGCCGGGGTCAGCATTCGCGCTAATTACAACTACCAGGGCAATGACAACCGCAACCAGGGAGTTGGTTTATCCCTAGCGCTGGACCTGTAAACCGCTACTCCTCGTTTGGCTGACTCGCCTGGCCGCTGCGCATATACGCAGCGGCTTTTTTCTTAAACGGCAACTAGCGCTGGTCAATCTGCTGCTGCAAGTTGGCGATCTGTCCCTGCAACGTGTTGATGCTGCGGGTCATCTGGGCCCGGAATGCGTCGAACTCGGACGTCACTACGCCTGGCGTAGCCGCAGGTCGGTTATCCACTTCACTGCGCAAGATAAGTACATCCTGCTCCAAGCGACTGATCGCCTGGCTGGCGTCGCCCCGCTGCTTCAACGCCGCGATGTCCTTGCTCAGTCCGTCGATTCGAGCAGACATGTTGCCCAGCTCGTCCACCGTGCCCTTTAGCCCCGACATCGATGAGGTCAGCGCCGCCTGTTCACCGGCGACCTTTTTCACGGACTCGGCAAGCGCGGCCGTAGCAGACTGATGGCCACGTACGTCAGTAGCGATTCGCTCGATCTGGCTGCCCTGCTCGTCCAGGCGCTTGTCCTGATTGCCCTGTTTACCGGTCAGGCTTTGCTGCTGGGTGGTGATGGCGCGCTGTTGTTCGGCCAGGTCCAATGCCTGCTTTTCCAGCTGCTTGATGCGCAGTTTAAGCGCCTCGCCTTCGGTGGTAACGCTGGATTCCGTTGCCACGATCTTCCCGGAAATATCCTGCAGCCGACCGCTCGCGTCTTCGCTGATGCGCGCAAAACTCTCCTGAGTTGCAACCAGCTGAGCCTCGAGCCTCGATACCTGCTGCATGCCCCACCAACCCAGTGCTATCAGCAAGCCGAACAACACCAGGACCAGGAACCACAACGGTGCGGTGCTGACGGTACGGCGCTTCTGGCGCGGGCGCGCATCGTCGGGTGCGCTGCTCGCAGACTGGCCGATCGGCTCGAGCTCAGGCGCAGGATACGGATCTCGATCGCGGCCGGCGGTCAGGCTGGGTATGTTGTCCAGTTCGTCGTGAGCATCGTTGCGCATGGGATACCTTTAATGGCGCGAAGCGAAAGACAGCGCGCAGTATAACGATTCAGCAGAGGCACTTCAGCGCGAACACCACCCATAAACTGCACCCGGAACAGGCGCCCCGCACCCCGGTGTATCAAGACCGTGCAAACCGACATAACGGGCAAGCAATCAGCTCGTCACTGCGCCATGTTGGGAAGACTGCATCCAAGCGGCAAGGTTAACCGCGGTGGGCTTCATCCAGCATTGCACATCGAAAGCAGTCAGCCCGAACAGGAACTGGTACGCCTGTTGCTTTGGTTTTGATGCCAGCGGATAGCGCTTTCCGACACGGATGTCGGGCCAAGAACGTCGAATGGTCGCTAGATTGGAGGATGTTTCATTATGGAGTTCAACAAGGCCGTATTGGATTGCATGCAGCACCTACGCCGCCGGCTGCGCGATGAACAACAGCTGGATATTCGCCTTAGCCAACCGGACGCGATCCAGGCCATGCTGACCGCCTGCCTCTGTTCTGGCGACGAGATGACACGGGACCTGGGCAAACAGCTGGCCACGTATAGCGACATGCCAGCTCCCGACCGAACGCCATCACCAACAGCGGGCCGCAGCGGGCCCTCGGTGCGCATCTACCGCGGCCAGCGAGTCCTGAACTAAATAGCTCAATAGATCAACCACTGCCTGACCGAGCGCGACAGCTGCCGCGTAAGCTCGGCAAGCAGCTCACCGCCGTTGCGCCAATGATGCCAGTACAACGGTACATCGATCGGATCGCCCGGATACACATCCACCAGCGCTCCGCTGGCCAGCTCCGCGCCTACCTGCAGTTCAGGCACTAACCCCCAACCCAGATCGCTCTGCAGCAGGCGAACAAACCCTTCTGACGAGGGGCACAAGTGATGGCTGAAAGCCCCCTTCAGGCCCAACGCAGCGAGATAGCGATGCTGCAGCTGGTCGTCAGGACCGAAGACAATTGCCGGAGCCTTCAGCAAAGCCTCGACTGGCGCACCCGGCTTAAGATGGCGGGCGACATAGGCGGGGCTGGCAAGAGCGCGGTAGCGCATGGCGCCGAGAAATTCGCTTCGCGCACCGGCCAAGGGCCGTTCAACCGCACACACGCAGGCCGCCACCTCCCCGGCGCGCATGCGCTTGAGCCCAACATCCTGATCCTCCAACACATGATCGAGCACCACGCCATGTCGTGTGCAGAACGGTGCAATCGCACCTGGCCACCAGGTAGCCAGGCTGTCGGAGTTCAGCGCAATACGCAGCCGCTCCGGTAGCCGACTCTCGTCCAGCTCCGGCACTTGCCCTTGAAGATCCCGCTCAAGCAGGCGCACCTGTTGCACGTGGTTGAGCAAACGCCGGCCAACCTCGGTGGGCTGCGGTGGCGAGGCGCGCAACAATACCGGCTGCCCCAACCGCGCTTCGAGCAACTTGATGCGCTGCGACACGGCCGATTGCGACAGCCCTAACGACTGCGCAGCGCGATCGAAGCCAGCTTGCTCAACCACAGCCGCCAAAGCGACCAGCAGCTTGTAATCGAACATTCGATTTCCTTATGGGGCATTACCGAATTTCGTTTTTCTTATAACGCAACAGACCTGACACTGCGAGCACCTCTCAACAAACACAGGCAGCGCATCATGTGGCAGAGCTACTTCAATGGACTATTGGTCACCGCCGGCCTGATCGTTGCTATCGGCGCGCAGAACGCGTTCGTTCTGGCGCAGAGCTTGCGCCGCGAGCACCATCTTCCCGTAGCCGCACTCTGCATTCTCTGCGACATTCTGCTGGTTAGCGTCGGCGTCTTTGGCCTCGCCGCCGTGCTGGCGGAAAACCCGTTGCTGCTGAAAATCACCCGATGGGGTGGCGTGCTGTTCTTGCTGTTCTATGGCGTCATCGCGTTGCGCCGCGCAGCGCGCCCGAAAGCCCTGCTGGAAGACACCCAACGCGGTCCGCGCTCGCTGCGGAGCGTATTGCTCGCCGCGCTGGCCGTCACCTTGCTGAACCCGCACGTTTATCTCGATACGGTACTACTGATTGGCTCACTCGGGGCGCAGCAACCCGAGCCAGGGGCCTATACGCTAGGTGCCGCAAGCGCGTCGACGCTATGGTTCCTGATCCTTGCCCTGGGCGGAGCCTGGCTTGCACCGTGGCTAGCACGGCCGCTGACCTGGCGACTGATTGACCTGGGTGTCGCGACCATGATGTTCGCAGTTGCCGCGCAGCTTGTTGTCCTCGCCTAAGGAACGCCCCCGCCGATCGGAGGTCCACGCAGAGGGCCTCGGTATCCTCGCAGCTTTCGCCAGATCTCGACTAAGAGGCTCTGGCACCGGCTTCTCCACACAGTTGATGCGTGGTTTTGCCACAGGCTGGGTGCTATGATCCTTGGTCCGCGGGCATGGAGTGGAACGCTTCAGCCCGCTATTGCGGCCGCCCGTGATCGGCCGAAGAATGCGCACGTATGTAGCGAGCGAAGGGAAAGACAGGCGTAAACGGACGAACATCAGTGCAGTAGTTTTCTCCGTTCCGCGAGGCGTTGGTCACAGCGCAGACTGCCTCCTTCCGAGCCGCATCTATTCTCGACACCTGAGCAGGAGATACACCATGGCTTTCGAATTGCCGCCGCTTCCGTTTGAAAAGAACGCCCTCGAGCCGCACATTTCCGCCGAAACTTTCGAGTATCACCATGGCAAGCATCACCAGGCCTACGTGACCAACCTGAACAATCTGGTTCCTGGCACCGAGTTCGAAGGCAAGGACCTGGAAACCATCATCAAGACCTCTTCCGGTGGCATCTTCAACAATGCCGCTCAGGTCTGGAACCACACTTTCTTCTGGAACTGCATGGCTCCGAACGCCGGCGGCCAGCCGACCGGTGCCTTGGCTGATGCCATCAACGCCGCGTTCGGTTCCTTCGACAAGTTCAAGGAAGAGTTCACCAAGACCGCTATCGGCACCTTTGGCTCCGGCTGGGCCTGGCTGGTGAAGAAGTCTGACGGTAGCGTCGGCCTGGCGAGCACCATTGGTGCCGGCAACCCGATGACCGCAGGTGACAAGCCGCTGCTGACCTGCGACGTCTGGGAACATGCTTACTACATCGACTACCGCAACGCGCGTCCGAAGTTCGTCGAAGCATTCTGGAACGTGGTCAACTGGGACTTCGTCGCGAAGAACTTCGCCTGAGTCCCGTCTGCTTGATGGGGCGCCTGTCGCCTCATCATCCAGGCACCAAAAATGCCCGCATCGTGCGGGCATTTTTTTTTATTAAAACGAAAACAGAAGCGGAACGGTGACAGCCTCGACAAGACGCCCGTCTGCCGAAGGGCCGCAGCTCACCTCGAGACGTGCTCTAGAATGCGGCTAGACCAATAGGACAGACGCCCCACTGCACCTGAATAGTTAAAGCGCAAGGCACGCGAGCGGCGGTTGCCGCCCGCTTGAGTTGGCAGCCAACTCGCTGATCGAAATCAGGCCTTCGGCAAGGTCACGCCACGCTGCCCCTGATACTTACCGCCGCGATCACGATAAGAGGTCTCGCACTCTTCATCCGATTCCAGGAACAGCATCTGCGCCACGCCTTCGTTGGCGTAGATCTTCGCTGGCAGGGTGGTGGTGTTGGAGAACTCCAGGGTCACGTGCCCTTCCCACTCTGGCTCCAACGGCGTCACGTTGACGATGATGCCGCAGCGCGCATAAGTGCTCTTCCCCAGGCAGATGGTCAGCACGTTGCGCGGAATGCGGAAGTATTCGACCGTGCGCGCCAGTGCGAAAGAGTTGGGCGGGATGATGCAGACGTCGCTCTTAATGTCGACGAAGCTCTTCTCGTCGAAATTCTTCGGATCGACGATTGCCGAATTGATGTTGGTGAAAATCTTGAATTCATCGGCGCAGCGCACGTCGTAGCCATAGCTGGACACGCCGTAAGAGATCAAGCGCTCGCTGCCCTCGCCGCGCATCTGGCGTTCGACATAGGGCTCGATCATGCCGTGCTCCTGGGCCATCCGACGAATCCATTTATCCGATTTGATGCTCATGGCGGGCGTCCTGACTGGGCTGGTGGGCGTTCATATAAGGGTGTGCATCTTACCGACCCCACGGAGCCGGTTCAAAGCCCACGAACCGGGTCCATGCGTCGCATCTCTGACGCTTTGGCCGGAAACTGAAAATAATGCTCGCATTGCGACAGAAATGGAGTATCTTTCATTGGCTGCTGCTGCATGTGTCACCGTGAATCGCTACATGTTTAGATTTCGATCCGATCATTGCTACGACTCCTAACTCCTTGCACACAGTCACCGTTCGGGGTATTTGCCCGTTCAAATCATCTCTACACCTTGTTCAAGGAGACATTTCAAATGTCCAATCGCCAAACCGGTACCGTTAAGTGGTTCAACGATGAGAAAGGCTTCGGCTTCATCACTCCGCAATCCGGTGACGACCTTTTCGTACACTTCCGCGCCATCCAAGGCGACGGTTTCAAGAGCCTGAAAGAAGGCCAGCAAGTTTCCTTCGTCGCTACTCGCGGCCAGAAGGGCATGCAAGCTGAGGAAGTTCAGGTTATCTAACCTGAAGCTTCTTTGCTGAAAAAGCCCCGCTTCGGCGGGGCTTTTTTATGCCTGCGATTTACTGGCGACCGATCAGCCACGGGCAGCGCGAAGCGCCACCCTGCTTTGAAACTAGTCGTCGGTTACAACGATGTTCGGCATCGACTGCGCAATGATCTGCCCGCTCAGTGAAATCCGTGCCCCCACACTGCGCGCCATTTGCTGATAGATCATCGCGATCTGGCTTTCAGGGTCGGCAATGGTGGTCGGCTTGCCGGCGTCGGCCTGGCTGCGAATTGCCATCGACAGCGGTAACGAGGCCAGCAGCTCTACGTTGTACTGCTCTGCCAACTTCTCGCCACCGCCTTCGCCGAACAGATGCTCGGCATGACCGCAGTTCGAGCAGATGTGAATGGCCATGTTTTCCACGACGCCCAGTACCGGAATGTTCACCTTGCGGAACATCTCCACGCCTTTCTTGGCATCCAGCAGCGCCAGATCCTGTGGCGTGGTCACGATGACCGCCCCAACCACAGGCACCTTTTGCGCCAGGGTCAGCTGGATGTCACCGGTGCCCGGCGGCATGTCCACGATGAGATAGTCCAGATCATTCCAAGCCGTCTGGGTGATCAGCTGCAGCAGCGCGCCGGATACCATCGGGCCACGCCAGACCATCGGCGTCTTGTCGTCGGCCAGGAAAGCCATCGACATAATCTGTACGCCGTGGGCTTCCAGCGGGATAAAGGCTTTGTTGTCACGAATTTCGGGGCGGGTGCCTTCGGGAATGCCGAACATGATGCCCTGGCTCGGGCCATAGATATCCGCATCCAGTACGCCAACCCGCGCGCCTTCGCGGGCCAGAGCCAGTGCCAAATTGGCGGCCGTGGTGGATTTCCCCACGCCGCCCTTGCCGGAAGCGACGGCGATGATGTTCTTCACATTGGCCATCGACTCGAGCTGGTCCTGCGCCTTGTGCGAGCGGATCACGCAGTCGACCTGCACGTCCGCCCGAGTGACGCCGTCCAACTGCTCGATGGCCATCGCCAGCATCTGCGCCCAGCCGCTGCGAAACAGTCCAGCGGCGTAACCCAGCTCAATCTGCACACTGACGTGATCGCCCTGAACATCGATGGAACGCACGCAACCGGCAGTGACCGGGTCCTGGTTCAGGTTAGGGTCGGTGTACTGACGCAGTACGGCTTCCACAGCTTCGCGTGTGACGGTCATGACTACTCCCAAGAAAACCTAGTAAAACAGACGGGCATCTTACCCCGTGGTGCCGTATGGCCTCATCAACCGCGTCAACATAGCGCGGTCCTCGGCATCTGACCGGCACCAGCCGCGCCAGTGCGGGTGAAAAAAAAACGTCGCACCTTTATAGTGACCAGCTCACTTCGCAACCCCGACTGCAGATTTCCCCCATGTCCGAAGCCCGTCAGATCCTCGTTACCAGTGCCCTGCCCTACGCCAACGGTTCTATTCACCTTGGCCATATGCTCGAGTACATCCAGACGGACATGTGGGTGCGCTTTCAGAAGCTGCGCGGCAACCAGTGCATCTATGTGTGCGCCGATGACGCCCATGGCTCGGCCATCATGCTGCGCGCCGAAAAGGAAGGCATCACGCCCGAGCAGCTGATCGCCAACGTGCAGGCCGAGCACAGTGCGGACTTCGCCGACTTTCTGGTCAACTTCGACAACTTCCACTCGACCCATTCGGAAGAGAACCGCGAGCTGTCGGAGATGATCTACACCCGGCTGCGCGACGCTGGGCACATCGCAACCCGCTCGGTGACCCAGTACTTCGATCCCGAGAAAGGCATGTTCCTCGCCGACCGCTTCATCAAGGGCACCTGCCCGAAGTGCGCGGCAGAAGACCAGTACGGCGACAACTGCGAAAAGTGCGGCGCCACGTACGAGCCCACCGAACTCAAGAACCCACGCTCGGCCATCTCTGGTGCCACACCGGTGCTGCGCGACTCCAAACACTTCTTCTTCAAGCTGCCCGATTTCGAGGCGATGCTGAAGGAGTGGACCCGCAGCGGCAGCCTGCAGGACTCAGTCGCCAACAAGATCGCCGAATGGCTCGACGGCGGCCTGCACGAGTGGGACATCTCCCGCGATGCGCCCTACTTCGGCTTCGAGATCCCCGATGAGCCAGGCAAGTACTTCTATGTCTGGCTGGACGCGCCCATCGGCTACATGGCGAGCTTCAAGAACCTCTGCGCACGCCACCCGGAACTGGACTTCGATGCGTTCTGGAAGAAGGATTCCACCACCGAGCTGTACCACTTCATCGGCAAAGACATCATCAATTTCCACACCCTGTTCTGGCCTGCCATGCTCGAAGGCGCCGGCCTGCGTAAGCCCACCGCCGTCGCCGTGCATGGCTACCTGACGGTGAACGGGCAGAAGATGTCCAAATCGCGCGGCACCTTTATCAAGGCGCGCACTTACCTCGACCATTTGAACCCCGAATACCTGCGCTACTACTACGCCGCCAAACTCGGCCGCGGCGTGGATGACCTCGACCTGAACCTCGAAGACTTCGTGCAGAAGGTCAATTCCGACCTCGTTGGCAAGGTCGTCAACATCGCCAGCCGTTGCGCCGGGTTCATCCACAAAGGCAACGGCGGCCTGATGGTCGACCGCAACGCTGCGCCGGAACTGACCGACGCTTTCCAGGCGGCCGCACCGTCCATTGCCGACGCTTACGAGAACCGCGATTTCGCCCGCGCCATGCGCGAGATCATGGCGCTGGCCGACCGCGCCAATGCCTGGATTGCCGACAAGGCGCCCTGGGCACTGAACAAGCAGGACGGCATGCAGGATGAAGTCCAGGCCATCTGCGCCACCGGCATCAACCTGTTCCGCCAACTGGTGATCTTCCTCAAGCCGGTGCTGCCGAATCTGGCCGCCGACGCCGAGCGCTTCCTGAACGTCGAGCCGCTAGGGTGGACCGACCTGCAAACGCTGCTAACCAATCATCAGCTGAACGCCTTCACCCCGCTACTGACCCGTATCGAGCCTGCCAAAATCGAAGCCATGATCGAATCATCCAAGGAAGACCTCGCCTCCACCGAAACCGCCGCCCAGCCGAGCGGGAATGGGGAGCTGACCAAAGAGCCCATCGCCGCCGAAATCGCCTTCGACGCCTTCGCTGCCGTTGACCTTCGCATCGCGCTGATCGAGAAGTGCGAGTTCGTGGAAGGCGCCGACAAGCTGCTGCGCCTGACCCTCCACATCGGCGATGCCAAGCGCAACGTGTTCTCCGGCATCAAGAGCGCCTACCCGGACCCAAGCAAGCTGGAAGGCCGCCTGACGCTGTACGTCGCCAACCTCGCCGCGCGCAAGATGAAGTTCGGCATCTCCGAAGGCATGGTGCTGGCGGCCGGCCCTGGCGGTGAAGAGATCTACCTGCTCAGCCCGGACAGCGGCGCCAAGCCCGGTCAACGCGTGAAGTAACGAAGCCATAGCACAGGCGCTCGGTGCAATGCCGAGTGCCTGATTTTGATACGAACTAACCGCTCCACTGCATCACGCGCTGCCACTGCCCGGAGGCGGTTATGACCGATACACCCGAACCTAATAGATGCCCGATTTGTGGCGAGCCCAACAGCTGTGGCCTAGCTAATCCAGCTACTGCGACACGGCCCTGCTGGTGCTTCAGCGTTGAGATAGCGCCGGAAGCCGGCGAACAGATTCCTGATGACGCGCTCAATAAAGCCTGCGTCTGCCCGCGTTGCGCGCGCGGCGAGTTGCCTGCAAAACCCTGATGCGCCTCGACCGTTTCCTCGCCAATCTGCCCCACTGCAGCCATCGCCAAGCGCGCCTGCTGCTGGCCTCGGGCCGTGCTGCGGTGAATGGGAACACGGTCTGCGACGGCACCCATGACGTTCGCATCTTCGATCGTATCGAACTGGATGGCGAGCTACTGCAGGCAGGCAAACCCGCACGCTTCTTTATGCTGAACAAACCGGTCGGCTGCGTCAGCGCCACCGCCGATCCGCAACACCTTACGGTGCTGGATCTGCTGAACGAGCCGGACAAGGACGAACTGCACATCGCCGGGCGGTTGGACTTCAACACCACCGGCCTGATGATCATCACCAACGACGGCCTCTGGTCCCGCCGCCTCACCCAACCGGCAAGCCTGCTGGGCAAAACCTATCTCGTAGACACCGAAGACCCCATCGACCCGGTTTGTGTCGACCGCTGCGCCCAAGGCATCTATTTTCGCTTCGAGAACCTCACTACCCTGCCCGCCGAACTCGAACTGCTGGGCTCTCACCAGGCCCGCCTGACCCTGCATGAAGGCCGCTACCACCAGGTCAAGCGCATGTTCGGCCACTTCAACAACAAGGTCACCGCCCTGCACCGCGAACGCATGGGCCCGCTGCTGCTCGACCCCACCCTCGCCCCCGGCCAATACCGCAGCCTGACGCCCGGAGAAATTGCGCAGGTCTGAAACATTCATCGGCCTAAACGCCGCACCCGCTTCTCCTCACCCCGTCCTTCTGGTACAAAGGCTGCCTGCGCGGGCGTCGTATAATGGCATTACCTGAGCTTCCCAAGCTCATGACGAGGGTTCGATTCCCTTCGCCCGCTCCAGATTAGAAAAGCCCTGCACTTGCAGGGCTTTTTCGTTTAGGGTTCGGCTTGTTTCGGATCGGTAGCTGGCGGGGTTGGCGAAAAAATAAATCCGTTCCCTTTTTCGCCGATTGAAGAGCGGCTTAGATCGCTTGTTCGCCACTTAGGGGCAACCAATCTCACCGAAACGACCGCTATTACTGAGCGAAAGCGGTGGCAGACAATAGCGACAAACCGAAAGGTAAAAGCTCGAATTGAGGACATGGAAGAGCTGTTGAAAGCATTCCCTCAGTACGAGCTATGGCTATGGCTATGGCTATGGCTATGGCTATGGCTATGGAAGGGTGAAGCCGACCCGTCAAAAGGACAAGTCTCTCCTGGCTACGAAGAAGCTCATTCAAACTTGCCAAGTCAAAACGCGGGATAGCAATTACAGCGGAAGTAGCGAGACGATGGTATGCCCAGCGAAATGATTTGGCTAAGCGATAACTGGATTGCGGAATTAAAAATGGTTTTCAGGCAGTGAATCAAAAAGCATCCCAGCTTCTTAAATCTAATACCTTCCTCATCAGCACACTCCCCGTATTTTCGGTGGCGTTATCGTTCATATTTGAAGCAGGATTTATTTCGTACTATGGAATTCCTTACAGCATAATCTATATAGACATAAACAAAACCCTAATCGCTCTATCAATAATATCGATTAGCGCTTTTTCAGTGTGGCAATTTTTTACCGTATTAAAAAACCTGTCCGACCGGGGCGGGAAATTAATATCATCCATTTGCATCGCCCTAATCCCATCAGCCTTCTTTGCAATACTCTTTTTGTTAATAGAGCTTTACACAGCCTTATGGTTATGTCTCGCAATGTTTTTATTTACGGCAGGGTATAGCTACTGGCTGCTTTACAAGCCGGAGCGGCTAGATGAAAAACTAAACACCGAGCAAGACAACCCCGTTTCGAAAGCAGCCAAAGAATTTTTGTTTTATTCCATTCTAATAACCATGGCCGTATATACGATAGGTCACAGGCAAGCCGCAGATAAAACATCTTATTTTCTATTAGGAAAAGAAGAAGCCCTTATCGAAATCTACGGGGACAAGGCCGTAACGATTGGCTTCAACTCAGAGACAGGCGTTCTCACCGGAAAAGTAAAGATTTTCCAAATTGATAGCTCAGGATTTACTGGCGAAACCAAGAAAATAGGCAAGCTAACAAAAGCAAAGCAGTATTGAATAATAACAAGGAAGAAGGGTAAAAAGGCACCAATGAAATCAAAGGGACAGTTTTATTAACACCCTAACTTGAACGCAAGGAGGCGACATGAGATCAGACTGGGACGATGCGCCCGAGTATGTACGCAGCAGGAAGAAGCAAGAGCCATGGCGATTCCTAGCAATACTGGGGATCGGTTCAGTGGTCATCGCGGCACTGGCATTGACGTTCGGAAAGCCGATAGTTCTGGACATGAACCAGATCAAGCAAGGCATTCGTATCGGCGGCAAGCCTTTGTTTAACCCAGAGCCAGCACAACCCATTCAGCCGGTTGGCCAGCCGTCCGTTGAAAACTACGAAGCCCTGACAGCAGTACCGTCACCAGCCCCACAGCAGCGGCAGCTGACCCAGGAAGAAATCGACTGGTTCGCAGAGCGTTCGGCGGAGGCCGCGCAGTCTCGCCAAACATCATTCAACGATGACAACTACACGCCCAAGCAGCCGGCCAGCACCTACACTCCGCCGGCAGTCCGTGAAGTTGCAGCAAAGCTCGCTAGTAGCGAGCGACGTCCGCGCACGGTAAGCCGGGAGCGCACAACCACATGGATAAAGAGCTGGAATGGCGGCACTAACTCTCTGGCAGAATGGGTGGCAGTAAACAACTACATCGACGGAACGAGCGTGTGCGGCAATCATCGCCGAGGCTCAATCGACTATAGAGAATGTCGCAAGGCTGCCAAGCAGCACTTCCATGAACAATGTCAGACATGGCGTGCCCGCTTTGACGGTGATCGCAAAGATCTAAGCGATCGGATGAAAACCCGTTATTGCGGAGCAGCAAGCAGCTTTAACCCAATGGGCTGAGGTAGCGGAAGCTTCAGCATCATCAACATTGAGGAGCGTTAGTAGACGCTCGTTGTAGATGGGCTTGTGCAGCAGAATTTCCCACAGCTTCGACCAGTACTCATCACTGAGCAGTAATCGGGGCATTACAGACTCGTATTGGTGTTGTGTGTGAGCTACAACGATACGAGCTTGTTCCTATATATAAATGATTTAGATCGAAGCTGGAACACCCTACACATTGACCACAGGTCATCCTAAACAGGGGTTTCTGGTCACACCCTACTTCGCGTCTCCCAGCATCTGTGCAAACTCGCGCATCGTCTCCGTGAACGTACTTGCATCGATGACCTCTAGACGGCGGGCTCGCAATTTGGAGATATATTGAAATTGCAAGGGATCGCTCTTGATGCCCCCCATCGACCACTTCCCAAAGATCCGATTGTTCGCCGGCGAAATATAAAGAATCTCTGCACCACTGTGTCTGGGATCATCTAGAATCTTCACATATTTCCGGAGAACATCCTGCTCCTGCCCTTCTAAAACTTGCATGAACAGTCCACCACCGTGGACCAGGATGCCAGTGATACTGCTGGCCGGATTATTTTTGCGCGAGGACAGTAGTATGTCCTGCACTTCTTCATTCGATATTGTGGGGGCGGCACGGCTGATATAGAGAAGTCGAATCATTGAGTTACCTCTGTCGGTGGGCAAAGTGTTTGGCTGGACGGAGGGCCTTCAAGGGGACGATAAAGAAAACGGATAAATCGTACGCTAAGCATGCGACCTGTCAGGTTGAAGCCATAGAGGTTGGCTGCGAGCTAACCTGACGCGGTCCAGGCGTTGAAACGTTTGTAGCCTTTGCTCAAGCATTACGAATGCCTCGGGAAAGTCTCGCCAGGGGCATCCTCCGCGCATGCGATACAGCATGCCTTCGAAGGTCATCCGTAGATTACGCTTGTTGTAGATGGCCTTGTGCAGCTGAATTTCCCTCAGCTTCGACCAGTGCTCATCACTGGGCAGTAATCGGGGCATTGCAAGCTCGTACTGGTGTTGTGTAAGAACTACAACGATACGAGCTTGTTCCTATATATCGATGATTTAGATCGAAACGGGAACACCCCTAGCAGACATGTCGAAAAAGTGTCGAAATCACTGTGACGCATTGCGACGAAACGAGCAGGCGAGATAGCTGGAAACCCCGTAACGACACGCTTTGAGACGGAACGACACACCAAGCATAAGGGTTCGATCCCTTCGCCCGCTCCAATTAAAAAGCCCTGCCGGAGCAGGGCTTTTTCGTTTTCCGCCGCTAGCGCATCAACTCTCAGGGCAAGCCGGCAACGACGTCCGATTCTGCGTGCCGTCATTACGCGTAAATTGGCAGCCGTAGGAAGGGTTTGCGACTACGCGCGGATTGACGACCTCGTCACCCGCTGGCTTGATGCCCTGCTGATCCCACTGGAGCATTGCCGCCATCGCTTCAACCTGTTCCTGATAGGTGAAATCACAGTGACTGGGTGCGCGAATGGCACGCTGCACCAGCAAGTCCCCGTTGCCGTTGGCTTCGGCGTTGCGGCGATAGATCTGCTGGTGCTTGAACGGCACGTAGAGGTCGCCGAGGGTGTGGATGCTGACCACCGGGACGTTGAACTGGCCGTTCACGACCGGAATCCAGCGCAGCCCGTCCGGGCGGATGCTGTTGGCCGGCGGATGGCCGACGACGCGGATGATCGAGTCGTTGAACTCGCGTTCTTCACGGGACATCGCTTTGTTCGTGTCGAACTGATAGCGGGTGGCGAGGTTGCCACTGAGCGAGTCGGCCAGAATGCCGTTTACCGAACCGTCTTGGCCTCCGGTGCCCAGTACGACACTTTGCAGGCTGGTGCGGAAGCCTTCAGCAAAGATCGGCCGTTCACCACCGCTGAGGTCACGAACGATGCCTTCCAGCTTCTCACCCTGCGGCGACGGGTCGGTCGGGTAGCTGTCCCACAGCGTTCCGATAATCTGCGGCAATTTGGCCTGGAAATCCGTCGCCGGGAAGGTGGTCGGGCCCTGCCCGGCCAGGTGCTGTGCGGCCAGGGTGAAGTTCATCAGGTATTCGAATTCATAGACGTCACCCGTGACGCCGCACATCGGCACCGAGCCGCTGTAGCGCACCGGATTGTTAGCGGTGGCGTAGGTCTCGGCTTCCACCGCGGCCGCCGCGACGTGGCCGCCCATGGAATGCCCGGTTATGTAGGTCTTGCTCGGCTGGGCTTTGCCGGTCAGCTCGCTGAAGGCCAGCGCCAGCGCGTTGGTGTCTTCAATGCCGGCGCGCACATCGTAGTAATTCTTGCTGTAGCTGCTGGCCGCCCAGGCGTATCCCTGCTGCAGCAGCCATGGACGGATCGGCGGCGGTCCAACGGTCAGTTCGGGTCCGGTACCGCGATAGCCGTGCGCATACATGACGAGCATGCCGTTCCAATTAGGTGGCACTTCGATCTGGTAGGACGCGCCCTCGTAAATGCCGGTCCAGCGCTCGCTGGGCAGACCGGGAAATGCTGCCAACGGCGAGACAATGGGGGCGAAGGCGCGCGAATCCTGTTCACGTGATTCGCTGTGGGAGACCGGGGGCTTGATCGGCTTGGACCGTGCCTGAACATCGGCAGCTATCCCGATAGTACCGACCAGCACCACGCCGGCGATGGCACGCGTGCAGGCTAAAGCCAACTTGCTTGGAAGCATGAGAGGTTCCTCAGATGTTTATTGTTTTTGTTTTAGCGATGCGAGCTTTGCCGGGCTTGCCAAGCGCAAGCGGTACGCGCACTCCAGACTAACCGTGGCAGAAAGCTTAGACCTGTCAAACCATTCGGCGGCTCAGGGGATGAGCGGCTATGTCGTCTCGTAAATATCAGGACTGTCGTCGTGGTTATGATGGGTGAGCACGGCGGGTAAGCGAGGCGAACAAGAAGATTCCTGGCGTCACTTGGAAGGTACTGAATGGCAGACGCCATTCAGTTGGAGGGAGGGGAGCGCCTGGGTCAGCAGTTACCCTTCTTGGCCTGGCCCGGTGGGCAGTGATTGCCGCCTTGGCCACCGCCACCGCCATCACCGATGTCGATACCGACGCCTGGCAAGCGCAGGCTGCAGCCAGTCATCAACAGAGCCGCCAGCACGACGGCTGCGGCGCGAGTCATTACGGATTGCGCTTTCATTGGAATACTCCTGAATTTCCTCTGGACGCCAAGGGCTGGCGCCTGAGGAACAGTATCCGCCGCTGCGCGCCTCGAAGACAGAGGCATCTTCTTCCGATTGAGTCGAAGTTACACGGCAACTGAGATGCGACAGGATCATCACCGGCGAAGGACGATCCTGTCGAGGCCTCGCTTAGCCCGCGTGGTACTCCGCGTCAGCCACTTCGAAGCGCTGCTGAATGGAAGCCGCCGGCTCCTTGCCCATGATGCTCACCACATAGATGGTGATGCTGGCGAGGATGAAGCCTGGGATGATTTCGTACAGTCCGAGACCGATGAACTCCTTCCACACCACCACGGTGATAGCGCCGACCAACATGCCCGCCAGCGCACCGTTGCGCGTCATGCGCTTCCACACCAGCGAGATCAACACCACTGGCCCGAATGCAGCGCCGAAGCCGGCCCAGGCGTAGGACACCAATCCCAGCACCTTGCTGTCCGGGTTTGACGCAATGCCGATGGCGATCAAGGCAATCAGCAGCACCATGCCGCGACCGACCCAGACCAGTTCGGTCTGCGACGCGCCCTTACGCAGGAAGGCTTTGTAGAAGTCCTGGGTCAGTGCGCTGGAGCTGACCAGCAGCTGCGCACTGAGAGTACTCATGACGGCAGCCAGTACGCCGGAGAGAATGATGCCGGCTACCCAGGGGTTGAACATCAGCTTGACCAGTTCCATGAACACACGCTCGCCGTTCTCAGTAACCGGACCGGCCAGCGCGGGGTTGTCGGCGAAGTAAGCGATACCGAGGAAGCCCACGGTTACAGCGCCTGCGAGCGTCAGGATCATCCAAGCCATACCGATGCGGCGAGCGTTGGGAATGGTCTTCACCGAGTCGGCCGCCATGAAGCGCACCAGGATATGAGGCTGGCCGAAGTAGCCAAGGCCCCAGCCGAGCAGCGAGATGATGGCGATGAAGGACAGCCCCTTGAACATGTCGAAATTCGACGGATCCTGCGCCGCGATCGTGTCCATGGCGGTGCCCATGTCACCCAGCGCGAGGATGACGAATACCGGGGTAATCAACAGCGCGAAGATCATCAGTGTCGCCTGAACGGTATCGGTCCAGCTCACCGCGAGGAAGCCGCCGATGAACACGTAAAGAATGGTTGCCGCTGCACCTACCCAGAGTGCCGTACCGTATTCCATCCCAAAGGTCGACTCGAACAGGCGCGCTCCAGCTACCACGCCGGAGGCGCAGTAGATGGTGAAGAACACCAGAATCACCAGCGCCGAAAAGATGCGCAGCAGGCGACTGGTGTCCTCGAAGCGATGAGAGAAATAGTCCGGCAGGGTCAGGGCGTTGTGATTGTGCTCGGTGTGCACACGCAGACGGCCAGCGACGAAGATCCAATTGAGCCAGGCGCCAGCAATCAGGCCGATGGCGATCCAGCTTTCGGACAGACCCGCAACGAAGATCGCGCCCGGCAGACCCATCAGCAACCAGCCGCTCATGTCGGACGCGCCCGCCGACAATGCGGTGACGAAACTGCCGAGGCTGCGACCGCCGAGGATGTAGTCGTCGAAGTTCTTTGTGGCGCGGTAGGCGGTGAAACCGATAAGAATCATCGCCGCGATGTAGATCACGAAGGTGATCAGAGTGGGGGTACTCACATTCATTGGTTTTGTTTTCCTTGTGCTGCGGGGACCAGGCCCCGCCTTCACTGACGAAACGCGAACGCTTGTGGCGCAGCGTTGGCAACGGATGGGTCGGGTTAGAACCAAAGCATAGCGTCTCGATGCACTCTGCGCTCGTGACCGGACAGTTTTGACTGGGAAACGTGCGAACGGAACGACCTAAGGCCGTCCTTGGCCGACCAGGCTGGCGAACCGGTCATGCAGCGGTTTGTTTGATCGTCACCGCTAGCGCTTTCAGCGGTCGATGACCTGCCCGCGCATGGGCGCCAGGCGCGCCAACAAACGGTTCTGCGCCGGCATCGAGACACCCTCATCAGTCATCGCCGCCTGCAGATCTTCGACCAGCGCATTGAAGTCGCTGGGTGTCAGCGCCAGGCCCTTATGGCTTTCCTCCATGCTGTCGCCGGTGTAAGTGCACGGGCCGCCCGCCTCGACGCAGAACCGCTCGATCAGCTTGTCGCGCACACGCTGGATGTCGACCGTTTGAAAGTATTCGACGATGCGCGGGTCCCGGGCAATGCGCAGCAGCATCCCTTCCACGATGCGGGTAATACCGGGCTCGCCACCCAGCTGCCGGTACAGGCTGTCATCCTCGATCGCTTGCTGGGTGCAGGCAGCAAGCCACAAACAGAACAGCAGGACGAGCCGATGCATCAAAAGCTCCCTTGTACGGACAGGTAAGCGCCATCCTGATGGCCCAGCGTGGCAATTTCACCGAGCCGCGCATAAGCCAGCACCACGGCAAAGCGCTTGTTGGGGAAATAGCCGAGAAACAAATCCGCCCAATCGCTTTCGCCGGCGAATGACAGGTTGTCGGGCTTCTCCCGGTATTCGACGCCGAGCACCCAGTTCGGATTGAACAACACAGCGACTGAGCCTTCCTTGAGCAGGCTGCGGCTGTCTCGACGGTCACCGCCGAAGCCGAGCAGGCCGAGTTCGTTGGCGCGGCTGTAGCGGACGCCACCGTTGAGCAGCAGGTTGTAACCAAAGGCACCGCCGAGGATAAGCCGACTCGCGGTGAGGTAGGCCTCGGTGTCTTCGTCGCGCTGAGCACCGATCAGCGACGGGATCAGGAAGTCCTTCTGACGTTTATGCTGTGCGCCTAGCGAAACCTGCGGCAACCGGTCATAGAGAAGATCGCCGAATAACCGCAGTTTGATGCCGAAGATGTCCTGGCTGAGGCTGTTTTCCGGAAGCGACAGGTCCCGCGCCAGATTGCCGAGATCGAAACGCTGTCGCGCAAAAGACAGCTCAAGGCGATTATCGACGGCAAACGCCACACCGGCGACGTCTAGCCGATAGTCGCCCGTTTCGACGCGAGTCGCGAAGACATCGCCGCCCCACTCGCCTCGCTCGCCGTACCCCGCCAGCACAGCCCACGGCGTGATCCCGCCGCCCGCAGCACCTTCGATACCCGTCGCGCCACCGGTAGCCAATAAACGCCCCGCATCGGCACTGGCGAGCATCGGCACGCAGCACGCGGCCAGCAGCAGTGTTCGCAGGACTGTCATGAAGGCTCCTTGAGCGGTCGCGCGGCCAGGTGGGGTTGCTGTTTCAACCAGGCCTCGAAGGCATCAGCAGGCAGCGGTCGGCTGAAAAAATACCCCTGCAGGGTGTCGCACCCCCAAGCGCGCAAAAGATCACGCGTTTCGCCATGTTCGACGCCTTCGGCGACGACCTTGAGGCCCAGCGCATGACTCATGTCGATGGTCGAACGGACAATCACCGCATCGCCACAGGTGTCGTCCAGCTCGCGAATGAACGACTGATCGATCTTCAACTCCTGTACCGGCATGCGCCGCAGTTGAGCGAGCGAGGAGAAGCCGGTACCGAAGTCGTCCACCGACAACCGAATACCCAACGCCCGCAACCGATGAAGCATCGTCAGCGCGCGCTCCGGGTCGCGCATCATGGCGCTTTCGGTAATCTCGAATACCAGCTGGTCCCCCGGAATCACGTAGCGTTGCAGCAACTCCGTCACCCGTTGCTCCAAGGTCAGGCTGCTGAGGTCCTCAGCGGAAATGTTCAACGACACTTCCATGTACAGGCCGCGACCGTTCCAGATATGTAGCTGCCGCAGCACCGCCTCGATCACCCAGGCGGTAAGCAGCTGGATGCTGCCCGTGCGTTCAGCCAACGGAATGAATTCGCCGGGCGACACCATGCCATAGATCGGGTGATTCCAGCGCAGCAGCGCCTCGGCTTGGTAGACCCGACCGTGTTCGAGATCAACCTTGGGCTGGAAATGCAGATGTAGACCACCCCCGTTTGCGGCATGCCGTAGGTCGCGAATCAGGCTGATCTGCCGCTGATGAGCATCGTCACGCCCATGCTGGTAGAGCTGCAGACCGTCCGGCATCTGCGCCGCGTCCTGCATGGCGATTCTGGCGCGGCGCAGCAACTCATCGACGCTGCCGGCATCGTCCGGATAACCGGCCACGCCGATGTGCGCTTCGATGCGCATTTCAAGCTCGGCGACGCGCACTGGCAGAGCCAAAGCCTGCTGCACCGCCACCGCTGCGCTGAAGGCGTTGTCAGCGGAGGTATCGCTGACGATCAGCAGGAATTCATCGGAGAGCATCCTTGCCAGGTGATCACCGGGCTGCAAGCCTGCCTGCAAGCGCTGGGTCAGTTCGCGCAGCGCCTGGTCTACGCCTTCGGAGCCGCCGCTGTCCTGCACAGCGTCGAGGTTACCGATACCAATGTGCAACACCGCCGTGATCCGGCCGGCCTCGACAGCACGGGAAAGCAATTCGGCGGCCAGGGATCGATTGGGCAGGCCCGTCACATCGTCGTGCAGCATGTTGTGTGCAATCAGCTGCTCACGTTCGGCGATGCCGCGCTGCATCTGGTTTAGTGCTTTGGCCAGACTGCCGAGTTCATCGTCGCGGTCCAGTTCGATGGGCGTGTGGTAGTCACCGCGACCGACCCGCTGGGCGGCTTGAGCCAGCGCGTTCACCGGTCCTGAAAGACTACGTGCCAACATCAGCGCTCCCAACAAGGAGGCAATGAGGCCAACGAGCGTAATCAGCAGGATCCGCATATCTAACTGGTGAAAGCCGGCCAGCGCGTCGTCCAGCGAGCTGTGGGCCAGGGCAATCACGCTATAGCCGTCACCCTGCGACAGCACCACGTCCTCGTTGAGATAGCGCTCACCATCGAGTGTCAGCTCTTCGATGCCATTGGCATGTTCATGACGACTCCAACCATCGATCAGTTCGGCATGGGCCTCGGACTTGAGTGTGGTCGCCAGCTGTTCGCTGTTGCCCTCCGCCTTGGCCAGAAAAGACACGTCCAAGCCCGTTAGTTCCTTGAGCTCGTGCGCAAGCGCTTCGTCCATGGCGAATCCCATCACCACTCGCGCAATGGGCAAAGGCGCGCGGACTTCGGCCTCGACCAGCAGGTGCGCCTGTTGATCGAGCACTACGATGAGCAGGGTCGGCCCCTGCCCTCGCGCGTCTCGCAGTTCGGCGGCGTAGCGGAAGGTATCGCCGGGTACGGCATTGGACAGGCTCGAGGCCAGCACCCGACCGTCCAGGCCGATCAGCATGGCTTCGCTGGCATTGATCCGGGCCGCCTGATTGGCCATCGCCGATTGCAAGGTCAGGGTATCGCCAGTGGCCACCGCCTCCTTGAAGCCGAAATCCGCGACCAGCACCTGTACGCCGTCACGCAGTTGACGACTGCGAATGTCGATCAAACGCTCGAATACTCGTAACCCGGAATCGAGCCGCTCGGCGGCCTGCCGGCTCACGGCCGCTTCGGTCACCAGGCGCACAGAGAAATACAGGGCGCCGATCACCACCAGCAGAAAGGCGGCGAGGATCCACGAAAGACGTGCGTGAAAACTAAGGGTGCGCGTCATGGGCGGCTTTTCTGAACGCGTCGGCAAAGGGTGTGGGTGGCGGCGCCGAGGGTTGCAGCGCAGCGGCGATAGCTATCGGCAGCTTCAGCTCGATCGGCGCTGTCCCCACTTCCAGCCGCCCCGCCTCGATAGGCGGCATATCAACCAGCGCCGGGTGCCAGAGCGTAGAGGAGTACTGGCCGGCCGGCACGTCCAACTGGATGCGACCCTGCTCGTCACTGACAGCGAACCATGGGTCATCGGTGATATAGACGTAGCCGAGCATCCAGTCATGGATGTTGCAGCCCAGCACCACCAGCCCCGGTCGATCGAAGATGACAGGCTCGCTCGGCGTGCCTTCGTAGAGGCGCAGCTCGAACCGCTTTGCCGGTGAAAACGAGTAGACCTGATGGCGAATGTCATCGCCATTGGGAAAGCTCACCGCGGTGCCGGTCGCAACGGCCAGCACGGCCGGTGAGAACTGTTTGTCGATCTGATCCATGACCGCCACGGCGACGGGTTTGGCCTGCGCCTGCCCCGCCAGGCTGAGCACAGCGCCCTCCACCGGACGCCCCTGCGCGTCGAACACAAACGCGCTGAACGGCTGGGCCTGCGCTGATGTGCTGAGGGCGCAAAGCAGCAGAAAACAACTGGACCACACAACACGATTGAACATCTGGCTGACTCCGCCACCTTGACGATTACCGTGGGACTACCGCCTTCCTTGGCAACCTGCTGGCCTGATCAGGCTAGCCTATTGCCATCAGTTGATCAGCATAATTTTCGCTTCTGCCTACGCCGTTGTCGGATTCAACTACCGCTACGCACAAACAGATCGTCCTGGCTACTGTCTCACTCTGAGTAGCTGCACCTTTCAGTGCGGCTCCATCGCACACCCGAGGAGACCCGCCATGACAGTCAACATCGATACTGCAAACGGCACCTGTTCAACCACACTCGAAAACGCCACCCAGACCTGCGCCATCAAGGACGTCCGAGTCTCGACAGATCCAGCAGCTCGGATGTCCATGGCTCATATCAGTGGCCATAGCGTTCACGTGACCGAAGACATGGCTGAGCATCTGATCGCAGCAGGCGCGAAGGACGATCGCAAGAACCTTGTTGTCGACGACTAACCACGCCACATGAGTCATCGCCGACCAGCGGTTAATGGTTG
Source organism: Pseudomonas sp. 10B238 (assembly GCF_000970615.1). Classification (NCBI taxonomy): domain Bacteria; kingdom Pseudomonadati; phylum Pseudomonadota; class Gammaproteobacteria; order Pseudomonadales; family Pseudomonadaceae; genus Pseudomonas; species Pseudomonas sp. 10B238. The sequence continues at coordinate 73,725 of NZ_KQ033932.1, forward strand.
GTCGCGGATACAAAAGAAAACCCCGCTGCCGGAATGCCGGCAGCGGGGTTTTTGGTTACGTCAGCTACTCAATCAACGGCCTTGATATTCGCTCTCGGCGTCCTCGAAGCGCTTGATCATGCTCGGTGAGGCACCGGCTCCGACCTTGCTGAAGATCACGATGGCAAGGCTGGCGAGGATGAAGCCCGGAATGATCTCGTACAGACCCATGCCGATGAATTCCTTCCACACCACCACGGTGACGGCACCGACAACCATGCCGGCCAGCGCGCCGTTGCGGGTCATGTTCTTCCACAGCAGCGAAATCAGCACCACTGGACCAAAGGCAGCACCAAAGCCCGCCCAGGCGTAGGAGACCAGGCCCAGCACCTTGCTGTCCGGGTTGGAAGCGATGCCCAAGGCGATAAAGGCGATCAGCAGCACCATCGCGCGGCCGACCCAGACCAGCTCGGTCTGCGAGGCGTTCTTGCGCAGCATGGCTTTGTAGAAGTCCTGCGTCAGAGCACTGGAGCTGACCAGCAACTGGGCGCTGAGGGTACTCATCACGGCAGCCAGAACACCGGACAGGATGATGCCAGCCACCCAGGGGTTGAACAGGATTTTCACCAGCTCCATGAACACCCGCTCACCGTTCTCGCTGACCGGACCGGCCAATTCCGGATGACCTGCAAAATAGGCGATGCCGAAGAAGCCCACCGCGACGGCGCCGGCCAGCGTCAGAATCATCCAGGCCATGCCAATGCGGCGGGCGTTGGGGATGGTCTTCACCGAATCGGCGGCCATGAAGCGCACCAGAATGTGCGGCTGACCGAAGTAGCCCAGGCCCCACGCCAGCAAGGAGACGATGGCGACGAAGGACAGGCCGTTGAACATGTCGAAGGCAGCCGGGTTCTGCGTAGCAATGGTATCCATCGCAGCGCCCATGTCGCCCAGCGCAAGGATCACGAACACCGGGGTGATCAGCAGCGCGAAGATCATCAGCGTGGCTTGCACGGTGTCCGTCCAGCTGACCGCGAGGAAACCGCCGATGAACACGTAGAGGATGGTTGCAGCAGCACCGATCCACAGCGCCAGATCGTAGGGAATGCCGAAGCTGCTCTCGAACAGACGCGCGCCAGCGACCACGCCGGAGGCGCAGTAGATGGTGAAGAACACCAATACGACCAAGGCCGAAAAGATCCGCAACGTGCGGCTTTCGTCCTCGAAGCGGTGGGAGAAGTAGTCAGGCAGGGTTAGTGCGTTCTTGTTGCGCTCGGTGTGCACACGCAGGCGCCCGGCGACGAACAGCCAGTTCAGCCAGGCACCGGCAATCAGGCCGATGGCGATCCAGCTTTCAGATAGCCCCGCGACGAAGATGGCCCCTGGCAGGCCCATCAGCAGCCAGCCGCTCATATCCGAAGCGCCTGCCGACAGTGCGGTGACGAAACTTCCCAGGCTACGTCCCCCCAGGATGTAGTCATCGAAGTTCTTGGTGGCACGGTAGGCGACGAAGCCGATCAACAGCATGGCGCCGATGTAGATCACGAACGTGATCAAAGTGGGAGTACTGATGCTCATTTTGTTCCCTCGTTAGTTGTTGTTGATGGGCGCGAGGGTATTCCCGATCCCACCTGGCAGAGGGCGATGGCGGTTCGCGCCATCACCGGGACGGGCTCACCTGAGCCCATCAGAGGCGGAAGAGCGATCCGCCAACTGTTCTGGTTGTTCTATTGAACCGGCGGTCTCTGAACCGAGCCGCCGGCCGTTTCCTGCCGAGTCGACGATCAGTCGTCGCCCAGCGACAGCAAGGACGCGTTTCCGCCGACCGCGGTCGTGTTGGTGGAGGTGGTGCGTTCGTTGACGAAGCGCAGCAGGTAGCTCGGGCCACCGGCTTTCGGGCCAGTACCGGACAGGCCACAGCCACCGAACGGCTGCACGCCAACCACCGCGCCGACCTGGTTACGGTTGACGTAGAGGTTGCCGACCCGCGCCAGCGCTTCGATGCGGGCTGCGGTCTCCTCGTTGCGACTGTGGATACCGAGGGTCAGGCCGTAGCCGGTGGCGTTGATGTCAGCGACGACCTTCTCAAGATCTGCCGCATCGAAGCGCACCACGTGCAATACAGGGCCGAATTGCTCTTTTTTCAGCTCGTGAATCCCGCCGATTTCGAACGCCACAGGCGCGACGAAGTGACCGTTGAGGCTGCCCGGCAGTTTGGCTTCGGCGATCAACTTGCCTTCTGCCTTGAGCTGCTGGATGTGCGCCAACAAGCCTTCGCGGGCTTCGGCGTCGATCACCGGGCCCAGGTCATTTTCGCGCAGGTGGGTCGGGCCGATTTTTAGCTGATCCATCGCCCCCTTGATCAGCTCGATGACACGATCGGCGATGTCGCGCTGAACGTAGAGCACGCGCAGCGCCGAGCAGCGCTGACCGGCGCTGGTGAAGGCGGAACCGACCGCATCCTTGACCACCTGCTCAGGCAGCGCGGTGGAGTCAACGATCATTGCGTTCTGGCCACCGGTTTCGGCGATCAGGGTGGCGATGGCGCCCTCCTTCTCGGCCAGCTGGCGGTTGATGATGCGCGCAGTGTCGGTGGAGCCGGTGAAGCACACACCGACCACACGCGGGTCGCGGCAGAACACGCCGCCGAGGGTTGCACCGTCACCCGGCAGGAAGGCGATCGCCTCCTTCGGCAGGCCAGCTTCGAACATCAGCTCCAGCGCACGGGCGGCGATCAGGCTGGTCTGCTCGGCCGGCTTGGCGAGCACGGTATTACCGGCGACCAGCGCCGCGGTGATTTGGCCGAGGTAAATCGCCAGCGGGAAGTTCCAGGGGCTGATGCAGACGAACACGCCACGGCCTTCGTGGAACAGCTCGTTGCGCTCGCCGGTCGGACCTTTAAGTTCTTCGCGACCGAGTTTCAAGCGGGCTTGCAGCGCGTAATAACGGCAGAAATCCACGGCTTCACGGACTTCGTCAATGCCGTCCTGCAGGGTTTTGCCGGCTTCCAGCGTGCACATGGCCATCAGCTCGGCGCGGTTGGCCTCCAGCAGATCACCAAGACGCTCGAGGATCTGCGCGCGCTGTTCGATGGGCGTGGCGTTCCAACGCGGCCAGAAGGCAGACAGACCATCGATGGCCTGCTTGGCTTGCTCGGCAGTGGCGAACTGGGCGGTGCCTACTTCCTGGCTGAGCTGATACGGGCAATGCACCTTGTGCGCGCTGCCGGTAAGCGTCTGCCCACCAATCACTGGGGCGGCCTGCCACTGACGGTCGAGAAACGTTTGGTAGGCGCTGGACAGTTCGTTCCACTGAGTCTGGATGTTCATGTTGATGCCTTGCGAGTTGGTCCGGTTGCCGTACAGCGCCGGCGGAAGCGGGATGCGATGGTTGCCGAGGGTCTTGAACTGACGCAGCTGGGTGACCGGGTGGTCTATCAGGGTTTCGACCGGCACGCGCGGGTCGACCAGCTGGTGAACGAACGATGAGTTGGCGCCGTTTTCCAGCAGACGACGCACCAGATACGGCAGCAGGTCCTTGTGGGCACCGACCGGCGCGTAGATGCGTACGTTCTTGCGGTACTTTTCGATCACCGTGTCGTAGAGCGCATCGCCCATGCCGTGCAGGCGCTGGAATTCGAACTCGCGCGGAGTCTTCAACTCGCCGACCATCGACAGGATGCAGCTCACGGTGTGCGCGTTGTGGCTGGCGAACTGCGGGTAGATCACGCCGCGGGTGTGCTCGGACAACAGGTAGCGCGCGCAGGCCAGATAGGAGGTATCGGTACCTTCCTTGCGGGTGAAGACCGGATAGCCGTCCAAGCCCTGAACCTGACACTGCTTGATTTCGCTGTCCCAATAGGCGCCCTTCACCAGACGCAGCGGAATACGCGCGTTCAGCTCTTTACCCAACAGGGTCAGCCAGACCAGCACCGGCAGGCAGCGCTTGGAATACGCCTGGATCACCAGGCCGAACTCGCCCCAGCCGGCGATGGCCGGGTCGCGCATCAGTTTTTCGTACAGTTCCAGCGAGAGCTCGAGACGATCGGCCTCCTCCGCGTCGATGGTGATACCGACATCCAGGTGGCGCGCCAGTATCGCCAGCTCGCGAACGCTTTCGAACAGTTCGGTGAGCACGCGCTCACGTTGAGCCACTTCATAACGCGGGTGCAGCGCGGACAGCTTGATCGACACCGAAGGACGCGGTCCCGGACCGACCTGCGGCTCGGCGCCGACCGTTTCCACAGCCTGCCGGTAGTCAGCCATGTACTTGCGCGCATCTTCGGTGGTCAGCGCCGCTTCGCCGAGCATGTCGAACGAATAGGTGTAGCCCTTCTCGCGCTCGGGGCGGCCGTTCTTCAAGGCTTCGGAGATGGTCCGGCCAAGCACGAACTGCTTGCCCATCAGCTTCATTGCCTGATTCATCGCGGCGCGGATCACCGGCTCGCCGGAGCGTTTGACCAGCCGGCCGATAACGTTCTTCGGGCGACCGTCAGAATTGTCCGGGTCGACCACCTTGCCCGTCATCACCAGGCCCCAGGCCGCGAAATTGACCAGCACGTTGTCGCTCTGTCCGAGGTGGCGTTCCCACTCGGCGGCGTTGAGCTTGTCGCGGATCAGCGCGTCGGCCGTGGCCGAATCCGGCACACGTAGAAGCGCTTCGGCCAGACACATCAGCATCAGGCCTTCATGCGTATCCAGGCTGTACTGGCGCAGCAGTGCATCAAGGGTGTCGACGGCGTTATCTCGACCGCGCACCGCTTCGATCAGCGTACGGGCTTCACGGCGGATGGCTTCAATGCCCGCTTCGCCGGGGTCTGCGAGCTGCAGCAGCTCGCTCAGGTAGGCCGCCTCGTCAACGCTGTAGTTGGCGCTGATGGCGGGGAAGAATTCGGCGGCTTTCAGATTGGCGAAATCGCCCTGCAAGACTTGACCGGCTTTGAACATCGCGCCGCTCCTCTCGTGGAGTGTTGTTGTGTTTGGATCTGGTTCGACGGCGACGCGCGGGCAGCAATACGCGGGCAGTTCGCCAAACGGGTAGGCGAATCTAAGGCGGGGGCGTTTTCGGTTGTTGCGCAAAACTACGGAACTTTTTCAAAAACCTATGGGTTTTGATGAGCGTCAAAACCCTGTCATGAAAAGTCGCTAAAGCGGTGCAAAGCAGGGGCGGTAGAACGCGAAACGCACCGTCTCGGTGCGTTTAGGGTCGGTCACTCTTCGCTGCGTCGCAGCCGTTTCGGCGTCAGCCCGAGGTAACGACGGGTGGCGGTAGTCAAGGCGCTCTGGCTGGAGAAGCCACACTCCTCGGCGATCCGCACCAGGGGCAGCGGGCTTTCGCGCAGCAGCCTGGCGGCGCGATCGAGGCGACTCTTCAGCAGGTATTGATGCGGGGTAAGGCCGACGCTGTCTTTGAACTGCACATGGAAGTGGCTGGGGCTCAGGCACACCACCTGCGCCAGCTCGGCTACCGTGATCCGGCGCGCCAGATTGCTTTCGATATGCGCATCCAGGCGCGCGATGTCCAGTGGCCCTTTCGGCTGGTGTGCCGCTTCGCCAAACACCCGCAAGTGCAACGCACGCAACAGCACACCGCCCAGCGCCCTTGCCAGCAAGGGGTCGCTGCCATAACGGGCCAGTTCGGCGCCCGCGTAATTCAGCAGGTTGTGAAAGTCGGCATCCAGCGCCGGATAACGAGGCGTTTCGAACAACTGCGCCAGCAGGCGCGGATCGTCGGCGCTGAGGTCCTGCTCATCGAGGTCGATGATGAGCATGCGGTTATCACCCTTGCCGGCGAACTCGTGTTCGGCGTATCCCGGCACCAGGCAGGCACGCATACGGCACACCTCACCGCCCGCGCCGTCAACCTCAAACGCGGCACTGCCCGAGAGCGACAGCACCAACTGGTGGTAGTCGTGAGCATGTTCGTGGGCCTGATCATCAAGGCGCAGCAGACGGGCATTGAGCATGGAGGGGCACCTGGGGTATGAGCCGCACTCTACCGGAGGCTTGGCGGTTTTTATAGCTGTAGGCAAAAACAGCGAGGCAACGATTGGATTGAAATCATTCGCCAGATACCCATCTAAAGAGCACGTACTCGCCACAGGTGCCGCATGAACGACGACATCCATCAAGAATTCGAGCAAAACGCCTCTTCCACGGGCTTGGTGCTACCGGATCAGGACCTGCCCGACAAGCTGTACATCGTCCCGATCCACAACCGGCCTTTCTTTCCCGCACAAGTGCTGCCGATCATCGTCAACGAAGAGCCCTGGGCCGAGACTCTGGAGCTGGTCTCCAAGACGCCGCATCAGCGTCTGGCACTCTTCTATATGGACACCCCGGCACAGGATGCCGCGAGCTTCGATCCGGACAGCCTGCCCGAACACGGCACCATGGTTCGCGTGCACCACGCCTCGAAGGAAGGCGGCAGGTTGCAATTCGTCGCCCAGGGCATGGCCCGCGTTCGAATCAAAGGGTGGCTGCGCCGTAAACCGCCTTATCTGGTGGAAGTCGAATACCCGCAGAGCGATGAAGACCCCCGCGACGAGGTGAAGGCCTACGGCATGGCGCTGATCAATGCGATCAAGGAACTGCTGCCACTTAACCCACTGTACAGCGAGGAGCTGAAGAACTACCTCAACCGCTTTAGCCCGAACGCGCCGTCGCCGTTAACCGACTTCGCTGCGGCGCTGACCACGGCGCCAGGCATCGAGTTGCAAGAGGTCCTGGACACCGTACCCGTGCTCAAGCGCATGGAGAAGGTGCTGCCCCTGCTGCGCAAGGAAGTCGAAGTCGCCAAGCTGCAGAAAGAACTGACCGGCGAAGTGAACCGCAAGATCGGCGAACGTCAGCGTGAGTTCTTCCTAAAGGAGCAGCTGAAGATCATCCAGCAAGAGCTGGGGATCACCAAGGACGACCGCAGCGCCGATGCCGATGAATTCCGCTCCCGCCTGGAGGGCAAGGTCGTGCCGCCCGCCGCCCAGAAGCGGATCGACGACGAGCTGACCAAGCTCTCGGTGCTGGAAACCGGTTCGCCGGAGTATGCGGTAACCCGTAACTATCTGGACTGGGTCACGTCGATGCCCTGGGGGCTGTACAGCGAGGACAAGCTCGACCTCGAACATGCTCGCAAGGTGCTCAATGCGCATCATGCCGGGCTCGACGATATCAAGAGCCGGATCATCGAGTTTCTTGCCGTCGGCGCATTCCGCGGCGAAATCTCCGGCTCCATCGTGCTCCTTGTGGGTCCGCCAGGCGTTGGCAAGACCAGCATTGGCAAGTCCATTGCCGAATCGCTGGGCCGCCCTTTCTACCGCTTCAGCGTCGGCGGCATGCGAGACGAGGCCGAGATCAAGGGCCATCGCCGCACCTACATCGGCGCCCTGCCCGGCAAACTGGTCCAGGCGCTGAAGGAAGTCGAAGTGATGAACCCGGTGATCATGCTCGACGAGGTAGACAAGCTCGGCAATAGCCATCAGGGCGATCCGGCCTCGGCGCTGTTGGAAACGCTGGACCCGGAACAGAACGTCGGTTTCCTCGATCATTACCTTGATTTGCGCCTGGACCTGTCCAAGGTCCTGTTCGTCTGCACCGCCAACAGCCTTTATTCGATCCCGGGCCCGCTGCTCGACCGCATGGAGATCATCCGGCTGTCGGGTTACATCACCGAAGAGAAACTGGCGATCGCCAAGCGCCACCTCTGGCCGCGGCAGTTGCAGCGCGCCGGGGTGCCGAAGAACCGGTTGGCTATCAATGACAGTGCGTTGCGCAACCTCATCGAAGGCTACGCGCGCGAGGCCGGAGTTCGACAGCTCGACAAGCAGCTCGGCAAGGTGGTGCGTAAGGCCGTGGTCAAGCTGCTCGATGAACCTGAGAGCAAGATCAAGATCGGGCCGAAAGATATCGAAAGCTACCTGGGCATGGCGTATTGGCACCCTGAACAGCTGCTCACTGGAGTCGGCGTGGTCACCGGGTTGGCCTGGAACAGCATGGGCGGCGCAACGTTGCCCATCGAGGCGACACGCATCCATACGCTCAACCGAGGTTTCAAGCTCACCGGCAAGTTGGGCGATGTCATGAAGGAGTCGGCTGAAATCGCGTTCAGTTACGTCAATTCGCACTTGAAGGAATTCAAAGGCGATCCGAAGTTCTTTGATCAGGCCTTCGTGCATATGCACGTGCCGGAAGGCGCTACGCCAAAAGATGGCCCCAGCGCCGGCATCAGCATGGCCAGCGCGCTGCTTTCGTTGGCACGCAACCAGGCGCCCAAGAAAGGCGTGGCCATGACGGGCGAGCTAACCCTGACCGGGCTGGTGCTGCCGATCGGTGGGCTGCGAGAGAAGGTCATCGCAGCGCGGCGCTTGAAGCTTTACGAATTGATCATCCCGGAGCTGAATCGCGGAGATTTCGAGGAGTTGCCGGACTATCTGAAAGAAGGCCTGACGATGCACTTCGCCAAGCGCTTCAGTGACGTGGTCAAGGTCTTGTTCTAATACCGGAATCAGGGGCCGTGAACCGGCGGCACGGCCCCTTCCGCTTGCGTACAGCCGGTCGCCACTGCGAATGGCTTTACCCACCGGCCCTGGCGCCTTATGGTTTCCACCGACGCCCGAGCGTTTTCTTTCTTCCCTCTGGAGCCGGTCGCCCATGCCTCTCGCCCGTTTGCTGTCGTTCGCCCCGTTGTTCCTGCTGGCCGGTTGCGCCAGTACGCCGCCGAGCAGTATCGCGCTGAACGACGATGCGGACTGCCCGCTGACCTTGCAGCCCGGTCAGATGCTGATCGTGAGCCTGCCAAGCAACCCCACCACAGGCTATCGCTGGAACCTGCGCGAGGTTTCAGCCGAACAGTTGAAAAGCCTTGGCCCGGAAGTATTCAGCTCACCGAAGTCCGACGTCATCGGCGGCGATGGTCTGTCCACCTGGCGCTTCGAGGCAGCCGAGGCCGGCAGCGGCCGCCTTTATCTCGCCTATCAGCGCCCTTGGGAAACTGACACCGAGCCGGCCGGGCTGTTCGACTGCCGAATCGAAGTGCAATAAGACGTGCCATAAGACGTGGAATAGCCGGGCACGAGGACCGACCGTCCACTTCGCGACGGCCATCGGCATGGCTTTCCGCTACAATGCCGCCCCTGTTTTCAGCCTGCCTAGACACCGCCGTGAGCCACGAACCCGATCGCCTGTTCGCCAAGCCCCTCGCCCAACCCCAGGACTTCGTCTTCAACGAGGATGTCGTGCGGGTCTTTCCCGACATGATCAAACGCTCGGTTCCGGGCTATCCCACCATCGTCGAGAACATCGGCGTGCTGGCCGCGCAGTTCGCCCAGCCGAACACCTGCCTCTATGACCTGGGATGTTCGCTGGGCGCGGTGACGCAAGCGTTGCGCCGGCACGTGAAGGTGGATAATTGCCAGGTGATCGCCGTCGATAACTCTACTGCCATGGTCGAGCGCTGCCGTGAATACCTGCACGGGCAGGACTCGATGTTTCAAGAGTTGCTCCCGGTTGAGGTGATCGAAGCCGACGTGCTTGCCCTGCAGTTCCAGCCCGCCTCGCTGATTGCACTCAACTTCACTCTGCAGTTCATCCCCCCTGAGAAGCGGCCCGCTCTGCTAGGCGCCATCCGCCAGGCGCTGGTACCTGGGGGCGCGCTGATTCTGTCGGAAAAGCTGCGCTTCGAAGACGAGCAGGAGCATGACCTGCTGACCGACCTGCATGTCGCATTCAAGCGCGCCAACGGCTACAGCGAACTGGAAATCGCGCAGAAACGCAGCGCCATCGAGAACGTGATGAAGCCCGACAGCCTGGAAACCCACCGTCAGCGCTTGATGGAGGCCGGATTCACCAAGGTGGTGCCCTGGTTTCAATGCCTGAACTTCGCCTCGTTGATTGCGCTGCCATGAACCTTGACCTGACACCCCTCGCCTGGCGCCTGGCCGGCACCCCACTGGCCGCCTGGGCCAACGGCTTGCAGGCACAACTCGATGCCAAACTCGCCATCGGCCACGGCGACTTGCCGCGCTGGCGTCGCGCCGTCGATGCGCTGCCTGATATCAAGCCCGCCGCTGTCGAACTGCAAGCGGCTTTCCGCCTGGAAGCGGAGTGCGACGAGGACACCCGTGCGGCTACCCAAGACGCCTTGTTCGGCCTGTCGCCCTGGCGCAAGGGACCTTTCGACGTGTTTGGCGTACATGTCGACACCGAATGGCGCTCGGATTGGAAGTGGGACCGGGTATCGCCGCATTTGGATTTGAGCGGCAAGCGCATCCTCGACGTCGGTTGCGGCAACGGCTATTACATGTGGCGCATGCTCGGCGCCGGTGCCGACTCGGTCGTCGGCATCGACCCGAACTGGCTGTTCTTTTGCCAGTTTCACGCGATGAAGCGCTACCTGGAGGAACTGCCGGTCTGGCATCTGCCCATGGCGCTGGAGGAGTTGCCGCCCAAGCTCGAGGGCTTCGACACTGTCTTTTCTATGGGCGTGCTCTACCACCGACGCTCACCGGTCGATCACCTGCTGGACCTGAAGGACTGCCTGATCAAGGGCGGTCAGCTGGTCCTGGAAACATTGGTGATCGAGGGCAACGAACACACCGCCCTGGTCCCGGAAGACCGCTACGCACAGATGCGTAATGTGTGGTTCCTTCCCTCGGTGGCGGCGCTGGAATGCTGGCTGCGCCGCGCTGGCTTCGTTGACGTGCGCTGCGTGGATGTCAGCGTTACCAGCATCCAGGAGCAGCGCAGCACCGATTGGATGCGCTATCAGTCGCTGCCGGAGTTCCTAGACCCGCAGGATCACAGCAAGACCATCGAAGGCCTGCCCGCGCCGATGCGCGCCGTGTTGATCGCGCGCAAACCCTAACGCTGGACGCGCGCACTACGCTGTTCTTCAACCAGCTGACGCAGCGACGCCTGTGCTTTCTCTATCAAACGCGGGCGGCTCAAATCACGCATCCGCAATTGCCGGTCGCTGAGCGTGACTAGCCGCCGATAGAGGCGACGCTTGCGCCAGGCCGCAAACCAGTCGAGCGCCAACTCTTGCAGTCCGATGGGCCACATTGCCGGCATATAGACATCCGGCCTTGCGGGCTCTTGCCGCGGACCTTTTGGTGCATCTGCCACTCGTCTGTCTGAACACTTCATTGCGCCTCCTAACGTGCAAGGTGCGTCGGCGCACCCAGTGCCTGCCGACCGATATGGCCGGTGAAGTAAGACTGAGCGCGCTTGACGATTCAAACAAACGACTAGAATAGAACGACCAGTTAAACGAAATTGAAGGCTAGCCTATGCCCGGAATGCCCGAACAGCTTCCCCAATCTGCGATGCCGCTATTGGAAATCGATGTGCTCCGCACCTTTGTCTCGATCGCCGAAAGCGGCAGTTTCACGCGCGCGGCAGGCCAGATCTTCCGGACCACGTCGGCCGTCAGCATGCAGATCAAGCGCCTCGAAACCATGCTCGGCTGTGCTCTCTTTGTCAGAGAGGCTCGGCGCATCACCCTGACCAATGAGGGTGAGCGGCTGTTGGGCTATGCCCGTCGGCTGCTGAAACTCAACGAAGAAGCGGTGAGCGCGTTTGTAACACCGCAGCTAAACGGCCAGGTGCGTTTCGGTACGCCCGCCGATATCGGCACTCACATCTTGCCGGGCCTGCTGTCTCTGTTTGCACGGACTCATCCGGGCATCGAAGTGAACGTATCGGTTGGGCGGAGCGTCGACATGATCCAACGCATCGACGCCGGTGAGCTGGACGTAGCGCTCATCAGCGTCGGCAACCTTGGCCAGGATGATTCCCGTGGCGAGGTCATCCATAGTGAGCAGCTGGTCTGGGCCGGACGCGCCGGGGGCGTCGCGGTCGAGCGCGATCCGTTGCCCTTGGCGTTGTCTACTCCAGAATGCGCGTGGCGCCGCCAAGCGCTAGATGCGCTCGACAGAGCGGGACGGTCGTATCGGGTTGCTTACTCTAGCGAGCAGTGCGCGGGTCAGGAAGCCGCGATGATTGCCGATCTAGCGGTAGCGCCCTATCCCTTGAGCCTGGTCAAGCCACCGCTCAAACGCATGGACGAAGGCGAAAATCTACCGTCGCTGGGTGTGTACCGGATCAAGCTCTTGTGCGCCCCTGGCTGCAGTGAGCCCGTACAAGTCCTGGCACGGCACGTCGTGGCAGCTTTTGCCGCTTATCACTGACCAGAACAGGAGGCAATATGGCGAAATGGTTGATCGTCGCAGGGTTGCTCCTGCTTCTGCTCGGCGTAGTGTTTCACTACGCGCCGGGACTGTTGAGCTGGTTCGGGAAATTGCCCGGCGATATTCGTATCGAGTCGGAGCGCAGCAGAACCTTCATCCCCATCACCTCAATGATCATCCTGAGCGTGGCGCTGACGGTTCTGCTGAATATCTTCTTCCGACGCTAACCAGCGAAAGCGGTCTGTAACAAGCGCAACCGCCCAGCGCGTCAGCCGCGCGCCGCTGCGGTGAGAATGAGATGCTTCATTTCCTTAACGGCCTGTTTGAAGCCAACAAACAGCGCGTGAGCAACAATCGCGTGGCCAATGTTCAGCTCATTGACCCCGCGGATCGCCGCGATCGCCTCGGCATTATGGTAATGAAGGCCATGGCCGGCGTTGACGATCAATCCATGGCTCAGACCTGACTCGACGCCATCACGAATTCGCGCCAGCTCGCAGGCCCGCTCGGCCACCCCGTGCGCATCGGCGTAGCGCCCGGTGTGCAACTCGATGGCCGGCGCACCAACCCGCGCCGCGGCTTCGATCTGCCGCGGGTCAGCATCAATGAACAACGACACCTCAGCGCCGCAGGCCGCCAGGCGCATCACCGCATCGCGGATGCGAGACTCTTGGCCGGCCACATCCAGACCGCCTTCAGTGGTTAGCTCCTGGCGCGTCTCCGGCACCAGACAAACGTGTTCCGGGCGCAGTTGTTCGGCAAAGGCCAGCATTGCGTCGGTCAGGCCCATTTCGAAATTCATTCGAGTCTGCAGCGCGTCTTTCATCATCAGCACGTCACGCTCCTGAATGTGCCGACGATCTTCACGCAGGTGCACCGTGATGCCGTCGGCCCCCGCCTCCTCAGCATCTAACGCGGCCTTGACCGGGTCCGGGTAACGGGTGCCACGCGCCTGGCGCAGAGTGGCGACATGATCGACATTGACGCCGAGCAGGATTCGATTGGCTTCAGTCACGCGAGACCTCCTTGATGTTCATGAACAGCTCGCGGCTAACCAGTGGCCGGCCGCCCAGATGCGGCGCCAGCGCCTGACGCATAAGTCTTTTTGCGGCCGCCAAAGCCCCTGGCACATTCCAATCGGCCTCAGCCATTGCCAGGAGTTCCGCACCATTGAACAGCCCGGGCTGAAACTGACCGACCGGCTCCAGCCCGGTCTCGGGCAACAAGCGATAAAGCCCGTCGCCATGGATAGGCTGGTCAGCGATATCCCGGTCCAGCGCAAAGCCGTAGCCAAGTTCGGTCAGCAATCGCCATTCGAAAGAACGCAGGATCGGCTCCAGCGGTCGCTTGTCTGCCAGGGCGGGTAATGTCGCGGCGTAATGGTCGAACATCGCGGGATGGGCATCCTCCGCCGGTAGCAGCCGGATCAGCAACTCGTTCAGGTACAGGCCACTGAAGAGCGCATTGCCGTCGAGCCAGAAAGCCAAACCCGCGCTCTCCAGTCGCCCGACGCTCTTCAGATCACCGCGCCCGCGAAACTCGACCTCCAGCGGTACGAATGGCCGGGCCAAAGTGCCCGCCTTGCCGCGGGCACCACGCAGCACTGCCCGCAGCCGCCCCTCGGGGGTGAAGAAATCCACAAGCGCGCTACTTTCACGATAGGGCCGGCTGTGCAGCACAAAGGCAGTTTGAGCGGTCATGGGATCTAGGTCGTAGGCAGAAACGGAGCGAATGCCTTTGTCCGACCGCCAAGGCTGCGGCAGTTGGACCGGTGTCGCGGGCTTAGCGTCAGCTGTAGCCGAGCGAGTGCAGTGCGCGCTCGTCGTCGGACCAACCGCTCTTTACCTTCACCCAGAGGTTAAGCATGACCTTGGAGTCAAACAGCACTTCCATGTCCTTGCGCGCCTCCTGACCGATGCGCTTGATGCGCTCGCCCTTGTCGCCAATGATGATCTTCTTCTGTCCATCGCGCTCGACCAGGATCAGAGCATGGATATGCAGCACATGCCCCTGCTGCTTGAAGTCTTCAATTTCGACAGTGATCTGATACGGCACCTCAGCACCGAGCTGGCGCATGATCTTCTCGCGCACCAGCTCCGCCGCTAGGAAACGGCTGCTGCGGTCGGTGATCTGGTCCTCGGGAAAGAAATGCTCGCCCTCAGGCAGGTGCGAGGCAACTAGCTTCTCGAACACATCGAGATTCTGCCCGTGCTGGGCGGAGATCGGTACGATTTCAGCGTTAGGAAGCTGCTGAGCCAACCATTCGAAATGTGGCAGCAATTCGCCTTTGTCCTCGACGCGATCAGTCTTGTTGACCGCCACGATGACCGGACCTTCAACATACTGGACACGCTCGAGCACCAGCTGATCCTCATCGGTCCAGCGCGTACGATCAACAACGAAGACGACGACGTCGACGTCCTTCAAGGCTGAAGAGGCGGTGCGGTTCATATAACGGTTGAGTGCCGTCTCGCCATTCTTGTGCAGGCCAGGGGTGTCGACATAGACCGCCTGAACGGTGCCCTCGGTCTTGATCCCGAGCATATTGTGTCGTGTCGTCTGCGGCTTGCGCGAAGTGATCGCGAGCTTCTGCCCCAAGACGTGATTGAGGAGCGTTGACTTACCCACATTGGGCCGTCCCACTATGGCTACATAGCCACAGCGGCTGACGTCTTCGCCTTCAACTCGTTCATCAGTCATTACCGTTCTCCACGCCGAGCGCTATCAATGCCGAGGCAGCGGCAACCTGTTCGGCAATACGCCTGCTAGCACCCTGCCCTTGAGTCTTCTCATTGAGCAACGATACCTGGCACTCGACGAAGAACGTCCGGCAATGCGGTTCGCCCTGAATCGCAACCACTTCGTACTTCGGTAGTTCGCATGCCCGCGATTGCAGAAATTCCTGCAGGCGAGTCTTTGGATCCTTGTTCGTATCAACGAGCGTAAGCCCTTCCAGCTCGTTGGCAAGCCAAGCCAGCACGCGGTCACGCGCCGCCTCCATGCCTGCATCAAGGTATATGGCGCCAATTAAAGCTTCGAGCGTATCAGCAAGGATCGATTCACGGCGAAAGCCACCGCTTTTCAACTCGCCGGAACCAAGCCGCAGGTATTCTCCGAGCTCGAAACCGCGTGCGAGCACGGCAAGCGTTTCGCCTTTAACCAGTCGCGCGCGCAGCCGAGAGAGCTGCCCTTCCTTGGCTTGCGGAAAGTGGTTGAACAACGCCTCGCCGGCGATAAAGTTGAGGATGGCATCGCCAAGAAACTCCAGACGCTCGTTATTGCGTCCGGCATAGCTGCGATGTGTCAGAGCCAGGAGCATCAGCTCCTGGTCTTTGAATTGATATCCGAGCCTACGCTCGAGACGGGCTAACGAAGTGCTCACGGCATCCTTAGGCGATATTCTTTATCGAAGTTCGCCACCAGATCGAGATTGCGGATCAGGGGCTCGCGTTTTTCATAGTCCAAGTGAACTTTGAACTCGTTATTTTCAATCACGACCTTCATCGCCTCTTCGAGGTTCAGGTCGCGAATACCATTCACGTCCATGCCCTTGCGCACATGGCTATAGAAATCTCCCACGGTGCGGATGTCTGCCGCCTTGTCACTTTCAACCCCAGAGATGATCTTGTCCATGGACATATAGTCGAAATAATGCGGCAGCATCTTGAATGCGGTGCTGGCAAAAAACGCCACCAACGCCAGCACCATGATCCAGCTCAGCATGGACAGGCCTTTTTGCGAACGAGCGAAACTCATGTCGACCTCTATGTCGTACGTTACCCGCAGATTGGGGCTGTTCAAATATAGCGGGCCGGCTCGCCGGAACCGGGCCCTGATTCACAGACTCAGTGAATCAATCCTACCCGCGAAAAATGCGGTAGGTTGCTGAACTTCGGATCAGGCCAGCTCATCCATACGGCGAAGGCTTTGCCGACGATATTGCGGTCTGGAACCATGCCGGCTAGTTCAGCTGGAATCGCCGCATCGTGCCAGTAGCGGCTGTCGTTGGAATTGTCGCGGTTGTCGCCCATCATGAAGTAATGGCCTTGCGGAACGCGCCACTCGCGGTTGGGCTCGATCCGATAGCGTGCCATTTCCTTGCGAATGAGGTGTTCTACCTCACCGAGCTTCTCTTGGTACAGCTTCGCGCTGCCCAAGCTGCCTGGTTCCTCGCCAATCAGTATTTCGGGAACCAACTCTCCATTAATGCTCAAACGCTTGTCGCTGCTATACCGGATTACATCGCCAGGCAGGCCTATAACACGCTTGATGTAGTTAATGTTGGGATCGCTCGGATATCTAAATACCATCACATCCCCACGCTTAGGATCACTGACATCAATGATCTTGGTATCGACCACGGGTAGCCGAATACCATAGGCGAATTTGTTTACCAGTATGAAGTCGCCGACCTCGAGCGTCGGAATCATCGAACCGGATGGAATCTGGAATGGTTCGATAAGAAACGAGCGCAGCACCAGAACGATCGCAAGAACCGGGAAAAAGGACTTGCCGTACTCAATAAGAACCGGCTCTTTGTTCAACGCGTCCAACGTCGATTGATCAAGCTCCCCGGCCTGGCCCTCATAGGTGGCTATCGCAGCCCGGCGACGTGGCGCGAAGATCAGTACGTCGAGTAGTGCCAAAAATCCACATACCGCAACGGCGATGACCAGCAACAGCGGGAAATTGATCGACATGTCAGCTATCTACCTTGAGCACGGCGAGGAAGGCTTCCTGTGGAATCTCAACGTTGCCGACCTGTTTCATCCGCTTCTTACCGGCCTTCTGCTTTTCAAGCAGTTTGCGTTTCCGACTTACGTCACCGCCGTAGCATTTCGCCAGAACGTTCTTGCGCAACGCTTTCACAGTGCTTCGCGCGACAACCTGTCCACCCAGCGCAGCCTGGATGGCGACGTCGAACATCTGCCTGGGGATTAGCTCCTTCATCTTCTCGACAAGGACCCGCCCTTTGTAATGCGCACTGTCGCGGTGCACGATCAACGCTAACGCGTCGACCTTGTCGCCGTTGATCAGGATATCCAGCCGGGTGAGATTGGCGGACTGGAAGCACTCGAAGCTGTAATCCAGCGAGGCATAGCCCCGGCTGACCGATTTGAGCCGGTCGAAGAAGTCGAGCACCACTTCGCTCATGGGCAGGTCATAGCGCACCTGGACCTGCGTTCCGAGAAACTGAAGGTCACGCTGAACGCCACGCTTTTCCACACAAAGCGTAATAACGCTGCCCAAATGCTCCTGGGGAACGAGAATGTTGGCCCGCACAATGGGCTCACGCATATCCTCAATCGAGGAAAGATCGGGTAGCTTTGACGGACTATCGACATAGATAGTCTCGCCGTTTTTCAACAATAGTTCATAGACCACTGTCGGCGCCGTGGTGATCAGATCCAGGTCGTACTCGCGTTCGAGGCGCTCCTGGATGATCTCCATATGCAGCATGCCGAGGAAGCCGATGCGGAAGCCGAATCCAAGCGCATCCGAGCTTTCCGGCTCGTACTGCAGCGCAGCATCGTTGAGCGTCAACTTTTGCAACGCCTCACGGAAGTCTTCGAAATCGTCCGAGCTTACCGGAAACAGACCCGCATAGACTTGCGGCTTTACCCGCTTGAAACCAGGCAGCATTTCAACGTCAGGCGTATTCGAGAGTGTCAGGGTGTCACCAACCGGAGCACCGTGAATATCCTTGATGCCGGCAATAATAAAGCCGACTTCGCCAGCTTTAAGGTCGGCGGTGCTCGTGTGTTTCGGGTTGAACACACCCACGCTGTCGACCTGGTGTACCTTGCCAGTGGATTTGACTAGGACCTTGTCGCCCTTTTTGATCCGACCATGGCGAACTCGCACCAGCGAGACGACACCGAGGTAGTTGTCGAACCAGGAGTCGATAATCAGCGCCTGCAGGGGCGCATCGATTTCTCCCGTCGGAGCGGGGATGACAGACACCAGGCGCTCAAGCACATCGTCTACACCCATGCCGCTCTTGGCGCTACACGCCACAGCATCGGTCGCATCGATACCGATAATATGCTCGATTTCGCCCTTGACCTTATCGGGGTCGGCCTGCGGCAAATCCATCTTGTTCAGCACGGGCATCACTTCCAAGCCCTGCTCGATGGCTGTATAGCAGTTGGCTACCGATTGCGCTTCTACGCCCTGCCCAGCATCGACCACCAGCAACGCACCTTCGCAGGCGGCGAGCGAGCGACTGACCTCGTAGGTGAAATCTACGTGGCCTGGGGTGTCGATGAAGTTCAGCTGATAGGTCTTGCCGTCCTTCGCCTTGTAGTAAAGCGTGACGCTGTGCGCCTTGATGGTGATGCCTCGTTCACGCTCGAGGTCCATCGAATCCAGCACCTGGGCGTTCATTTCACGCTCGGTCAAACCGCCACACATCTGAATGAAACGGTCAGCCAGGGTCGACTTGCCATGATCGATGTGCGCGATGATAGAAAAATTGCGGATATGACTCAGGTCGCTCACAGCTCAACACTCTAATACGTCGCGAGCCGATTGCCCGCCGAAAATAGCCGCAAAGTGTACCTGATAGGTCTATTCAGTGCCACGCCGGAGCCTAGGACGTGCATGATCAGCCTTCCGCCACCGCAACGTGAACACTCCTGCTGATAGGCCGATGCGGAAAAGCGGCCGAAGAGCGCGCTTTTTCTGAAGTTAGAGAATACTGTTCGGCGAGCTTGAAGACAGCGGGACTTGCCCGCTCATTGCGCAATACGCGTGGTGAAACTGAACGGTTCTACTGAAATTGCGGGATGACCCAACCTGAGGCTGAGGCAGAACCGATCACTCGGTGAGCAAGTGGATGATGATGTCATCGAGCAGCCTGTTATCCTGGCAGCCCGCTTGCGAGACGGAATAAACCGCCCGACTACCCAGCCTTAGCAGCCAAAGCCGCACGCAACACGACCGGCTGCAACGCCGGATCGATTGAGGTCTGCTGGCTGCGCTTGCGTACCAGGAGCCAGGCGACCAGAAAGCCGCCTAGCCCAGCAAGCATAACGTACGGCTCGGGAGCCGAAAGCTGGGAAGCGATGACCGCAAAGATGAAAAGCATGATCAGCGGAAAAAGATAGACAAGCACGGCGCCGTGTAGCAACACGCTTTCACGGATACCGACCACAACGGTATCCCCTACGCTAAGCCGAAGATCACACAACGCCAGTATCAAACCACGGCGTTCGCGAATACCAAGCCGATCAACCAGGCCCTGCCCACAGCCACTCCTCACGGAACAACCTGAACAGGTGCTACTGCGCTCCGCCTCAACCCAAACAGCGCCGGGCGCCAATGCAACTACGCGACCTGTCTCCTCGATCATTGCGACGCCTGATCAGCCCCGGCGCGCATGGACAATGCAATTCGCTCCGCCGTGCCTAGAGGAATTTCCCCAATTACAGTAATCATGACATCGCCGCCAGCCGTAGAAATACGCTTCGAAACAGCCACCGTAGGCCCCATTTGGCTGCGCGCGTCTTCAACTACAGCACCGTCCAGCGGCTCGATAAATACCGATACGCGAGCAATACCATCACTATAAGACAACCAAGTGACCGACTCTTTTGAGGCGGGACTCGGACGCACATCTGAGTCGATCAGCTGAAACCCATCCGGCAACCAATCAGAGCGCCATTTCGTTGATGTAGGTTCTTTTTGCTCGACAGCAAGCGAGACTGGTTTGCAATCCGCCCCTCCTTCCACATCCGCTGGCTCCGCTGAACGTGGCGCGAAATGCGTGAACTGAAAGCGCTCAAGCAGTTGCCCGCTTTCATCAAGCAACAATGATTTAAGCGGCAGGGAAGTCTCTCTATCGAGATGCAGCTCGAAGCCATAGCGGTGCTGATCCCTAGGACGCACGGCTAGCGCAACCGTGGGTCGCCCTGCGACTCGGGATTCGCCGATCACCTGAAAGCTGTACCACTTGGAAAGTGCATCCGGCTCCAGCTGGCGCCAAGGCGTGGCTTCCCGCACTTGGGACGCCATATCTTCGGTCGCACACTGGATCTTTCGGTTGACGATCACAACCTCTGCAGCGGGACCGTCTAGCTGCAACAGTCGCTCACGCGACTGTTGACCATCTACCAACTGCCAGACAGCATGACTGGAAAAGCTTCCGTTGCGCTCATAAACGAAAGTGCCTTGATAGCTTTGCTTTTTCTCAGCAGCTGCAAGTCGCTGCATCAGGAGATCGGCTTCAGCAGCAAAGGCCGGCATCGATAGCCAGCCTCCGAGCACCACAAACAGCGGTATCACACGCATGTTGTTCCTTAACGATCTTCCATGCTGGCTGCGCGAGCGTAGGGCAGCGCACTTTCCGAACCGCTACCGAAAGCGGCCTGCTGAGCATGCTGACGAACATAAGCCGGCAACCTCTTTTCATGCCAACTTTCAGGCGAACCTTCCGCCCCCGTCACTTGGGCACCGGGAGCAACCGCGCCCTCACTATAGCCTGCCAGCACGGCTGGCCCCTGGCTAGCTTGCGGCACTGCGATGCTAGGCTGCGCAGCCTGCTGAGCAATCTGCGGCCCGGCAACTTCGCTCTGATTGTACAGGCGTACGCCAGCCAACACAGCGACCGTAACCGATGCCGCGACGGCTAGCCGGCCTACATTACGCCAAGCGAAGCGCTGTGGCTTAACCGCAGTGATTTCAGGCTCTTCAGCCAACGCCGCCGACACTGCCGACGCAATATCCAGACGAGGCTCGATCAGCTCCTTGTGCATTGCGGCACGGGCGATCTGATAACGCGACCAGGTCGATCGCATTTCACTGTCGCCCTCTGCAGCGAGCACTCGACGTAATTCCAAATCGTCCGCTTCGTTATCCATCACCGCGGACAGCGATTCATGCAGGGCTTCACGACTCATGGCGGTTCCTCTCTTGGCTATCGCCGCTGTCTCAGGATTCATGCAACAGGGGTTGCAATGCTTTATCGATGGCTTCCCGCGCCCGGAATATCCGTGAGCGGACCGTACCCACCGGACACTGCATAACATTTGCAATGTCTTCATAACTAAGACCATCAAATTCACGCAGTGTTAGAGCCGTGCGTAAATCTTCAGGAAGTTGTTGGATAGTTCTGTGAACTGTGTCCTCAATTTCATCCCTGAGAAGTGCTCGCTCCGGCGACTCAATGTCCTTGAGAGCATGATCTCCCTCATAGAACTCAGCATCCTCGGAACTGACATCGCTGTCAGGCGGCCTTCTTCCTCGAGCCACCAAATGATTCTTTGCCGTATTAATGGCAATACGGTACAGCCACGTATAAAAAGCACTGTCTCCGCGAAAATTCGCAAGCGCACGATAGGCTTTAATAAAGGCTTCTTGCGCAACATCCTGAGCTTCGTGAGAATCATGTACAAAGCGCACGATCAACCCTAGGATCTTGTGCTGATATTTCAATACCAGCAAATCGAAAGCCCGCTTATCTCCTCGCTGCACTCGCTCGACCAGTTGCTGGTCCTGCTCCTGGGTTAGCATAAACACTCCTCCATGACCCGGAAGGGGTGCTGCGCTCGCCTACGAGCTGACCTGCCAGAATAGACCCGGGCTTTACACAAAAGTTCTCCCCCTTCAAGCAAGCATTCCTGCAACACACCTGACGGCATTGGCGAGCAACGCCTCAAAACGAACCGTTCCGACGGCGCCACACTGGTATCCACAGCAAAAACCCGCCGCCCACCGAACGATGGCCAGCCGGTCTGCATCCACAACTGTCTATAGAGACAAGCCTGCAAGAAAAGTTCCAAAGCATCCCGCCAAGTCCAACAAGGCCCGCTATTTTGCCGGGGGACGCACCTATATACTAGGGCTCGCCTCAACGTGAGATTCGAAATGAGCCGACATTATCAATACGACGTTCTTGTCATAGGCAGCGGCGCAGCCGGCTTGACTCTAGCGCTCAACCTGCCGCCCTCGCTCCGGGTTGCGGTACTGAGCAAGGGCGACCTGGCCAATGGCTCGACGTATTGGGCTCAAGGCGGTGTGGCCGCAGTGCTGGACACTACGGACACAATCGAATCCCACGTCGCTGACACCCTCGTTGCCGGTGGCGGGCTATGCAAAGAAGAAGCGGTACGCTTTACAGTGGAACACAGCCGCGAAGCCATCCAGTGGCTGATCGAGCAAGGTGTCCCCTTCACCCGGGACGACGCCGAGCGCGAAGCTGACGGCTTCGAGTACCACCTGACGCGAGAAGGCGGACACAGCCACAGACGCATCATTCATGCTGCCGATGCGACCGGCGCCGCGATTTTCAACACCCTGCTTTCCCGTGCTCATGATCGGGAAAACATCGATCTACTACACCAGCGTGTAGCCGTAGACCTGATCACCGAACGCAAGCTGGGCTTGAATGGTAAGCGTTGCCTTGGCGCTTACGTGCTTGATCGAACAAACGGAGAGGTGGACACCTTCCAGGCAAAATTCACCGTACTCGCGACGGGTGGCGCCGCAAAGGTGTACCTATATACCAGCAACCCCGACGGAGCATGCGGCGACGGCATCGCGATGGCGTGGCGCGCGGGATGCAGGGTGGGCAATCTGGAGTTCAACCAATTTCATCCAACCTGCCTGTACCACCCAAAAGCCAAGAGCTTTCTCATTACCGAGGCATTGCGCGGCGAAGGCGCCGTGCTGAGACTGCCCAGCGGCGAACGCTTCATGCCACGCTTCGACCCGCGCGCGGAACTGGCGCCCCGTGACATCGTAGCCCGGGCAATCGATCATGAAATGAAGCGCCTCGGCATCGACTGCGTCTATCTGGATATCAGCGACAAGCCTACAGAATTCATCAAAGCGCATTTTCCGACCGTTTATGAGCGCTGCCTGGAATTCGGTATCGACATTACCTGCGAGCCAATCCCGGTGGTGCCAGCGGCCCATTACACCTGCGGCGGAGTGCTGGTCAATCAGACTGGCAGAACCGACATACCGGGACTGTATGCGATCGGCGAAACCAGCTTCACCGGCTTGCACGGCGCCAACCGCATGGCCAGCAATTCGCTCCTGGAGTGTTTTGTTTACGCTCGCGCCGCTGCCCAAGACATGCTTCGCGAGCTACCCGACGTCACCACTCCCATTGCCTTACCCACGTGGGACGCAACTCAAGTGACCGACTCGGACGAAGACGTGATCATTGCGCACAATTGGGACGAGCTTCGGCGGTTCATGTGGGACTACGTAGGCATCGTTCGCACCACCAAGCGACTGGTGCGCGCGCAACACCGGGTTCGCTTGCTGCTTGGAGAAATCGATGAGTTCTACAGTAATTACAAAGTCAGCCGGGACCTCATCGAGCTGCGGAATCTAGCAACGGTTGCAGAGCTGATGATCGGTTCAGCCATGCAACGCAAGGAAAGCCGAGGCCTGCATTTCACGCTGGACTACCCTGACCAGCTGCCGGAAGCGACGGACACTATCCTGGCGCCGCCCACCTACGACGACTGAACTTCAACCTGAGCCGCAGACGCCGGTGCTGCTCCGCCGTCATTACCCCTCGCGGAATGCAGAGCCCTCGGGCGAACCAGTCATCTGGCTGCTTGAATCGCAGCACTACGACGAGCGGCAGCGCGATGCTGTCAGGTAGCAACTGCACGGGCTCCCAACCCCTCTCCTGACTCCACAGCGACCACCCCTTTTGATCGTGGCGCAGACCCAGCCAGGAACAACGACGACAAAACAAGAGGCGAGACGGTATCGCCCAGGCTGCGTGCAACACGCAGAGCAGCAACCCGAACAGACGCAGCCAGAATGGTACAGGCAGTATCAATAGCGTGATTACGGCCAGCAGCAGCATCATCAGGTACATAGCTAACAGCGGGCCGGATGCCCGCCAGCGGCATTCGAATGCCTGGCTACTTTGGCTGGACACGGTCAAGAATCATACGGACCATGCAGCGTAGATCCTCGTCATCAGGCACGGCGCGCTCCATGAACCAGCCAAACATGTCCTGATCTTCACAGCTCAGCAGTTTGCGATAGCGGCGCTGGTCTTCTTCGTCGAGCTGCGGATAGACCTCCTTGACGAAAGGCACCAGCAGTACATCCAGTTCGAGCATGCCGCGGCGGCTCTGCCAGAACAGACGATTGAGTTCGGATTGTTCGACCATGCAAATGCTCCTGAGTTGAAGCTCGGCATTATAGCGACTGCCGTGAACGGGCGGCACAAGCATTAGTAGGCCCACGGAGTGGCAGCTGGTGCACACTGCATTTCGCCGATGGCCTGTTATGATGCCGATCCGGATTTCTCCACGGCGACTCGTCATGACTGACACTGCTTTTTTCTGCGTTCTGTCGCATGAAGGCATCCTGGCCGTACGCGGCGCGGATGCCAGTAAGTTTCTACAAGGGCAACTGACCTGCAACCTCAATTACCTTGATGACCAGCATTCGAGCCTCGGTGCGCGCTGCACACCCAAGGGACGAATGCAGTCCAGCTTCCGCATCGTGCCGGAGGGCGACGGCTATCTGCTGGCGATGGATCGCGAGCTGGTCCAGCCACAACTCGCCGACCTCGCAAAGTTCGCTGCCTTCTCGAAGTCCAAACTGTATGACGAGAGCGCTGAGTGGGTTCGCTTCGGGCTCAGCGGAGGCGATGGCGCTCTTGTCAGTCTCGGCCTAGATCTTCCCCAGACAGCCGACGTTACGGTCGTCGGGCATGGATTGATCGCCGTACGCCTTAACGATGGCCGTTCCGAACTCTGGACCCATGCGAAAGACGCTGGGACCACCCAACTCCGACTGGCGGCCCAGCTTCCCGAAGCCTCGCTCGATCGTTGGCAGCTCGCTCAGATTCGCGCCGGCATCGGTCAGGTAGTTGCGGCCACTCGCGAGCTGTTCATCCCGCAGATGATCAACCTTCAGGCATTAGGCGGCGTCAGTTTCAAGAAGGGCTGTTACACCGGCCAGGAAATTGTCGCGCGGATGCAATACCTCGGGAAACTGAAGCGCCGCCTGCATCGCCTTGCCGCGCAAAATCACGACGTAGACGTGCCGGCTCCGGGGCTTGAAGTCTACTCCCCGGTGCATGGTTCAAGCGTAGGTGAAGTCGTCATGGCAGCAAGCGCCGAGGGCGCTCTAGAGCTGCTAGCCGTGCTGCAGGAAGATGCCGCGACGGATGGCCGACTATTTCTCGGCTCCCCGGATGGCCCTCCACTGACTCTGCTGCAGTTGCCCTATACGCTAGACGCGGATCGGGAAATCCAGCGTTAACCATTGCCAGCCACATTCCACACCGAATTATAAGTAAGGAAAGACATGAGCACTCTTGCCGACAAGGTCCAGCAGGCACTTACACAGGCGATCGAAAACGACGAACTGGTCCTGCCGACGCTTCCGGAAGTTGCGTTGCGCGTGCGAGAAGCTGCAGAGGATCCGGACGTAAGCATTCCGACGCTGGCCAAGGTGATCGGCAATGACACTGCACTCACTGCACGCATTATTAAAGTGGTAAACAGCCCGTTGCTGCGTACCAACAGGGAAATTAACGATCTGCAGATGGCGATCAGCCGCCTCGGCATCAACTACACGTCGAACCTGGCGACCGGCCTGGCGATGGAGCAGATGTTCCAAGCGACTACGGACGTTGTGGATCGCAAGATGCGTGAGGTCTGGAACAAGAGCACAGAGATTGCAGCTATCAGCCATGTGCTTTGCCGTAACTTCACACGCCTCCCAGCCGATCAGGCAACGTTGGCAGGCCTGGTTCACCAGATCGGAGTCCTGCCGATCCTGACCTACGCAGAAGAGCACAGCGCGCTGCTCAGCGATTCGATCAGCCTCAACCATGTTATCGATCGGATTCATCCCATTATCGGGGAAAAGATTCTTCGTGCCTGGGAGTTCCCCGATCCGATCGCCACGGTCCCGGCGCAGTACCTCGATTTTTCCCGAACCTCAGCCAAGGTAGATTACGTCGACATAGTCCAGGTCGCGACGCTGCAGAGCTACATCGGCACCTCGCACCCCTTTACGCAGCTCGACTGGAACCAGATTCCCGCATTCGCCAAGCTCGGTCTTGATCCCAGCACATTGCTGCAAGAGGACGAAGATCTCTCAGCTGCGATGGACGCCGCGATGAGCATGCTTCAGTAAATAGCGCGCAGGTGCCGTCCGGCACCTGCACGTCCTGGTCTCCACTCCAATATAGCCTCACCGACCGACTGCACCAGCCGACCGTTCGCCTGACACAAGGAACCGCTACCGCGGCTCCTAGTCATTAAATAGACGGCGCTCTTGCCGCATCTTGCTTGCGCTCTGGCCTATGCCTCGGCGCTACGAGCTTGTCAGGTTTAAGGAGACTAACAATGAACCGCACGACCAAGACGTTCTTTTCCGGTACCGCAGCGCTGCTTTTCAGCGTGGCTGCAAATTTCGCCCTCGCCGCAGAGGGTGAAAACTTCGTAGACGAAGCATCGGCAAAAGGCATCGCCGAAATCGAAGCCGCCAAGCTGGCCATGAGCGAAAGCAAGTCTGAGGACATCAAGACCTTCGCCCAGAAAATGATCGATGATCACACCAAGTCGAACCAGAAACTCGCCGAGCTAGCCCGCCAGCACGAAGACCTGGAAATGTCTGACGATGCCACATTGATGGATCAGGCAAAGGCCATGATTCTTGAACTGCGCGAAGGCGAAAACTTCGATGAGGCCTATGCCAACAATCAGGTCGTAGCTCATGAGCAAACCATCGAGCTTTATCGTGAGTACGCCAAAAACGGTGAGAACCCCGAGCTCAAGAAGTACGCCGAGTCGACTTTGAACACACTGGAGCAGCACCTGAACAAGGCTCAGGAGCTGGCCTCAAAGCACGGCGAACAACAGTAACCCTATCCTGTCGGCGGCGCCTTAAGCGCCGCTCAGACTGACTCCGGCAACTTCCAATCAATTGGTTCCAAGTCCCGCTGCTTGAGAAATTGATTGGCCCGGCTGAAATGGCCGTTACCGATGAACCCCCGATGCGCCGAGAGCGGCGAGGGATGGACTGACTTCAGCAACAGATGCCGGGTCGGATCAATCAGCTTCGCTTTGCTCTGGGCATGGGCGCCCCACAGCAAGAAAACCACGTCGGACCGCTTTTCGCTTATCACTTCGATGATCCGATCGGTCAGGCGCTGCCAGCCCATCTTCGCGTGCGATCCGGCCACTCCCTGTTCCACAGTCAACGAGGTGTTGAGCATCAGCACGCCTTGATCCGCCCAATGCTGAAGGTAGCCGTGGCTGGGTATGTCCAGATTCAGATCACGCTTGAGTTCCTTGAAGATATTCTGCAATGACGGCGGCGGCGAGACGCCTGGCTGCACGGAAAAACATAACCCGTGCGCCTGACCGGCGCCGTGATAGGGGTCCTGCCCCAGAATCACAACGCGAACACGCTCCAACGGAGTGGAATTCAAAGCCTGAAAAATCATGGGGCCCGGCGGATAGATCACCTTTCCAGCCGCCTTTTCACGACGCAGAAACTCTCCCAACTGCTTCATATACGGCTGCTCGAACTCATCCTGCAGAGCCGCTTTCCAGCTGTTTTCAAGTTTGACGCGATCACCTGGATTCATGGCGTTGCCCTGATCTGCCGAGGCGCAGAACCCTAAGCAAAGGTTCCGGCAGAGTCAATGCGTCCACCGGAACCGGCTCAAACCGCAAATCAGGCCTAGAAAATGTCGGCTAGCTCACAGCTACGCGAAAGACTGGCCAGCTACGACCAATGAGTGCGTGACGTATAGCCGCAGCGCGCAGTAAAAAGCCTCTCGCCAATAAAAAATACAACAAGGAATCTGCAATGAAACGGACTACGCTCCTTGCTCTAGGGCTGGGGTTCTGTCTGGCAGTTGAAGCTGCCGATCCGATCACCCTCGGCCTCAACTACCCTCGCACCGGTAGCTACAAAGAAGAAGGGCTTTCCCAAATGCGTGGGGCCCTCCTGGCGGTCGACGAAATCAACGCCAGGGGCGGCGTACTGGGCAGGCCGCTCCAGCTAGCCACCCGCAACTCCGCATCAAGACCCGAGAAGGCCGTTGCTAACGTCGACAAGCTGGCCGATGAGGGCGCCGTCATGCTGTTCGGTGGCGCCTCTAGCGCGGTCGCTATCGCCGCAGGCAAGCGCGCCAAGGAGCGCGGATTGCTCTATTTCGGCACCCTCACTTATTCCAATGACACCACGGGCAAAGATGCCCATCGCTATATGTTTCGCGAATGCAACAACGCCTGGATGAGCGCGCAGGTGCTGGGCCAGTATCTGAACAAGCATTTGCCGAACAAACGCTACTTCTACATCACCTCCGATTACACTTGGGGCCATACCAGCGAAAGCTCGCTACGCCAGGCCACCGGCACGCAGAACAGCAGTCAGCACCCCGGCATCAAAACGGCCTTTCCCGGCGCCCGCCTCTCCGACTATCGTGAAGCCCTGACCCAGGTCGCCAATAGCGACGCCGAAGTCTTAATGCTAGTGCTGTTCGGTGAAGACCTGGTCCGTGCGATGCGGATCGCCGACGAGCTCGGCCTGAACAAGAGAATGCAGGTCGCGGTTCCTAACCTGACGCTAAGCATGGTTGAAACAGCAGGTCCTGACATCATGCGTGGCGTACTGGGTACCGAGCCCTGGACCTGGCGCGTACCAGAACTGGAAGGCTCAGTCGCGGGCAAACAGTTTGTGCAGAACTACGACGAGCGATACCAGACCCATCCGTCGAGCTCGGCTGCCTCCGCCTACAGCATCGTCTATCAGTGGGCCGACGCGGCGAAGCGTGCCCGCAGCCTCGACAGCGAGCGGATCATCGCTGCGCTCGAGGGTCATCGCTACAGCTTGCTCAAGGGCGAACAAGAGTGGCGCTCCTTCGATCACCAGAACGTGCAGACGGTATACGCGGTAAAGGTCAAGCCTCGCGAAGAGGTGCTCAAGGACCGCTTCAAGCAAGACTACTTCGAGATCGTCCACCGCCTCACCGGAGAGCAGGCTGCCCCGTCGCTTGCCGAATGGCAGGCTGAGCGCCGGGCTGGCGGGCAGGCTCTGGCCCTCCAGTAACCAGGCAAAAAGGAGCGGCTCTGGAAAGCCAGGCCGCTCCAGACCTCGTCACGCGCACCCCTCTCGCTTTGTGCCGCATCAGCGACAGCCTCCTCCCAGACCGGTGGCTGTCACGCCGCTCCAACGCCTCGCCAGATCGAAACGATTGCAACTAGACTTGGCTGAAGGGCGAGCCCTGTTGCCGATGTTTGGCCTGTAGTGCATGCCAGCCCAGGCATTAAATGCAGACGAGTCGCAGGCATTCGATACCGACGAGGATGATCATCACCATGAGCAATGCAGTCGAACCCTACAAGTCTGGATTTTTTGACCTGACCCACAAGCTAACCGTGGAAAAGCACGGGCATACCGCGCTGATCACTATCAACCATCCACCCGCCAATACCTGGGACCGTGAATCGTTGATCGGCCTCAAACAAGTCGTCGAGCATCTGAACCATGACGACGAGGTCTATGCACTGGTGATCACCGGCCAGGGCGAAAAATTCTTCAGCGCTGGCGCCGACCTCAAGCTCTTTGCCGATGGCGACCGCACCCGCGCGCGGGAGATGGCGAAGCGTTTCGGCGAAGCCTTCGAGACCCTTCGGAGCTTTCGTGGGGTATCCATAGCTGCCATCAACGGTTTCGCGCTTGGCGGGGGGCTGGAATGTGCATTGGCATGCGACATCCGCATCGTTGAACAACAGGCCCAACTGGGGTTACCGGAAGCATCGGTTGGCCTGCTGCCCTGCGCGGGTGGTACGCAGGCACTCGCATGGCTAGTGGGTGAAGGCTGGGCTAAGCGGATAATTCTCTGCGGCGAACGCGTTACGGCGGATACGGCTCAGCGGATCGGCCTGGTAGAGCAGGTAGTGGAATCCGGAGAGGCGCGTGGGCACGCACTTCTGCTCGCCTCTCGCGTGGCGCGTCAGAGCCCGGTTGCCGTTCGCGCCATTAAACCGCTGATTGACTCGATGCACAGTCGCGGCCCAGCACACTTCGCAGCCGCAGAACGTGAAGCCTTTGTCGATTTGTTCGATGCCGACGACACGCTCGAAGGGGTTAATGCCTTTCTGGAAAAACGTGATCCTCGCTGGAGAAACCGCTGACCTCGACCTTATGACACAGAGGCAGCTTGAAGGCGACTAGCCAGCAAGAATCGACCAGCGCCGCGTGTGACGGTCAAGTGCAGCGGCGCGGTACTTATTAGCGGCGGTAGTGTCGACCGTCGAAATCGCGCCGTTGATGCATCCGGTAGTCGCGCCCATCGCGGACTAGCGGTGGCCGGCCAAAGTTTCTCGAGTGATCACGCTCCCAACGCGATGGGCTATCGAATCTGGACCGCCGATCATCTTTCCACCGCTGCGGCTGGCGAATCTCGCTCCGTCGCCCATGGTCCCAGTGATGCCGATCCGACCCGCGGTGCCGATCGTAGTACTGCGGTGGGAGCTGCCCCTGATAGCGAGGCGGCAGGTTCTGGGGATATTGCCTGTGTTGAGGGTATGGACTGCGCGGGTCGTACTGGTATGCGCGACTTTCGACGCGATAACTGCCGCCATCAGGTTGATAGACCCACACGCAGCCCCGAGACTCAGCACATGCTTGGGCGCCGAAACCGAGCCCCAGCAGCAAAACCGCTATTCGCAACTTCATCGAGCACCTCCATGGACCGCCCCGCCTGGGAGTTGCGGCCTCAATTAATCAGACCACAGCAAATGTTAGGCTGGCATCCAAACGGACGGTTGATGCATTTCCATATGTGTCACCGAACCGCGGGCAGAGTCGAGCCAGATCACGTCGCGGCCTTGTACGGCCGCCGCCGCTTCCCGATAATAGCTGCCTTTTAGCCTCGGCTCATGCAGAGCGCACAGGAATCCGCGATGACCGAACTCGCTCTGATCATGGTTAGCGCCATTCTGGTCAATAACTTCGTACTGGTGCAGTTTCTCGGTCTGTGTCCGTTCATGGGCGTTTCGAAGAAAATCGAAACGGCCATTGGTCTTTCGCTGGCGACGACCTTCGTGCTGACGTTGGCAGCCATGTGCAGTTACATCGTTCAGCAGTACGTCCTGAAGCCGCTAGATCTCGAGTTCCTCCGAACCATCAGCTTCATCCTCGTGATCGCTGTGGTGGTGCAGTTCACCGAGATGGTGGTGAACAAGACCAGTCCCCTGCTGTACCGCGTGCTGGGCATCTTCCTGCCGTTGATCACTACCAACTGCATTGTGCTCGGCGTCGCGCTGCTGAATGCCAACAAATCCGAATTCACCTTTCTAACCGCTACGGCGAACGGATTTGCCGCAGGCCTGGGCTTTTCTCTGGTGCTGGTGCTGTTTGCGGCCATGCGTGAGCGCATCGCCATCGCCGACGTACCCCGTTCGTTCCAGGGCGCGGCGATTGGCATGGTCACGGCCGGCTTGATGTCGCTGGCGTTCATGGGCTTCAGTGGGTTGATCAAACTATGAGTCTGGTCGTGATCGCCGTGCTTGCCCTCCTCGCGCTGTGCCTAGTGTGCGGAGCCATTCTCGGCTTCGCCGCGGTGCGTTTTCGCGTCGAAGGCGACCCGATCGCCGAACAGATCAATGCACTGCTTCCGCAGACGCAGTGCGGCCAGTGCGGCTATCCAGGCTGCAAACCTTACGCCGAGGCGATTGCAGGCGGCGACAAGATCAACAAGTGCCCACCCGGTGGCGAATCGACTATCCAGGCATTGGCCGACCTGCTTGATGTCGAGCCCGAACCGCTGGATGCCGTGGAGGGTGAGGTGCCGCCGCGTGTCGCCTATATCCGCGAAGCCGAATGTATCGGCTGCACCAAGTGCATTCAGGCTTGCCCGGTGGATGCCATCGTCGGCGCCGCCAAGCAGATGCATACCGTCATCGTCTCCGAGTGCACCGGCTGCGACCTCTGTGTGGAGCCATGCCCGGTGGATTGCATAGACATGATTGAACTGGGCAGCAACCTGCAGAGCTGGAAGTGGGACCAACCCTTGATGCCAGGCCAATTGATCGCCAGTGATCGGGAGCAGGCCGCATGACCTCGCTGAACGTCTGGGATATCCATGGCGGCATACACCCGCCGGAGTGTAAGGATCTATCCAACCGCACGCCGATCCAGCTGCCGCCGCTCCCTGCTCGGCTGGTTGTTCCGCTGGCCCAACATATCGGTGCGCCTGCCGAGCCATGCGTTGTGCTGGGTGAGCGTGTGCTCAAGGGGCAGATGATCGCCGAGCCCGCAGGCTTCGTCAGTGCGCCGGTACACGCCCCGACGTCTGGCACAGTGAGTTTCATCGGTCCCCAGCCCTACCCTCACGTGTCGGGAATGCTCAGCGCTGCCATTGCGATTGACAGCGATGGTCATGACGAATGGATCGAACTGCAGCCGCAACCGGACTACCGGACAATGCAGCCCGACCAGCTGCTGGAACAAATCCGTCAGGCAGGCATAAGTGGCCTTGGGGGCGCTGGCTTCCCTACGGCCGTTAAGCTGAACGGCCCGCCCCCCGGAAAAATTCGTGCTCTGATCATCAATGGAACCGAATGCGAGCCTTACATCACTGCCGACGACATGTTGATGCGGGAGAAAGCCCATGAGCTTGTCACGGGGATCGAGATACTCGTTCATCTGATCCAGCCAGAGCAGGTCCTAATCGGCATCGAGAACAACAAACCAGAGGCGATCGAAGCCGTCCGCACGGCAGTGGGCGACCGTGGATTCCTGGTCAAGGTATTCCCTACCAAGTACCCCTCGGGTGGCGAAAAGCAGCTTATCCAGATTCTCACCGGCGAAGAGGTACCCAGCGGCGGCTTGCCGGCCGACATCGGCATGCTCTGCCAGAACGTCGGCACCTGCGTGGCCATTCATGATGCCGTGCTGTTAGGCAAGCCACTCATCTCGCGCGTCACCACCCTTACCGGCGAAGCGCTGGCACGCCCCATGAACGTCGAGGCGTTGATCGGTACGCCAGTGGCAAACCTTCTCACCTTTGCCGGTCTCGACCAGAACCGGCTCAACCGGCTGATCATGGGCGGACCGATGATGGGCTTCACCCTGCCGTCGGTGGACGTGCCAGTGATCAAGACCACCAACTGCTTACTCGCCAGCACGCTTGCGGAGCTGCCTCCGCCACCACCAGCGCTGCCATGCATTCGCTGCGGCGAGTGTGCAGAGGTCTGCCCGGCGAGTCTGTTACCGCAACAGCTGCACTTCTTCGCGCTGGGCCAGGAGCACGAGCAGCTCAAGGCCTACAACCTGTTCGACTGCATCGAGTGTGGCGCCTGTGCCTACGTCTGCCCGTCGAGTATCCCGCTGGTGCAGTACTACCGCGCCGCCAAAGGCGAAATCCGCGAACTGGAGCAGAAGCAACAGAAAGCGGAGCACTCAAAGCAGCGCTTCGAGCTGCGCCAGGAGCGTCTGCGCCGTGCCGAAGAGCAGAAGGAGGCGGACCGTAAGGCCCGCGCCGAACGCGCCGCAAAGGCCAAGGCAGCGCAGGCCGAGGCCAGCTCCGCACCGAATCAGGACGACCCGGTCGCCCGCGTCCAGGCGCAAAAGGCGGGCCTGTCTGAACAGCAGAAGAAGCTTAAGATTGAAGCCAGCATGGCCCAGGTCGCGCTGAAAAAAGCTGAAAAGCAGCTCGCCATCCATGCGACACCCGAACTGGAAGCGCAGGTTGCTGAGTTACGCACCGCGGC
Organism: Pseudomonas sp. 10B238; assembly: GCF_000970615.1. Lineage (NCBI taxonomy): Bacteria > Pseudomonadati > Pseudomonadota > Gammaproteobacteria > Pseudomonadales > Pseudomonadaceae > Pseudomonas > Pseudomonas sp. 10B238. The sequence goes on from NZ_KQ033932.1 coordinate 107,610, forward strand.
TGCCAGCGCACAGAAGGCACTGAACGAAGCCGCCAGTGCTACGGACAGTCCCACCGCAGCATCGCCAGTCAACGACGAGGCTGCCAAAAAAGCCAAAATCGAAGCCGCAATGCTGCGAGCACAGGTCCGCAAGCTGGAGAAGCTCGACTCCCGCGATGCCGAGCAGGACACCGAGCTGAGCCGCCTCAAGGCCCAGCTGACCGAAGCGGAGAAAACACTAGCTGCGGTGCAGGTCGCCACGCCTGCGACTCCAGCCAAACCCGCCAACGACGACACCGCAAAGAAGGCCAAGATCGAAGCCGCGATGTTGCATGCACAGATCCGCAAGCTGGAAAAGCTCGAAACGCGCGATACCGACCAGGACGCCGAACTGAGCCGTCTGCGGGACCAACTTATCGACGCGGAGAACGCTTTGGCGGCGGTTCAGGATTCCACGCCTGCGCCTTCAGCCAAACCCACCAGCGACGACGCCGCGAAAAAGGCCAAGATCGAGGCTGCCATGCTGCGGGCGCAGGTTCGAAAGCTGGAGAAGATTGAAACCAGAGATACCGAGCAGGAGGCAGAGCTGAGCCGCTTGCGGTCGCAGCTGGCCGAGGCCGAAGCTGCGCTTGAACCCGCAACGCAAAACACGTCGGCCGCCAAAACCAAAACGCCTGGCGAAGAGGCGCTCAAGAAAGCCAAGATCGAGTTGGCGATGAAACGCGCCGAGCTCAAAAAAGCCGAACAAGCCGGCGCCGAAGAGGCGCAGCTGAGCAAGCTGCGCGATGGGCTGGCCAGCGCGGAACAAGCACTTCATGAGGCGGAAGCGCAGTCCGGCAAGCCAGCACCAGAATTGGTACGCACAGACAAGCAACCCATAGATGACCAGACTCGCGCCTTCAAGACAGAAGTTGCGTTTGCGCGGGCCGATTTGCGCAAGCTTGAGCGCGACGACAACAGCGAAGCCGAGGCCGTCGAACGCGCCCGAGCACGTTTGAGCGAAGCCGAGCAAAAACTACAGGAACACACCCAATCGTAAGGAACAACGCCGTCGGCGCTGTTTTCGGGATCGCAACGATCAGCTCTTGATCAGGATTCCTTTCGAACATCAACGGAGAGCCAATGGCCCTGCCCCGAATGACCTCGCCGCACACCAAGGGGAGCAACCGCACTCAGCGCGTCATGTTGCTAGTCCTGGCGGCAACCCTGCCCGGCGTGATCGCCCTGACTTGGCTGTATGGCGCCGGAACGCTGATTAACCTGATTTGGGCCAGTGCTGTCGCGCTCGGCAGTGAAGCACTGATACTTCGGCTGAGGCAACGTCCGGTGCAGTTCTTCCTGCGCGACGGCAGCGCATTGGTTACGGCAGTCCTGCTAGCGCTGGCATTGCCGCCGTACTCGCCGTGGTGGCTGACGTTGATCGCCACCGGCAGCGCCATCGTACTTGGCAAGCAGCTCTACGGCGGCCTTGGCCAGAACCCCTTCAACCCGGCGATGATCGGCTATGTGGTGGTGCTGGTCTCCTTTCCTGTGGAAATGACGACTTGGCCTGTGCCACATACGGTCGGCCTGAGCGCCGGCCTGCAACACATCCTCGGCATCGCCTCGCTGCCGGACGGCTGGACACAAGCCACCGCGCTCGATGTGCTCAAGGTTAACAAGAGTCTCACTGTCGATGAGCTCTGGGCCAACCCCGCGTTCGGCCACTTCGGCGGCATTGGCTCGGAAGTGGTCAATCTCGCATTTCTTGCCGGCGGGCTGTTCCTCTTGCATAAACGCTTATTCACCTGGCATGCACCTATCGGCATGCTTGCCGCATTGGCAATCATGAGCCTCCTGTTCTGGAACGGGTCAGGTTCCGATAGCCATGGTTCACCGCTGTTCCACCTGCTCAGCGGCGCCACCATGCTCGGTGCCTTTTTCATCGTCACCGATCCGGTGAGCAGTGCCACCAGCAACCAGGGACGGCTGATTTTCGGTGCTGGCGTCGGCATTCTCGTTTATGTCATTCGCGCCTGGGGCGGCTATCCGGACGCAGTGGCCTTCGCCGTGCTGCTGATGAACCTGTCGGCTCCCACCATCGATTACTACACCCGTCCGCGAACCTATGGCCACCGCAAGGCCGAGCGCGGCTTCAAGCTGGGCGAATGACATGATCATCCCTGAACTCAGTCGCTCGATGCTTAAGAACAGCCTGGTGCTGGGGCTGTTCGCCATTTTCACCGTTGGCGGCGTGACGCTGTTGCAGCAGTTCACGGCAGAACGGATTCAAGCCTCGGAGCGTGCCGCGCAATTACGCGCCCTCAACGAGATCCTCCCAAAAGACAGCTATGACAATCAGCTGCTCGACAGCAGCGTTCTGGTGCAGGATCCGCTGCTCGGCACGCGGCAAGCCATGCCGGCCTATGTCGCGATGAAGAACGGCCAGCCAAGCGCGGTGATCCTGCAAGCCATTGCACCCGACGGATACAGCGGTGCGATTCACCTGCTCATAGGCGTGCAGGCCGACGGGCGGATTGCCGGCGTGCGCGTGGTCGCGCATCGGGAAACACCCGGGCTGGGCGACAAGATAGAACTGGCCAAGAGTCCCTGGATACGCAGTTTCGAAAACCGTTCGCTGAATAATCCGGAGGCCTCAGGCTGGGCCGTCAAGAAGGATCGTGGCGAGTTCGATCAGTTCGCTGGGGCCACCATCACCCCGCGTGCCGTAGTCGGCGCGGTCCATCGGGCCCTGCAGTATTTCGAGGCTCACAAGCAGGAGCTGCTCGCCACCGATACGGCTCCGATAGCAGCCGAGGCAGCGCTTGAAAACGAGGTCGAGCCCGACGAGGTCACCACACATTCACGGGCCGGCGCCGCCGCGACCCGCGATACATTGCAGATCAACGATCCGCAAACCGAGCAGGACCGAGGCCAATGAGCAATCCAAGCTACCGCGAACTGAGCATCAATGGCCTGTGGAAGAACAACCCTGCGCTCGTCCAACTCCTAGGGCTGTGCCCGCTGCTCGGCGTGAGCAACTCTGCGGTCAATGCGCTCGGGCTCGGGCTCGCCACTGCCCTGGTATTGATCTGCTCGAACGTTGGCGTATCGCTGGTACGTGGCGTAGTCAACACCGCGGTGCGGCTGCCCGCCTTCGTGATGATCATCGCGGCATTGACGACCTGTATCGAGCTGCTCATGCAGGCCTATACCTACGAGCTTTATCAAATACTGGGCATCTTCATCCCGCTGATCACGACAAACTGCGTCATTCTCGGCCGCGCCGACGGTTTCGCCGCCAAGCACAACCCACTGATTGCAGGCTTTGACGGGTTACTGATGGGGCTCGGGTTTGCACTGGTGCTTGTGGCGCTGGGCGGCCTGCGCGAGCTGGTAGGCACCGGCGCGGTGTTTGCCAACATGCAGCTATTGTTCGGCCCGATTGCGGCCGACTGGCAATTGACGCTGGTCAGTGACTACAAGGGCTTCCTATTGGCCATTCTGCCCCCCGGCGCCTTCATCGTGCTCGGCCTGCTGATCGCCCTGAAGAACCGTATCGACGAGCATTTAACCGAGCGCGCCAGGGCGACGCAGCCAGATGCGCCTGTCCAGAGCCGGCGTGTGCGTGTCACTGGGGTGATCGAATGATGCTGGATGGGTTGCTGTAATGAATGCTGCCAAACGCCTGGAGATCTTTCGCCGGTTTCATGAAGACAATCCGGAGCCAAAGACCGAGCTCGCCTACAGCACGCCGTTCGAGCTGTTGATAGCTGTGATTCTTTCGGCGCAGGCCACTGATGTCGGCGTTAACAAAGCAACAGCGAAGCTCTACCCGGTCGCCAACACCCCCGAAGCTATCTATGCGCTTGGCTATGAAGGTCTGTGCAGCTATATCAAGACCATCGGTCTATACCCGAGCAAGGCGAAGAACGTACTCGAGACCTGCCGCATCCTCATTGAGCAGCACGACAGCCAGGTTCCGGACAATCGCGAGGCCCTCGAGGCGCTACCGGGTGTCGGGCGCAAGACGGCCAATGTGGTGCTCAATACTGCGTTTCGCCAGTTCACTATGGCGGTCGACACCCACATTTTTCGCGTCGCCAACCGCACAAATATTGCCCCTGGCAAAAACGTGCTGGAGGTCGAGCGCAAGCTGGTGAAATTCGTGCCGAAGGATTATCTGCTCGACGCCCATCACTGGCTGATCCTGCACGGACGCTACGTCTGCAAGGCGCGCAAGCCACAATGTGGCAGCTGCCGGATCGAGGATCTCTGCGAGTTCAAGCACAAGACGTCGGACGATTGAGCGGCCAATGGGAAAACCTATCGCACGATTGAAAAAATCTTTTTTACGGCCTCCTCTTTTGTCGCTATAAGGTGCGCCAACAGCGCGCTTAAGCCGTGGAGTGATACAAGTGTCCGAGAAAGAAGAGATCCAGATCGAAGATGACTTCGTCGCGGATGATGAAGACGATGGTGCAGAGGCGCCAGTCGAAGTCGCCAAGACCAACCTGACCAAGCGTCGGATCATCGATAACCTGCTCGAAGAGCGCCGGCTGCAGAAGCAACTCAACGAGTTCGACTTCGATCTTTAAACAAAAAAGCCCCGTGATTGGGGCTTTTTTGAGGCGCGTCGTTGCTAGTCCCGACGCGACGGAGAGAGTAGCTCGACCTTGTAGCCGTCCGGATCTTCGATAAACGCAAGAATGCTGGTGCCATGCTTCATTGGCCCCGGCTCGCGGGTGATCTTGCCGCCTCGGCTGCGAATATCCTCGCAGGCCTTGTACACGTCTTCAACCTCCAGCGCGATATGGCCGTAACCGTCGCCCAGGTCATATTTTTCAACGTCCCAGTTGTGGGTCAGCTCCAGCACGCTGTTATGCGCTTCGTCGCCATAGCCGACGAACGCCAGGGTGAACTTGCCTTCCGGATAATCCTTGCGTCGTAGCAGGGTCATGCCCAGCACTTCGGTGTAGAAGGCGATGGATCGCTCCATATCGCCGACTCGCAGCATGGTATGCAGCAGTCTCATGATGTCTCTCCTGATCAGCGGTGCAAAAAGCATAACCCCGGCTCGTGGCCGGGGTCATGGTCGGGCTGTGTAGCAGTTTCTGTTAGAACTGCGTCCGGCCCTTGTTCGCGGCGATGCGCATGCGCAGCGCGTTGAGCTTGATGAAACCACCCGCGTCGGCCTGATCGTACGCGCCCGCATCGTCTTCGAAAGTGGCGATGTTGGCGTCGAACAGCGAGTCGTCCGACTTGCGGCCGGTGACGATGACGTTGCCCTTATAGAGCTTCAGACGCACTACACCGTTCACATTGGCCTGCGACGCGTCGATCATCTGCTGCAGCATGCTGCGCTCAGGGCTCCACCAGTAGCCGTTGTAGATCAGGCTCGCATACTTAGGCATCAGCTCGTCTTTCAGGTGAGCCACTTCACGGTCGAGGGTGATCGACTCGATGGCACGATGCCCCTTGAGCATGATGGTGCCGCCCGGGGTCTCGTAGCAGCCGCGCGATTTCATACCGACATAGCGGTTCTCGACGATGTCCAGACGCCCGATGCCGTTCTCGCCGCCGATCTTGTTCAGATAGGTCAGCACTTCCGCCGGGGTCATGTCCTTGCCGTCGATGGCAACGATGTCGCCCTTACGGTAGGTCAGTTCAATGTAGGTCGGTGTATCCGGTGCGGTCTCAGGCGAACGCGTCCAGCGCCACATGTCCTCTTCGTGCTCGGTCCAGGTGTCTTCCAGCACGCCACCTTCGTAGGAGATGTGCAGCAGGTTGGCGTCCATGGAGTACGGCGATTTCTTTTTGCCATGGCGCTCGATCGGAATCTCGTGCTTGGCCGCGTAGTCCATCAGCTTCTCGCGCGAGAGCAGGTCCCATTCACGCCAGGGGGCGATAACCTTGACGCCCGGCTTCAGCGCATAGGCGCCCAGCTCGAAACGGACCTGGTCGTTACCCTTGCCGGTGGCGCCATGGGAGATGGCATCAGCACCGGTCTCGTTGGCGATCTCGATCAGGCGTTTAGCGATCAGCGGACGGGCGATGGATGTACCCAACAGGTACTCGCCTTCGTAAACGGTGTTGGCGCGAAACATGGGGAAGACGAAGTCGCGGACGAACTCTTCACGCAAATCGTCGATGTAGATTTCCTTAACGCCCATGGCCTTGGCCTTGGCACGGGCTGGCTCGACTTCCTCGCCCTGACCGAGGTCGGCGGTAAAGGTCACCACTTCGCAGTTATAGGTGTCTTGCAGCCACTTGAGGATCACCGAGGTGTCCAGGCCACCGGAATACGCCAGGACTACCTTCTTTACGTCGGCCATTGCCATCCACTCCCGGGATTGTAAGGAAAGCGGGGATTCTACTGGTCGCGACGTTTGTTTTACAGGGGCGCATGCGACCCCTCGGCATCAGGTCGACGGTGTACCGCCCTCTGCTGCGGCAGTGGTGGTTGCCGGCTCGCGCTCCAAACGCAGGGTTACCCGCCGATTCTTGGCCCGGTTGGCCTCGCTGCTGTTGGGCACGACGGGATAGCGTTCGCCGTGAAAGCGCAGCGTGATTTGCTCCTTCGGCACCCCGTTGGCAGTCAGATACGCCTCGACCGCAAGCGCGCGACGACGCGACAGGTCACGATTGGTCAGTCTATTGCCGCTATTGTCGGAGTGACCATCAAGCTGGATGCGGTTGACGCTGGGATCAGCCTTGAGAAATTGCAGGATGATATCGAGCTTGGCCTGGCCCAACGCATCGAGTACGACGTCACCGGCTGGAAACCCAACCTGCGACGTACGAATCTGCTCGAAGTTGACTGGCAGCAATTTGGCCGTGCAGCTGCGAAAATCTTCATAGGCTTTGCCAAATCGTACAGGCAATAGCCGCACCTCCAACGCTTCGCCACCAAGCCGCGTGCGGTGGCGCACCACCGGGCTGCGACCTTCGAGGAGGCCACTAAGCAGGCGATCGGCCTGCAGGTAGGTAGTGTTGAATGGAATCTCGCCACCGGCTACGGACACTACGCCCAGATTGATATCACCGCGACTAGGCTGCCAGGGCGCAGCTGCCGCAAGCAGTGTGGCCGAACCATTGCCCAGCCAGCGATCAGGTGACTGCAAGCGAAAAGTAGGCTGCTCGCCCGCACGCCGTACGAATTCACCTGCACCAAAGCCTGCGACCGGCTGGATCAACCGACACTCGAACTGATCGCCTTCCACCTGCCACTGCGCTCGCTCCAGACGAGTCTGAAACGTGAGGGCATTGGCTGGGGAAGCCAACAAGCAGGCAAGGACAAGGAGGCGCAAGCGCACGTGTGGCTCCAGGGTAAACAACATTCAATTGAGGTATCGGTGCGCACCTTGAAAACTTGAACGCTGCGATACCTAGCTGCGCCAGCAGCCCTCGCTACTCGTTTCGGCCGGAAGACCCGCCTGCGGCGATTTTTTCACGCGTTTCCGGTAGCATTCCCGCACGTTTTACCGCCTGGAAATCCGCATGTCCGACCGACTGACACTACTGCGCCCCGACGATTGGCACATTCACCTGCGCGACGGCGCAGCGCTGCCGCACACCGTGGCGGACGCCGCACGCCAGTTCGCACGAGCGATCATCATGCCGAACCTTGTACCTCCGGTTCGCAATGCAGCAGAGGCGGATAGCTATCGCCAGCGCATTCTTGCTGCCCGGCCGGACGGCAACCCGTTCGAGCCTTTGATGGTGCTTTACCTCACTGACGGTACGCAGCCCGAAGACGTGCGCGCCGCCAAGGCCTGTGGCTACGTATTTGCCGCCAAGCTGTATCCAGCCGGTGCCACGACTAACTCGGCATCCGGCGTCACCCGCATCGACAACATATTTCCAGTGCTCGAGACGATGGCCGAGGTCGGCTTGCCGCTACTGGTGCATGGCGAAGTGACACGTTCAGAAATCGATATCTTCGATCGTGAAAAATACTTCATCGACGAACAGCTTAGCCGAGTCACCGAGCGCTTCCCCACGCTCAAGGTGGTGTTCGAGCACATCACCACCCGGGATGCCGTGCAGTTCGTCGAGGCTGCCAGCAGCAACGTCGGCGCCACCATCACGGCCCACCATTTGCTCTACAACCGCAACCACATGCTGGTGGGCGGAATTCGCCCGCACTTCTTCTGCCTGCCAATCCTTAAGCGCAACGTCCATCAGGAAGCGCTGCTTGATGCGGCTACCAGCGGCAATCCGAAGTTCTTTCTCGGCACTGACTCGGCACCGCACGCCCAGCACGCCAAGGAAAACGCTTGCGGTTGCGCCGGCTGTTATACGGCGTTCGCTGCGATCGAGCTCTATGCTGAGGCGTTCGAACAGCGCGGCGCGCTTGACCGCCTGGAGGCCTTTGCCAGTCACTTCGGCGCCGACTTCTACGGTTTGCCGCGCAACACCGAGCACATCACCCTGGTACGTGAATCCTGGAGTGTCCCGGCCAACTTGCCGTTCGGGGAGCACAACGTCGTGCCCCTACGTGCAGGCGAAACCCTGCAATGGCGGTTGGAGACCAACGCATGAGCGACGATCAGTTTGACGACGAGCTGGAAGGCAACCAGCCAGGCAAGCCGCGCTCGCCCATGGCGAGACGCTTTCGAGGCTTCCTGCCAGTCGTTGTTGATGTTGAGTGCGGCGGATTCAACTGCGCGACCGACGCGCTGCTGGAAATTGCTGCCGTGACCATCGGCATGGACGAGCAGGGTTTGCTCTACCCGCAAGACACGCTCTTCTTCCGAGTCGAACCCTTCGCTGGCGCCAATATCGAAGCAGCCGCGCTGGAGTTCACCGGCATCAAGCTCGACCACCCGCTGCGCATGGCCGTTCCCGAATCACAGGCGATGAATGAGATCATTCGCGGCGTGCGCAAAGCGGTGAAATCAGCCGGCTGCAAACGTGCCATTCTCGTCGGCCACAACAGCAGCTTTGATCTCGGGTTCCTGAACGCAGCAATTGCCCGCTGCGATATCAAGCGCAACCCATTCCACCCCTTCTCCAGCTTCGACACTGCGACGCTGGCAGGCCTCGCCTACGGCCAGACCGTCCTCGCAAAAGCCTGCCAGGCAGCCGATATCGACTTTGACGGACGCGAAGCACACTCTGCGCGCTACGACACGGAAAAGACTGCTGAGCTGTTCTGCGGCATCGTCAATCGCTGGAGAGAAATGGGCGGCTGGGAAGAGTTCGACGAATAAGCTCAGGTCCTCCCTCAAACGAAAAAGGCCAGTCGTGAAACTGGCCTTTTTCGTTATTGATGGTCGCTTACAGCGGCTTACCTCTATTGCCATGCTCGCTGACAAACGCCTGCATCGCCTTGAGATCGTTCTTCAAAACAGTGCATCGCTCCGGGCGTTCAAACAAGTCCGCCAGATGCGCCGGCAACTCCAGCGCCTTGCCAACCCCGGCCTTTTCCACAGCCTCGGGGAATTTCACAGGATGGGCGGTACCCAGCGTTACCATCGGCGTAGCCAGACTGCGGCGGCACTCGCGTGCGGCATAAACCCCGATCGCCGTGTGCGGATCGAGCAACTCACCGGTCGCACTGAAGACATCAGCAATCGTCTTGCAGGTCTGCTCATCGTCTACGGCCAGCGAGTCGAAAAGCTTGCGTGCCTCAGTCCAGCGCTCCTCCTCGACCGACAGCTTGCCGCTGGCCTTGAATGCGCTCATCAATTCGGCAACCGCCGCGCCGTTGCGGCCATGCAGATCGAACAGCAACCGTTCGAAGTTGGACGACACCATGATGTCCATGGAGGGCGACAGCGACGGGTGCAGCGTGTCCTTGTCGTAACGGTTGCCACTCATGAATCGGTGCAGAATGTCGTTTCGGTTGGTTGCAACCACCAGCTGGCTGATTGGCAGGCCCATGTTGCGCGCCAAGTAACCCGCGAAAATGTCCCCAAAATTCCCTGTCGGTACGGAAAACGCCACCGAACGGGCCGGGCCGCCCAGCTGCAGCGCAGCATGGAAGTAGTACACGATCTGGGCCATGATCCGCGCCCAGTTGATCGAGTTGACCGCCACCAGCCGGGTGCCTTTAAGGAAACCCTGGTCGGCGAAGCTATCCTTCACCATCTCCTGACAGTCATCGAAGTTGCCTTCGATGGCCAGGTTGTGAATGTTGTCGCCGAAGATGGTGGTCATCTGCCGACGCTGAACTTCCGACACCCGGTTATGCGGGTGCAGGATGAAGATGTCGACGTTATCGCAGCGGCGGCAGCCTTCGATTGCTGCCGAGCCGGTATCGCCGGACGTCGCACCGATGATCACCACGCGCTCACCGCGCTTGGCCAGCACATAGTCAAGAAGCCGACCCAGCAGCTGCAAAGCGAAGTCTTTGAACGCCAGGGTCGGACCATGGAAGAGCTCGAGCACCCACTCGTTGCTGTCCAGCTGACGCAGCGGCGCCACTGCGCTGTGAGCAAACACGCCGTAGGTGTCCTGCAGAATCTGCTTGAAGTCAGCGTCTGGGATGCTCCCGGCCACAAAAGGACGCATTACCTTGAATGCCAGCTCGTGGTACGGCAGGCCGGACCAGGACGCGATTTCTTCAACGGTGAAGCGCGGCAGGTTTTCCGGAACGTATAGACCACCATCGCTGGCCAATCCGGCAAGCAGCACGTCTTCGAAATTCAGGGCGGGCGCCTGGCCACGGGTACTGATGTAGCGCATTGTTCAAACCTATGTTGGACGCTGACTGCGGGCCACTAGAGCAACCCGGCGTTGCTGGTTAGATCAGTTGCTCGACACGAATCCGCACGACGTTGCCCACCACGTCAGCAAGCGCTTCGAGTGCGGCGATGGCATCGTCGATCCTCTGCTCGACCACACGATGCGTGACCAGGATGACCGGCACCAAACCGTCTTGCTCCTCGGCTTCCTTCTGCATGATCGATTCGATATTGATTCCGCGCTCCGACAGGATAGTGGCGACCTGAGCCAATACGCCCGGACGGTCCTTGGCCTGGATGCGCAGGTAATAGGCGCTTTCGCAAGCGCCGATCGGCAAGATTGGATGAGCGGAGAGGGAGTCGGGCTGGAAAGCCAGGTGCGGTACCCGATTGTTCGGATCCGTCGTCAGCGCACGGGCCACATCCACGAGGTCCGCCACCACAGCCGAAGCCGTTGGCTCCATGCCTGCACCAGCACCGTAATAAAGAGTCGAGCCGACGGCGTCGCCGTTGACCATGACCGCATTCATCACGCCATTGACGTTAGCAATCAGGCGGTCCGCCGGAATCAGTGTCGGGTGCACTCGCAGCTCGATACCCGAAGCGGTGCTGCGGGCGACACCCAGGTGCTTGATGCGGTAGCCCAGCGCCTCGGCGTAGTTAACGTCAGCCGTGGTCAGCTTGGAGATGCCTTCGGTGTAGGCCTTGTCGAACTGCAGCGGCACGCCGAAGGCAATGGAAGCAAGGATGGTCAGCTTATGGGCGGCGTCTATGCCCTCAACGTCGAAGGTCGGATCGGTCTCGGCGTAGCCAAGCTCCTGAGCCTCCTTCAGCACATCCTCGAAGGTACGTCCCTTTTCCCGCATCTCGGTGAGAATGAAGTTACCGGTTCCGTTGATTATCCCCGCGAGCCAGTTGATCTGGTTGCCGGCCAGCCCCTCGCGAATGGCCTTGATGATCGGGATACCGCCGGCAACAGAGGCTTCGAAGGCGACGATAACGCCCTTCTCGCGCGCCTTGGCGAAGATTTCATTTCCGTGCACCGCGATCAGCGCCTTGTTGGCCGTAACCACATGCTTGCCGTTATCGATGGCTTTGAGCACCAGCTCGCGGGCTAAGGTGTACCCCCCAATCAGTTCGACCACAATGTCGATCTCAGGGTTGTTGGCGACATCGAAGATATCGTCAGTAATCGGGGTATCACCGGTGTTGCACTTGGGGTTCGCATGACGAGCCGCAATCTGTGCGACCTCAATTCCGCGCCCTGCACGGCGCGCGATTTCCGCAGCGTTGCGCTCGAGCACATTGAAGGTACCGCCACCGACGGTTCCCAGCCCACAGATGCCAACTTTCACCGGTTTCAAGTTGCACTCCCCATTGCCAACGAACGGCCCTGCACAGCGGCCGAACAAAAGAGTCGCACATTACGAAGCGCGCGAGCTTTAGTCAAATCGGCAGCGGCAAGGAGGAGCCCGCTGCTAGCTGGGCTTGCTCTGCAACCCCAGGCGCTGGTGCCACTGAGCGAGCGATTCATCCGGATACTCATCGAAGCAGCGATCATCAGGGCCCAACTGGGGCTCTACCCATGACGCCTTTGAAGCCAGCATGAGATGTGTCGACTCTGGCGGGCTTGGCAGCTCGTTATCGATTGCCGACGCATGCGGGTGCACAAGATCCGGCCAATTTGGGTCCCACAACCACAGTGCGCTGCCGCACAGCTTGCAGAAGTGACGCAGGCCATCGCTAATACGCACCGCGCCCGTTTCAGCATCGACCATCCTGGCTTGGTAGATACTGAGGTTCTCGCGACCCTCGACCGTCAGCGTCCGATGATCTCCGCCCAGGTTGATCGCATAACCACCCGCCCCGGCCGTTTTGCGACAGATCGAACAGTAACAGCGCATGAACGGAAAGGGCTCGGCCGATTCCAGAGAAAAACGAACGGCCTGGCAATGACAGGAACCTTCTAGCTTCATTTTTTCGCCTCCTCGATATGCCTTTTGGCTTTGAACACGAGGGGTGGAACAGTTCAGCCGCGGCCCAAACGGGCAGCCTCTTCGTGACCGAAGGCGCTGCCCCAGCGACTACTTGGCTTTTAGGGCAAGTTCGGCGAGCTGCGGAGCCGGCTGATAACCGGGGATGATCTGCCCGTCCGCGAGAATGATTGCCGGAGTGCCCTGAACACCGATCATCTGGCCTAACTCGTACTGCTCAGCGACCGGGTTCTCGCAGCTCGCGGCTGGCACTTCTTCACGCGCCTTGGCCTTGTTCATCGCCGCCTGCCGATCCTTCGCACACCATACGCTGGTCAGGGTGTTGGCTCCGTGGCTGCCCATACCCTGCCGCGGAAAAGCCATATAACGAACCTCGACGCCAAGACGGTTCAGCTCAGGCACTTCGCTGTGCAGCTTCTGGCAGTAGCCGCAGTCGGTGTCGGTAAACACGGTGATATGGGTCTTCGGTTTTTCAGGTGAGAAAACCACCATCTTACTGGTAGGGATCGCGTCGATTGTCTTCGCAACAGACCTGCTCTGGGCTTGCTCGGTCAGGTTCGTCGCCTGGCCGTCCTTGAACTGATACATATAGCCCTGAATCAGGAACTGACCGTCAGCGCTCGCGTAGAGCTGACGCCCACCCTTGAGTTGAACCTGATAAACACCGTTCATGGGGCTTTCCGCAATTGCCTCGATGGGCATATCGGGCTGGAGGGCATTAAGCGACTCACGGATCGCCTGTTCAGCGTCAGCGGCCAGGACAACGGAGCTGGCGAAACCGAGGGCTACGGCAGCGAAGATACGATTCACGCGCATGAAATCTCCTGGCGACTTCGATCGAGGGAAGGCCGGCAGATTACCATAGCCCCTGTCATCCAGTGCAGACGACGGGCCTTCGCTCATCGGCTTTGTGGCCTGCAGCGCATCTTCTAACGCCATCCGTTCAACCACGCGGATGATGCTGCGCGTGGAGTTCCTGCAGCCGCGCGCGGGCGATGTGCGTGTAGATCTGCGTAGTGGATAGATCACTGTGTCCGAGCAGCATTTGTACAGTTCGAAGATCCGCACCATGGTTGAGCAAGTGCGTAGCAAATGCATGACGCAGCGTGTGCGGCGAGATCGATGCAGCTATTCCTGCCTGCCGGGCATGCAGCTTGATTCGGTGCCAGAACGTCTGCCTTGTCATCTGGTCGCCACGCCGACTCGGAAAGACCACATCGCTGGCCTTGCCGGAGAGCAGCGCGTCGCGAGCCTCGCGAAGATAGCGCACCACCCAGTGCATGGACTCCTCGCCCAACGGCACCAGACGCTCCTTGTTACCCTTACCGAAAGTGCGCAAGACGCCCTGCCGAAGATTGATCTGCTCAAGACCCAGGCCGACCAGTTCGGTGACGCGCAAGCCAGTCGCGTAAAGAACTTCCAGCATCGCCCGGTCACGCAACCCCAGCGGATCGCCGACATCCGGCGCTGACAACAGCGCCTCCACATCCGCCTCGGACAACGCCTTGGGTAGTGGTCGTCCCAACTGCGGCAGATCGACTCGCAGCGTTGGATCGATCGTGATCACGCCTTCGCGCAGCAGGAAGCGATAAAACCCGCGAAGCCCTGACAACAACCGCGCGGTAGAACGAGCCTTGTAGCCATTAGCCAGACGCCAGCCAAGGTGATCGAGGATGGCGTCCCGACCTGCATCGACCAGTCGCACATCGCGCTCGTCCAACCAGCCGTTGAACAGCGCCAGATCACTGCGATAAGCGTCGCGGGTGTTGTCAGAAAGCCCTTTTTCGAGCCAAAGGGCATCAAGGAACCGATCGATAATGGGGTCGTATTGAGCCGACATGCAGGGGAACACTGGAAAGAAAGGCGGCCAGTGTTCCATAGACGGCTTATACCGGCCAGCCGCCTTGGTCACGCCGAACAGACCTGATTGGCCTGAGCAATGTCAGACTAGCCAGTAGATCCCACAACGAGCCCGCCGGAGCGGAAGCCCGGCCGCCACCCTGACCGCTTGGTAAACATGACCGAACAAGACATCCTTATCTCCGTCGCTGCGCTCGGCATTGCCTCGCTCGCCAGCCAATGGCTGGCATGGCGGTTACGACTGCCAGCAATTCTTTTCCTCCTGCTGAGTGGAATCCTCGCCGGCCCTGTGCTCGGCTGGCTGGATCCGACTCAGCTGTTCGGCCCCTTGCTCTTCCCTTTGGTTTCATTGGCAGTCGCGTTGATACTGTTCGAAGGCAGCCTGACATTGCGCGTCTCTGAGCTGCCTGGAATCGGCACGGTGGTGCGCCGCCTAATTGGCATCGGCGCGCTGACGACTTGGGGCGTGATCACCCTCTCCGCTCATTGGCTGCTTGGCTTCGATTGGGATCTGGCGTTGCTCTTAGGGAGCTTGACGCTTGTTACGGGCCCGACTGTGATCGTACCGATGCTGCGTGTGGTGCGACCCAACGCGGCGGTTGCCAATATCCTGCGCTGGGAAGGCATCATCATCGACCCAATCGGCGCTTTGCTTGCAGTAGTGGTTTACAGCTTCATCATTACGCGAGGCACCGAGGCCGCCTGGACTCAGAGCGTGCAGACGTTTGGCGGAGTTCTTCTGTGCGGAACTGTGCTTGGCATAGCAGGAGGATGGACCCTCGGCCAACTTGTGAAACGGCACTGGCTGCCGGAATATTTGCAGAACCTGGCGACACTGGCTTCAGTGCTCGGCATTTTCGTCACTGCCAATACCCTGGTCCATGAATCCGGCCTACTGGCCGTCACGCTGATGGGGATCTGGCTCGCCAACATGCGGGATGTCGACGTCCGGGACATCCTCCACTTCAAGGAGAACCTGAGCATTCTGCTCATCTCGGGACTCTTTATCCTGCTAGCAGCGATGCTCGACCTGACAGCACTGCTGGAGCTAGGGCCCGCAGTGTTGGTTCTTTTGCTAATTGTGCAATTCGTGGCCCGACCACTGGCGATCGCCCTGTGCACCTGGGGATCGCAGCTGAACTGGCGGGAGCGGCTGCTGCTCGCCTGGATTGCACCCCGCGGAATCGTTGCGGCTGCGGTCTCGGCAATCTTTGCCGTTCGCCTGGACGAAACGGGACACGAGGACGCCCTGCTGCTCGTGCCACTGACGTTCGCGATCATCATTGGCACCGTCGTACTGCAAAGCGCAACCGCACGCCCTTTAGCGAGGCTGCTAAAAGTCGCAGAACCGCCGCCCAGCGGTTTTCTGATTATTGGCGCAAATCCTGTCGCTCGTGCACTTGGATGCGCGCTGAGCGAGCAAGGCATCAGAGTGATGCTGACCGATTCCAGCTGGGACAACATTCACGCGGCAAGAATGGAAAATTTACCCACCTATTACGGAAATCCGGCCTCGCAGCACGCTGAAAACCACCTTGACCTAGTCGGTCTTGGCCATTTGCTGGCGCTGTCGCCTGTTGGCGAAATGAATACCCTCGCCGCGATGCGTTTTCGTCATGACTTCGGCGGCGATCGCCTGTTCAATCTGGCCAGTACTCAGGAGAGTCGACGCAGCGACAAACATCGGCCAAGTGACGAACACCGTGGCCGCCCACTAGGCACGCCCACGTTGACCTACTCGCAACTGGCCGGACGCCTGGCTCGTGGTGACTCAATCAAAAGCAACAAGCTGACCGAAACCTTTGGCTGGCCGGAATACCAGGCCCTGCATGGCTCGGGCGCTATCCTGTATTTCGCCATAGACAACCACGGGCATACCCATGTGTTTCACCCGGACGCACGGATCAAACCAGACGCGGGCTGGACATTGATTGCCTTGACCGAAGGCGCGGACAGCCACGCAACCGTGAACAAACCCGAACCTCGCCATTCTCCCTTACCTTGAGGGCAACGTTTCCAGCCATACGAGCAGCCCCGACGGCGAGCAAGACAAGACGCCGTGCACCTTTTGGACTACGACGGTTCGTACACCTCGAAAGTCTAGAAGCCAGACAATCCCCATAAAAAAAGCAGCCCGTAGGCTGCTTTTTCTTAAGGAAGCTTTCCTCAGGAAAGCTTTTCCTTGATGCGGGCTGCCTTGCCGGACAACGCGCGGAGGTAATACAGCTTGGCTTTGCGGACATCGCCACGGCGCTTAACGCTGAGGCTGTCGACCATCGGGCTGTAATACTGGAACGTACGCTCAACACCAACACCGTTGGAGATCTTGCGAACGGTGAAAGCGCTGTTCAGGCCACGGTTACGCTTGCCGATTACGACACCTTCAAATGCCTGCAGACGCTCACGCTCGCCTTCCTTCACCTTCACCTGGACAACCACGGTGTCACCAGGGGCGAACGGCGGCAGCTCTTTGGTCATCTGCTCTGCTTCGAGCGCCTGGATAATCTTGTTAGTCATGCTGTGCTCCTAAGACAGGCCGTCATGGCGTGCCATCGATACGTTTAACTATCGTCCCGCTGACGGATGTATTCCGTCAGCAGCTTTTGTTCTTCCCCAGAAAGCGAGCGGCTATCCAGAAGATCAGCGCGGCGTTCCCAGGTCCTTCCGAGGGACTGCTGCAAACGCCAGCGCCGGATGTGTTCGTGGTTGCCGCTGAGCAGCACCTCAGGAACACGTTTATCCGCATACACCTCCGGTCGCGTGTAATGCGGGCAGTCGAGCAGGCCGTCAGTAAACGAATCCTCCTCGGCCGAATCAGCATGACCCAATGCCCCAGGGAGCAGACGGGTCACTGCATCGATCAGCACCATGGCCGGCAATTCACCACCGGACAACACGTAATCGCCAATCGACCATTCTTCATCCACATGCGTTTCGATGAAACGCTCATCGATGCCTTCGTAGCGGCCAGCGATGAGGATAAGTCCACTCTCGTTCGCGAGATCACGAACATCAGCCTGCTTCAGCTGACGCCCCTGCGGCGACAGGTATATCACCTTCGCCTTTTCCCCAGCGGCCTGCCTGGCATCGGCCAGTGCGAGCTCCAAGGGCTTGATCTTCATCACCATGCCGGGGCCACCCCCAAAAGGGCGATCGTCGACTGTCTGATGGCGATTTTCCGTATAGCTCCGGGGATTCCAGCATTGCAGCTGCAATAGCCCCTGCTTCACCGCACGGCTAGTGATGCCGTATTCACCGATAGCAGCGAACATATCGGGGAACAGAGTAATCACATCGACACGCAAGCTGGATATGTTGCTCAGAAGTCCGCGTCCCATTCGACACGCATCTCGCCTGCGTCCAAATCGACCTTCAACACACAGGGGTCGGTATAGGGCAGCAAGCGCTCACGATCATCCAGACTGCCGTCGAACGGCTTGACCACCAGCACGTCGTTGGCGCCGGTTTCGAGCAGATGATCAACCCGACCGAGCACTTGCCCGAGCTGATTGATGACCGTCAGGCCCTGAAGCTGGAACCAGTAATAATCCTCACCGGTCAACGAAGGCAATTCGCTGCGGGGGATGCAGATCTCGAAATCGGCGTAGGTACGCGCCTCTTCACGATCAGCCAGCCCCTTCAGCGTCGCCACCAGTATCTTACCTTGCAGGCGACCCTTGACCAGTTCAACTTGCTTGACTTCTTCGCCTCGCCTCAGCGTCCAGCGACGATAGTCCAGCAGATTGTCAATCGGATCGGTAAAGGAGTAGATCTTTACGTCACCACGCACGCCATGCACCGAAACGATTTTGCCGATAACGATCAGGTCTTCGGCCGGGGCTGACGTGGCGTTCATGTGTTTCAGGCAGCAGCCTTGCCAGCTTCCTTCAGCAGCTGAGCAACACGCTCAGACGGCTGTGCGCCCTGGCTCAACCAATAGGCAGCACGCTCCTGGTTTACAGAGAGCTTCACTTCCGCACCCGAGGCGATCGGATTGAAGAAGCCGATACGCTCAACGAAGCGACCATCGCGCGGGTTGCGGCTGTTGGTCACGGTCAGGTGGTAGAAAGGGCGCTTCTTGGAGCCGCCACGGGCGAGACGAATAGTTACCATGTGAACATCGTTCCTGTAGTCGGTACAGCAAATCTGAATGCAGGGCTCAAGGCCCGAAAGGCCGCATATTCTAAGGATTATCCGGACTTTTGCAAATGGCTTTTTCAAAAACAATCTCAAGCCTCGACAGCAGGCCTGTCCAGCCTCAGCAGGCCCCGACGAAGAACCCGCTGAAACGCTCGAAACTTTAGAACTTGGGCATTCCGCCGCCGCCTGGAAACATGCCGCCCATGCCGCGCATCATCTTCGCCATGCCGCCTTTGCCGCTGACCTTTTTCATCATTTTCTGCATCTGCTTGTGCTGCTTGATCAGACGACCAATATCTTGCACTTGTGTGCCGGAACCCATGGCGATGCGTCGCTTGCGCGAACCGCTGATGATGTCCGGGTTGCGCCGCTCAACAGGCGTCATCGAGTTGATGATGGCCTCCATCTGCTTGAACTGCTTCTCCGCCGCGCCCTGCGCATTACCCATTTGCGACAGATTCACACCGCCGATCGATGGCAGCTTATCCATCAAGCCGCCTAGACCACCCATGTTTTTCATTTGCTGAAGCTGATCACGGAAATCTTCCAGATCGAAACCTTTGCCCTTCTTCAGCTTCTTGGTGAGCTTCTCGGCCTTTTCCCGGTCGAGCGTTTGCTCAGCCTGCTCGATCAGGCTGAGCACATCGCCCATGCCCAGGATTCGGGAGGCGATCCGGTCCGGATGAAACGGCTCGAGCGCGTCACTCTTCTCACCCATGCCGAGAAACTTGATCGGCTTACCTGTGATATGTCGCACCGACAGGGCAGCGCCACCGCGTGCGTCACCGTCAACCTTGGTCAGCACCACGCCGGTCAAAGGGAGCGCCTCACCGAACGCCTTAGCAGTGTTCGCAGCGTCCTGACCCGTCATGGCGTCAACCACGAACAATGTCTCGGCCGGCTTGATCGCCGCATGAACGGCCTGGATTTCGGCCATCATTTCAGCATCGATGGCCAGCCGGCCGGCCGTATCGACGAGCACTACATCGATGTATTTGAGCTTGGCCTCACGAATCGCCGCCAGTGCGATTTCCACGGGCTTCTGGCTGGTATCGGAAGGAAAAAAAGTCACCCCTACTTCCGTCGCGAGCATCTCCAGCTGTTTGATCGCTGCTGGGCGATAGACGTCGGCTGAAACCACCAGCACCGACTTCTTCTTGCGCTCTTTGAGGAACCTTGCCAGCTTGCCGACCGTCGTCGTCTTACCCGCACCCTGGAGGCCAGCCATCAGCACTACCGCAGGCGGCACCACACTAAGATCGAGGTCTTCGTTGGCCGCGCCCATCAGCTCTTCCAGCTCGGCGCGAACGATCTTCACAAAAGCCTGACCAGGCGTCAGGCTCTTGGAGACCTCCGTACCGACTGCCCTGTCCTTGACCCTGGCGACGAACTCCTTGACCACGGGTAGCGCGACATCGGCTTCTAGCAATGCCATGCGAACTTCGCGCAAGGTGTCCTTGATATTGTCCTCGGTCAGTTTGGCCTTGCCGGTAACATGGCGAAGCGTCTGCGAGAGGCGGTCGGTTAGGTTTTCAAACATGTGCCGTTTTCCACGCTGGGTGTGGTTAAGGCGCCGATTATAGAAGCTGCATGCCCCAGGCCGGTACCCCGCCACCCGTGCTTTTCATCGAGCAGGACAAATCCATACCTACCAGGGGCACCGCCACCTGTCGGTTGTCCGCCCATTGACCCGCACCACGGCAGTAACGGCAGCCAACCGTGTACTTTTGCGTACCCGGTGTTTATGCCACACTCAGCGCCTTTCGAGCCTACTAACAGACCTATGCACCCTTTGCTCCCGAGCCTAGCTGCCGCCTGCCTTTACGCCGGCGTCACCGGATACCAGGGCCTGCGCCTGGCGCAACGCACCGTGCCGGACAAGCGTCTGCTTCTTATCCTGGGCGCCTTGGCGCTCGTTGCACACGGGGTGAGTCTATTCATCCAGTTGTTGTCACCGAGCGGCCTGCACCTGGACTTCTTCACCGCCTCGAGCCTGATTGCTGCGGCCGTAATTCTGCTGATCCTGCTCGCGCTTTACCGAATGCCTGTCGAAAATCTGCTGCTGCTGCTCTTCCCCCTCGGCTGCCTGACGGTGCTGTTCGCCCAGTTTGCACCGTCCGGCACGGCACCCGCCATCGCCGAGCAACCGGGGATACTGGCGCACATTCTGTTTTCCATCCTTGCCTACGGGATGCTCACGATCGCCGTGTTTCAATCGTTGCTATTGCTGCTGCAGGATCATCATCTCAAGCACAAGCACCCGTCCGGCCTGATCAAGAACTTCCCTCCGCTGCAGACCATGGAAAGCCTGCTGTTCGGCTTCCTGCTAGCCGGCTGGCTACTGTTGTCAGCATCGCTCATTTCCGGCTGGATCTTCCTCGATAACCTGTTTGCCCAGCATCTGGTACACAAAACGCTGCTGTCGGTGGTCGCCTGGGTGGTCTTCGGCCTGCTGCTATGGGGCCGCCATCAGCTAGGCTGGCGCGGCTACAAGGCCATCCGCTGGACACTGGCAGGCTTCTGCTTGCTGATGCTGGCTTACTTCGGCAGCAAGCTGGTCCGCGAATTCATTCTGCACATCTAGGACCACTACGTGGAAAATCTACACCCCGGGTTTCTGCTCGGCATGCTGGTCTTCCTGCTGTTGTGCTCGGCTTTCTTTTCCAGCTCTGAAACCGGAATGCTCAGTCTCAACCGCTATCGCCTGCGCCACCAGGCCAAGGAAGGACACCGCGGAGCAAAACGAGCTAGCGCCCTGCTTGAGCGGCCAGACAGGCTGCTCGGGACCATCCTGGTCGGCAACAACTTCGTCAACATCCTCGCTTCTGCCATTGCCACCGTCCTAGCCATCAAGCTGTGGGGGGAGGCCGGGATTGCGATCGCAACCATCGGCCTGACGATAGTCCTACTGATTTTCGGGGAAATAACACCAAAAACCCTCGCAGCCCTGCGACCTGAAGCAGTTGCCTACCCCGTCAGCCTCCCGCTGCTGATGCTGCAAAAGGTACTGTATCCGCTGGTGGCGTTGCTCAACTGGATCAGCAATGGATTACTTAGGCTGCTCGGTGTTGATCTGACCAACAAAGGTAGTGACAGCCTGTCCACGGAAGAACTGCGTAGCGTGGTCCATGAATCGGGAAGTGACATGCCGATGAAACGGCAAAGCATGCTGCTCGGTATCCTCGACCTGGAACGGGTGACCGTCGACGACATCATGATTCCGCGTAACGAGGTCGCCGGCATAGACCTGGAAGATGACCTCGAAACCATCGTGACTCAATTGCGCACAACACCTCATACCCGCCTTCCCGTGTTTCGCAAGGACATCAACCAGATCGAAGGCATCGTGCACATGCGTCAGATCGCGCGCCTGCTCAGCCATGATCAGCTGACCCGAGAAAGCCTGCTGGAAGCATGCAACGACCCTTACTTCATTCCGGAGAACACCCCCCTCTCCACCCAATTGGTCAACTTCCAGAAGCAAAAACGCCGGATCGGCATCGTCGTCGACGAGTATGGTGATGTGCTGGGAATCGTGACCCTGGAAGACATTCTCGAAGAGATCGTCGGCGAGTTCAGCAATCAGGACGCGCTGCGCAGCCCGGACATACACCCGCAGGACGACGGCACCCTGGTAATCGACGGCGCCGCCTATTTGCGTGAAGTCAACCGCGCCCTGGGTTGGCAGCTACCCTGCGATGGCCCCAAGACGCTAAACGGGTTGATTACAGAGGCACTCGAACACATCCCGGATAGTGGGATATGCCTGCAGATCAACCAGTACCGACTCGAGATCCTGCAGGCTGCGGACAACCGCGTGAAAAGCGTGCGCGCCTGGGTAATCGAGGCGCCTGAGGAATCAAAAAGCGACACTCAATAGTCGGCGCCTCAATGGCGAGCCAGGGTAACTAAAGCTTTGCATCAATCGCCGAGGCCGCCCGCAACGCCTTACCACGCGCCGCTTCTATCGATGCGTCACGAGCCAGCGCAACACCCATACGCCGCTGCCCACTGACGCCCGGCTTGCCGAACAACCGCAGCGCGGTATCCGGCTCGGCCAACGCAGTAGCCAGATTGCCGAAGCTCACCTGATCGGATTCGCCCTCCACCAGCACCACGGCGGAGGCAGACGGGCCGAACTGGCGGATCGCCGGAATTGGCAGTCCAAGGATCGCTCGCGCATGCAAGGCGAACTCGGACAGGTCCTGTGATATCAGGGTTACCAGGCCCGTATCATGCGGTCTTGGTGAAACCTCGCAGAACCAGACCTGGTCGCCCTTGATAAACAGCTCGACACCAAAGATGCCGCGCCCGCCCAATGCGCCAGTGACCGCCAGGGCAATTCGCTCGGCCTCGACCATCGCTGCAGCCGTCATAGGTTGCGGCTGCCACGATTCCTGATAGTCACCCCTTTCCTGCCGATGTCCCACCGCAGGACAGAAGGTGGTCCCGCCCGCATGCCGAACGGTCAGCAGCGTAATTTCATAATCGAAATCGATGAAGCCTTCGACGATCACGCGCCCCTTCCCCGCTCGGCCACCGGCCTGGGCATATTCCCAGGCCTTGCGGAGATCAGCCTCACTGCGCAGAACCGATTGCCCCTTGCCCGAGGAGCTCATCACAGGCTTGATCAGACAGGGAAAGCCGAGCGCAGAGACCGCTGAACGGCACTCCTCCAGCGAATCAGCGAAACGGTATGGCGAGGTTGGTAGCGCGAGTTCCTCAGCGGCCAGCCGGCGGATACCTTCCCGGTTCATGGTGAGCTGTGCGGCCCGCGCCGTAGGAATAACGGTATAGCCTTCACGCTCCAGATCCACTAGCGTCGCAGTGGCGATCGCCTCGATTTCAGGAACGATAAAGTGCGGCTTTTCCTGTTCGATGACACCCCGCAACGCTGCACCATCGAGCATGTCGATCACATAGTGACGGTGCGCAACCTGCATGGCTGGGGCGTTGGCGTAACGGTCTACCGCGATGACCTCCACACCCAGACGTTGAAGCTCGATCGCCAGCTCCTTGCCGAGCTCACCAGAACCACAGAGCATCACGCGGGTAGCGCTGGCCGATAACGGCGTACCAATTCGGGGCATGACATTCCTCGTTGTACAAAAAGAAAAAGACGATCAGCAAGGTGCTGTGCTTCAGCGCTAGAACAGCAGACCACTTTGGAGCGCGCGCTCGTGACAACGCAGCAGTACCTGTCGCCGCTCGGGATTATCCATCCGCCCCCAGCGACGAATCTCGTCGATACTGCGCTGGCAGCCCGTGCAGATATCGTCGTCGTTCAATGCACAAACACTTACACAGGGTGATGCAACCGGCTTTTCGTCTGCAGTCAATCGTCCTGCTCCGCCAGATCACGCGCATAGCGCTGGGCGTTATGTACATAATGCGCCGCGCTCGCTTCTAGCATTTTCTTCTGCTGGTCGGTCAATTCACGCACCACCTTGCCTGGCGAACCAACCACCAAGGAACCGTCCGGAATTTCCTTGCCTTCAGCGATCAAGGTATTAGCGCCGATGATGCAATACTTGCCGATCTTCGCGCCGTTGAGGATAACGGCGTTGATCCCCACCAGGCTGTAGTCGCCGACGGTGCAGCCGTGCAGCATGGCGTTATGGCCGACGGTAACGCCGGTCCCCAGCGTCAGCGGATAGCCCATGTCGGTATGCATGACACTGCCGTCCTGCACGTTGCTGTTTTCACCGATATGGATCAGCTCGTTGTCACCCCGCAGCACCGCACCAAACCAGACGTTGGCACCAGCCTCCAGGCGAATCTTGCCGACCAGCGTTGCATTTGGCGCTACCCAGCTCTGCGGATGGGTTTCAACGAGGGAATCACCCAAGCGATATTTCACGGTTATGACCTCTTCTGACTCAGATCGATATAGGACGCGGGAGGCCGACGCATTTCGATCCCGGCGTCATATATCAGGTTGACCAACTCGACGATCATAATCGCTGTCAGCCCCCAGATTTTGTATTCGCCATATCGGTAAGACGGGACGTACCAAGCACCGCCCTGATAGTCGATCCGGTGGGTCACTTCACGCGCATCCTGGCAGAAGAAATCCAGCGGCACGGAGAACACGGAGGCAATCTCCGCATCATTGGCGCGATATTCGACGTAGTCCGGCACGATGCCGACAAAAGGCGTGACATGAATACCGTGCAGTGAAACCAGGCTGCTGAGAGGCCCAACGATTTCCACTATTCCAGGCGCTAGCCCAACCTCTTCTTCAGCTTCGCGCAGCGCGGTGTGGATCAGGTCACGATCCTCTGGGTCGCGCCGCCCTCCGGGGAACGCCACCTCGCCACCATGAGTAGAAAGACCACTGGCTCGCAGCGTCAGCACCAGTTCCGGCGAGCCACTGCGGGTAATGGGCATCAGTACGGCCGCCTCGGGCATCCTGCCCTCCGGCTCCAGAAGATGCGGAGAGTAATCACGCACCCGTTGGAGAATCTTGTCCAGCATGGAACTTCTCTTTCTGTCTTTGACTGGCATCATGGCATGAATCACCGAGGCGCCCAAGACAGGCCGAGCCAAAATCCAGCCGCCCTGGCGCAGCGAAAGTGGACAGGTTCGACCAAGCCAATCGTTGCTGGCAAACTTTTCGCAACAGGCCGGCTCTCAGCAATAGCCAGCTCGCTGATCGAACCGGGCCGAACGAAATACGCAAACGAAGGAGTCGTGATGAAATTCTGCAGCCAGTGCGGAGACTCGGTCATTGAGCGGGTGCCCGACGGAGACAACAGGTTGCGATTCGTCTGTGCGTCCTGCGATACGATTCACTACCAAAACCCACGCATCGTTGCTGGCTGCCTGCCCGTCTGGGATGAACATGTACTGCTTTGCCGACGCGCAATCGAACCACGACGCGGATACTGGACCCTGCCTGCAGGCTTCATGGAAAATGGCGAAACCGTTCAGCAGGCAG
Source organism: Pseudomonas sp. 10B238 (assembly GCF_000970615.1). Lineage (NCBI taxonomy): Bacteria > Pseudomonadati > Pseudomonadota > Gammaproteobacteria > Pseudomonadales > Pseudomonadaceae > Pseudomonas > Pseudomonas sp. 10B238. The sequence continues at coordinate 133,193 of NZ_KQ033932.1, forward strand.
CAGCGCGGGAAACACTTGAGGAAGCCTGCGCCCGGGTCACCGATCTGCAGCTGTATACGCTGTTCGACTTGCCGCACATCAACCAGGTCTACATGTTCTTCCGCGCAGAGCTGGTCGACGAGCGATTTTCTCCAGGAGACGAAAGTCTGGAAGTCAGGCTTTTCCGACAAGCCGACATCCCTTGGTCAGAGCTGGCTTTTCCGACCGTGGGCCGTACCCTAGAATACTTCTTCGCCGACCGGGTGCAGCAGACCTTCCCGGTGCGCAACGAAGCCATCGAGGCAATGCGGGTGGCGCGCAGACAGGTCTGATGCAGTTTGGATTCAGGATTCGCCCCAATGCGCTGGCTGTTAGCGATTGTCTGCTTTAGTTTCGCCACCCTTTCCTTTGCAAACGCGGCCCCTGCCCTTGACGAGCCTTTCATCGACAAGGTCTTGGTGGTCAAGTCCGAGCGCAAGCTTCATTTGATCAGCCGCGGCGTCAGCATGAAGAGCTACCGCGTCTCCCTCGGCAAGCAAGCCGGGCCCAAACAACGCGAAGGTGACCAGCGTACCCCCGAAGGCCTTTACTGGATCGACTGGCGCAAAGCCTCTGACAAGTACAACCTGGCAATGCACATTTCCTACCCGAACGCGAAGGATCTGGCACGCGCGAGCAGCGAAGGCGCGAAACCGGGCAGCATGATCATGTTGCACGGCACACCGGTCGATGAGGAGTATCCCGAATGGTACTTCCACACGCTCGACTGGACTGAGGGCTGCATCGCCCTGAAGAACGATGACATGCGCGAAATCTGGAATCTGGTGAAAGACGGCACCCTGATAGAGATTCGTCCCTGAACGAGCGCCGAGCTTGGCAGCAAGCAAGGCTGCGCGTTACCGTGAAAGCCATTTCCTTGCCACTCGACCACCCATGACGAAGCCCTCTTCAGACGAGCAATTGCAGCTGGACCATCAGCTGTGTTTCGCCCTGTATTCTGCCTCGCTGCAGATGACCAAAGCCTACAAGCCGCTGCTACAAAGCATCGGCCTGACCTACCCGCAGTACCTGGCCATGCTCGTTCTCTGGGAGCGCGACGGCCTCACGGTCAGCGAGATCAGTGCTCGCCTCATGACGGAGCCGGGTTCCCTGACTCCGCTGCTCAAACGTTTGGAAGCAGAAGGCCTCATCAGCCGGACCCGCAGCAGCCGCGACGAGCGAGTGGTCGAATTGCGTCTCACGGATACTGGATGGGCCATGAAGGAGCAGGCTCGTGAGTTTCCCGCCTGCATGCTCGAATGCACCGGGCAATCACACGAAGCGTTGCTAGCACTTCGCGATCAACTCGTTTCCCTTCGAAGCGCATTATTAACACGCGACTGACGGCTATGGCCTTACCCTTCTGATGCCAGCCGCATAACAGCGAGAGACGCGGATATTTACCTTGCGCGCTAAATATTATCGCTATAAGTTAATCAGCCTACCCGTTCTCGAAGGAAGCGAATCATGCAAAGCATCAAGGCGCTCTATACAGCCACTGCCACCGCAACCGGAGGTCGCGACGGCCGAGCTGCGTCGTCCGACGGCCTGCTCGACGTGAAACTGTCCACTCCCCGCGAGCTCGGCGGACAAGGCGGCGATGGCACCAACCCAGAGCAACTCTTCGCCGCAGGATATTCGGCTTGCTTCATTGGCGCACTCAAGTTTGCCGCGAGCCAGCTAAAGCAACCGCTTCCCGCCGATACGTCAGTCGCAGCCCAGGTTGGCATAGGCCAGATTCCTGGAGGTTTCGGGCTTGAAGTAGAGCTGAACGTCAGCCTGCCAGGCCTGGAGCAGTCCACAGCCGAGCAGCTGGCCGAAGCCGCGCATAAGGTCTGCCCGTACTCCAACGCTACACGCGGGAACATCGAGGTTCGCCTCAACGTTAGCGTCTGATCGACCCCATGAAGCAAAAAAGCCGAGTCACTCATGGCGACTCGGCTTTCTTTGGACATCATTCAATCAGAACTGTAAATCGGATAGTCGCCACACCTCGAAGGCAGGCGTCTCATATGGATGAGTGTGCTTGAGCGCCTTGACGCTATCGTGGATCAGCTCATCAGCGACCACCAGCTCAACCTTCCACTCGGATACCGATTGAACCTGGCCATGCTGCCCTAGAAACGGCGTGCTGCCCTCCAGCGGGCGATACTGCCCGTGCCCTAGCACCTGCCAGCAACAACTATCGTAAGCGCCAATACGCCCGGCGCCCGCTGCGAAAACCGCTTTCTTGACTGCATCCAGATGGCTTTCTGGAACATAGAAACACAGCTTGTACATCAACATCTCCGCACAGAAACGGTTGGCGGAGCATGCGCTCCACCGAGTGGATTGTGTTCAGGTCCAGAGCGTATTGGGTGCCCCAGGTCAAGATCAGACGTTGGCGTCGTTGCTTGGTTCAGCAATGGCGGGGCGGCTCGTCTTCGGGCAAGAAAAAGCCCGAAACGCTTGCACGCTTCGGGCTCTCTACCCTAGTCCAACCTCAGTCTACCCAGACCCGGGCATTACGGAACATGCGCATCCAGCCGCCATCCTCCTGCCACTCGTCAGGACGCCAGGAGTTGGTCACGGCACGGAATACACGCTCCGGATGCGGCATCATGATCGTCACGCGTCCGTCCCGCGTGGTGAGCCCCGTAATGCCGCGCGGCGAGCCGCCAGGGTTGGCCGGGTAACGCTCGGTGACCTTGCCATGATTGTCGATGTAGCGCAGCGCTACCGTCCCAGACAAGTCCGCTTCAAGCAGCGCTTCTTCGCTTTCGAATTCCGCGTGACCCTCGCCGTGGGCAATGGCAATCGGCAGGCGCGACCCGGCCATTCCCTGAAGGAAGATCGACGGGGAATCCTGAATCTGTACCATCGCCACACGCGCTTCGAACTGCTCGGAACGGTTACGCACGAAGTGCGGCCAGGACTCGCTGCCGGGTACCAGTTCGTGAAGGTTCGACAACATCTGGCACCCGTTGCAGACGCCAAGGGCAAAGCTGTCCTTGCGTTCAAAGAACGCACTGAAATCTTCGCGAGCGCGGCCATTGAACAGAATCGATTTGGCCCAGCCTTCGCCAGCGCCTAACACGTCGCCGTAGGAGAAACCGCCACACGCAACCAGCCCCTTGAATCGCTCCAGACTGATGCGTCCCGACAGGATATCGCTCATGTGCACGTCGACGGCGGCGAAACCTGCACGGTCGAACGCAGCCGCCATTTCAGTCTGCCCATTGACGCCCTGCTCACGCAGTATCGCCACCTCGGGCCGCACGCCACGCTTGATGTACGGCGCGGCGATATTGTCGTTCACGTCGAAACCTAGGGTAACGCTCAAGCCAGGGTTGTCTTCTTCAAGCAGTGCGTCGAACTCCTGATCGGCACAGTCGACATTGTCCCGAAGACGCTGGATCTGATAGCTCGTCTCGGACCACTGCCGCTGAAGCAAGCGGCGATCACCAGCGAAAACCTCTGCGCCTTCAAACTTGATCGCCACATGGCTGTTGTTGACCGGCTGCCCGATGACCGAAACGCAATCCGCAAGGCCTGCCGCGCTGAACTGTGCGAGGACGATTTCCGTATCACCCTGGCGAACCTGGATCAGCGCACCCAACTCTTCGTTGAACAACGCTGCCGGGATGTGAGCGGCCGCTTCAACAAGGGAATCGAGATTGAGGTTGAGTCCGCAATGGCCGGCGAACGCCATTTCCAGCGCAGTGGTCAGCAAACCGCCGTCGGAACGGTCGTGGTAAGCCAACAACAACCCGTCTGCGTTCAACCCCTGGATTACGGCGAAGAAGGCTTGCAAATCCTCCGCATCGTCGACATCCGGCGCCTGACGCGCCATATGGCTGTAGACCTGCGCCAGGATGGACGCGCCCATACGGTTCTGGCCGCGACCCAGGTCGATGAGGATCAAATCAGTTTCGCCCTTGTCCAGACGCAGCTGCGGCGTCAGGGTCTGGCGGACATCAACAACCGGGGCAAAGCCGGACACAACCAGCGAGAGCGGCGAGGTCACGCACTTGTCTACGCCCTCTTCGGTCCAGCGGGTCTTCATCGACATGGAGTCCTTGCCGACCGGAATGGTGATGCCCAACTCCGGACACAGCTCCATGCCAACCGCCTTGACTGTGTCGAACAGGCGCGCATCCTCACCCGGATGCCCAGCAGCGGCCATCCAGTTGGCGGAAAGTTTGATGTTGGAAATCTTCTCGATACGTGCTGCAGCGAGGTTGGTCAGTGTTTCGCCGATGGCCATGCGGCCCGACGCGGGCGCATCGAGCAGAGCCAGCGGTGTACGCTCGCCCATGGCCATGGCTTCGCCGGTGTATACGTCATAGCTGGTAGCCGTGACTGCGCAATCAGCCACCGGGACCTGCCACGGCCCGACCATTTGATCACGCGCGACCATGCCGGTGATGCTGCGATCGCCGATGGTGATCAGGAAGCTCTTGCTGGCGACTGCTGGATGGTGAAGTACGCGATCGATCGCCTCGGACAGGTCGACCTGATCAGGCGAAAAGTCATCCCCCAGCTCGGCCTCGCGAACAGCGCTGCGATGCATGCGCGGCGCTTTGCCGAGCAGGACGTTGAGCGGCATATCAACCGGATTGTTGCCGAAATGGCTGTCAGCTACCGTCAGGTGCGGCTCAGCCGTGGCTTCGCCGACTACGGCGAAGGGGCAGCGCTCGCGCTTGCAGATGCCCTCGAAACGCTCCAGGTCCGCTGCATCGACTGACAGTACATATCGCTCTTGGGATTCGTTGCACCAGATCTCATGGGGCGCCATGCCAGGCTCATCGTTAGGCACGTTGCGCAGTTCGAAACGACCGCCACGACCGCCGTCATTGACCAGCTCCGGGAAGGCGTTGGACAGGCCGCCGGCACCGACGTCGTGAATGAACTTGATCGGGTTCTTGTCGCCGAGTTGCCAGCAGCGATCGATCACTTCCTGGCAGCGACGCTCCATCTCAGGGTTGTCACGCTGCACCGATGCGAAGTCGAGATCGGCCGAGCTGCTGCCGGTCGCCATGGATGAGGCTGCGCCGCCACCCAAACCGATGAGCATCGCCGGGCCACCGAGCACGATCAGTTTTCCGCCAACCGAGATCTCGGCTTTCTGAACATGATCTTCACGGATGTTGCCCATGCCGCCAGCCAGCATGATCGGCTTGTGGTAACCCCGCACTTCTTCGCCTCGCGGGGTGCTGATTGTCTGCTCGAAGGTCCGAAAATAACCGTTCAGGGCCGGACGGCCGAATTCGTTGTTGAACGCTGCGCCACCCAGCGGCCCCTCGATCATGATGTCGAGCGGCGTCACGATGCGCTCGGGTTTGCCGTACGGCACTTCCCAAGGCTGCTCGAAGCCAGGAATGTTGAGGTTGGAGACGGTGAATCCTGTGAGGCCGGCCTTGGGCTTGGCGCCGCGCCCGGTAGCGCCCTCGTCCCGGATCTCGCCACCCGAGCCAGTGGCCGCGCCTGGGAACGGCGCGATTGCGGTCGGATGGTTGTGCGTTTCCACTTTCATCAGGATGTGCACGGGCTGCTGGTTTGCCGCGTACTCGCCCGTTTCCGCGTCCGGGTAGAAACGTCCGGCCACGTTACCCACGATGACCGCGGCGTTGTCCTTGTAAGCGGACAGCACGCCTTCGCCGTGCATCTGAAAGGTGTTCTTGATCATGCCGAACAGCGACTTCTCCTGGCTTTCACCATCGATGTCCCAGCTGGCATTGAAAATCTTGTGACGGCAATGCTCCGAGTTGGCCTGCGCAAACATCATCAGCTCGATGTCGTGCGGGTTACGCCCAAGGCCGTTGAAACTGGTAACAAGGTAATCGATCTCGTCTTCGGCCAAAGCCAGACCCAACTCCACATTGGCCTGTTCCAGCGCGGCACGGCCGCCGCCCAGTACATCGATCGCGCGCAGCGGTTTGGGTTGTGCGTGGCTAAACAGATCCGCCGCACCCTCGAACTGCTCGAGCACCAGCTGGGTCATCCGGTCGTGCAGAGCCGCTGCGACCAAGCCAGCATCGGCCTCCGAGAAATCGCCTTCGACGTAGTAGGCAATGCCGCGCTCAATGCGCTGAATCTTTTCGAGGCCGCAGTTGCGCGCAATGTCGCTGGCCTTACTCGACCATGGCGAGATGGTGCCGAAGCGTGGAATGACCAGAAACAGCCTTCCTGCAGGTTCCTGAACCGGAACGCTTGGGCCGTACTTCAACAGCCGGGCCAGTACTTGCTGCTCATCCGCACCAAGCGTGCCGGATACCTCGGCGAAATGAGCAAACTCGGCGTACAACCCGCTGACAGCGGGGACCTTATCGGTCAATTGGGCCAGGAGCTTACCGTGACGGAAGGCGGAAAGAGCGGGGGCGCCGCGCAGGATCAACATCGTCGGAACAGCCTCGGAGGGGGGAGCAGTCGGGCCGCGTATTCTAGCCCATGACGACGTCCGAGGCTAAGGGGACGCCGCCGATTTAAGCTCAGTGACGGAACGTGAGCGTTCAGTCCGAGCTGATGACTCACGCCCCCTATGTAACGCTGAATCAGTGGAGGATCTGGCTGAGGAATAGCTTGGTGCGCTCGTTGTTCGGATTAGTGAAGAAGGTCTCGGGTTCCGCTTCCTCAACGATCTCCCCCTTGTCCATGAAGATCACCCGGTCAGCGACGGTGCGTGCAAAGCCCATCTCGTGGGTCACGCAGAGCATCGTCATGCCGCTTTCGGCGAGGCCAACCATGGTATCCAGCACTTCCTTGACCATCTCCGGGTCCAGCGCCGACGTGGGCTCGTCGAACAGCATGATCTTCGGCTTCATGCACAACGCCCGGGCAATCGCAACGCGCTGTTGTTGGCCCCCGGAAAGCTGCCCCGGAAACTTGTCAGCCTGCTCCGGAATCCGTACGCGTTCCAGATAGTGCATGGCCACTTCTTCGGCCTGGCGACGCGGCATCTTGCGCACCCACATGGGTGCCAGCGTGCAGTTCTGCAGCACGGTGAGGTGCGGGAACAAGTTGAAGTGCTGAAATACCATGCCCACTTCGCTGCGGATCGCTTCGATCTGCTTAAGATCGTTGGTCAGCTCAACACCATTGATCACGATGCGCCCTTGCTGGTGTTCCTCAAGGCGGTTGAGACAACGAATGGTCGTAGACTTTCCCGATCCCGAGGGCCCGCACAATACGATGCGCTCGCCTTGGGTCACGTTGAGATTGATGTCCTTGAGCACATGGAACTGGCCGAACCATTTGTGTACACCCTGCATTTGAATGACCGGTTCACCGGCCTGCTCAGGCTGTTCGGGTTGCAGAGATGTGTCGTTCATGTTGCCACTCCTAATTTCGATGACCGGTGTCGAGCTTGCGTTCCAGGTGCATGGAATAGCGCGACATGCCAAAACAGAAAATCCAGTAGACCAGCGCCGCAAATACGTAACCCTCAGTCGACATGCCTAGCCAGGCAGGGTCCGAGGTGGCGCGCTTGATGCTGTTAAGGAAATCGAACAGACCGATGATGATCACCAGACTGGTGTCCTTGAACAGAGCGATGAAGGTATTGACGATGCCGGGTATGACCATCTTCAGCGCTTGCGGCAGGATGACCAGAATCATGCTGCGCCAGTAACCCAAGCCCATCGCCGCGGCCGCTTCGTACTGTCCCTTGGGGATCGCCTGCAGGCCTCCACGAACCACTTCGGCGATATAAGCCGCCTCGAAGAACACCACCATCACCATGGCACGCATCAGCTTGTCGAGGTTCATGCCCTCGGGCAGGAACAACGGCAACATCACTGAGGACATGAACAGCACGGTGATCAGCGGCACGCCGCGCCAGAACTCGATGAAGGTGATGCACAGAACGCGGATGGCTGGCATATCCGAACGCCGACCCAGCGCCAGCAGAATCCCGAGCGGCAGTGCGCCGGCGATACCGACTGCGGCAATGACGATGGTCAGCATCAAACCACCCCAGCGGCTGGTCGGAACCGTCTCAAGGCCCAGAAAGCCGCCATGCAACAGCCAATAGGCAAGCAGTGGATAGATCACCAGAAAAGCGATGCCGTAGCTTGCCTTGTGTCGCATCTGCCGCAAGAACAGCGGCGCGGCACCAATGATGGCGAGCCAGGCCGTAGCATCCACCCGCCAACGCAGCTCCGGTGGGTAGAAGCCGTACATGAACTGGCTGAAACGCGTCTGCACGAACACCCAGCACGCGCCCTCACGCGAACAGTCCGCCCGGGTTTCGCCAGTCCAGTCGGCCTTGATGATCGCCCATTCGATGATGGGAGGCACTATCAACCAGATCAGATACAGGCCGACCAGGGTCAGCAACGTATTGATCCAGCTGGAGAACAGATTGGCCCGCATCCAGCCCACCACACCAATATTGGTAGAAGGCGCCGGCAGGTCCGGTTTGAAAGTATGGATCGTCATGCGCTCGTCCTTACCGCTCGATCAGCGCAATGCGCTTGTTGTACCAGTTCATCAGCAGCGAAATGCTGATGCTGATGGCGAGGTACACACTCATGGTGATGGCCATGGTTTCGATCGCCTGACCGGTCTGGTTGAGCACCGTCCCTGCAAACAGCGAAACCATGTCGGGATAACCGATCGCAGCCGCTAGCGAAGAGTTTTTCGCCAGGTTGAGGTATTGGCTGGTGAGTGGCGGAATGATCACCCGCATGGCCTGGGGGATAATCACCAGACGCAACACACGTCCCGGACGAAGGCCCAACGAAGCGGCCGCTTCAGTCTGCCCATGGCTGACCGACTGGATACCTGCACGGACTGTCTCACCGATAAAAGCCGCGGTGTAGATCGATAACGCAAGCACAATCGACACCAGCTCGGGGATCACAACCCAGCCGCCGCGAATATTGAAACGCTGAAGCTCGGGCACTTCCCAAAGAAAAGGCGCCCCCATCACCAGCGAGCAGATCGAAGGGATTGCGATAAACAATGCCAGGCTGGCTGAAAAGATGGGAAACGTCTGGCCGGTGGCATGACGCCGAGCACGTGCCCAGCGATTGAGCATGACGATCGCCACCAGCGCGACGAACATCGCCACCCAAAACGACCAGAAGCCTTCCCCAGCACTGGGCGCGGGCATCTGTACGCCTCGGTTGTTGATGAACACCACATCCCAAAGGCTCAGGCTTTCTCGCGGTCCTGGCAGCGGGCTGAGCACTGCGAAGTAGACGAAGAAAATTTGCAGCAATGGCGGGATGTTGCGAAACGTCTCTATATAGACAGTCGCGATCTTGCGTATCAGCCAATTGGGCGAAAGCCGCGCCACCCCGAGAATGAACCCGATAATAGTGGCCAGGATGATCCCTATGATGCTGACCAGCAGCGTATTGAGCAGGCCAACCCAGAAGACACGACCATAAGAGTCGCTCTCGCTGTAGTCGATCAGATGCTGGGAAATGCCGAAACCGGCAGCGTTATCGAGAAAACCGAAGCCTGACGTAATGCCTCGGTGGGCGAGGTTGGTCTGAGTGTTGTGAAACAGAAACCAGCCGATCGCTACTACTGTTATTACGGCGATGACTTGAAACAGAAAGGCACGCGCCTGCGGGTCCGTGAGCAACGAGCCGCGGGCGGCTCCTGCTTTGGCAATGGTTCGCATCAAGAAACCTCATACGGCGCTGCCGGTGCACAGGCACCGGCAGCGCTCATCCTTGAAACAAGGTCGGCAGAGCGCCGACCCAGCTCGGTCAACGCACTGGGGGTGCGTACTGCAGACCTCCATTGGTCCAAAGCGCGTTCAGGCCGCGCTCGATCTTCAGCTCGCTACCTGAACCGATATTGCGCTCGAACACTTCGCCATAGTTGCCGACTTGCTTGACGATCTGAACCGCCCAATCCTTAGGTAATTTCAGATCCTTGCCGTATTCACCTTCGGCGCCCAAGAGACGAGCCACGTCAGGATTCTTGGTGTTCTTCGCCTTCTCTTCGACATTGGCCGAAGTGATACCCAGCTCCTCCGCATTGATCATCCCGAACAATGCCCAGCGAACGATATCGAACCATTCTTCATCGCCTTGACGCACGGCCGGGCCGAGTGGCTCTTTGGAGATGACCTCAGGCAATACGATGTAGTCGTCCGGCTTGGCCAGCTTGATGCGCTGGGCATAGAGCTGGGACTGGTCAGAAGTGAGCACGTCGCAACGTCCGGACTCTAGCGACTTGGCGCTTTCATCGGAAGTGTCGTAGGTGATCGGGGTGTATTTGAGGTTGTTAGCGCGGAAGTAGTCGGAGAGGTTCAGTTCGGTGGTAGTGCCCGCCTGGATGCAGACGGTCGCGCCGTCGAGTTCCTTGGCGCTGGAAACACCGACCGCTTTGTTGACCAGAAAACCCTGCCCGTCGTAGTAGGTCACGCCGGTGAAGTTCAGCCCCATTGCAGCATCACGCGAACTGGTCCAGGTCGTGTTACGCGACAGCATGTCGACTTCACCGGACTGCAGCGCCGTGAAGCGCTCCTTGGCGGTCAGAGGGCTGTACTTGACCTTACTCGCATCGCCGAACACCGCAGCCGCAACGGCACGGCAGATATCCACGTCGATTCCCTTGTACTCACCCTTGGCATCGGTGTAGGAAAAGCCAGGTAGCCCGTCGCTGACGCCGCATTGCACAAAACCCTTGCTCTTCACCGCGTCCAGAGTCGCCCCTGCCTGAGCCAAGCCGCTTGCGCCCAAAAGTGTCGCGGCACCAAGCACGGCCAGCGTGGATTTAACCCTTATCATCGAAACCTCCAGTTTGCTTTTATTCTTGTGGTCAGAGTCTTCCGCCTGGATCACAGGCTGCCGCTCGATACCTTTCGAGGGGGCGAAGAAGAAACTGACCTCAGTCTAGCCGCCGTTTGATTATCAGCAACTCCTCCCTACACGCAGTTTGCAGAAGTGCCGTGACTTCCGGCGCATTGGGCAAATCAGACAAAGCAAGCGGCGTACCAGAACTCTGAAAGCCCCCCGGGCGCTTCCGTGCCCTTCATTGCCAAGCTCGGTACAGGTAACCTCGCCGCAGATTGCTGCATTTTTTCTCTGCGCCCGCACCAACCTGGCGCGTGCCGCCCGAACGGAGCCCAACATGAGTGACCCGCTGATCATCGAACCCGCAACTACCGCCGACGCATGCGTCATCTGGTTGCACGGCCTCGGCGCCGACCGCTACGACTTCCAGCCAGTCGCCGAAGCGTTACAGCAACGGCTGACGACGACACGCTTCGTGCTACCCCAGGCACCGACTCGCGCGGTCACTATTAACGGTGGCTGGGCCATGCCGAGCTGGTATGACATCCTCGCGATGAGCCCCGCTCGCGCCGTCGACCAGGCGCAACTGGAACGGTCAGCGCAAAGCGTGATCGACTTGATCGAGGCACAGCGCGACAGTGGCATCGATCCCGCTCGCATTTTTCTGGCCGGCTTCTCCCAAGGCGGTGCAGTCGTCTACCACACAGCCTTCCTGCGCTGGCCCGGCCCTCTGGGTGGCGTCATCGCCCTGTCCACCTACGCACCGACCTTCAATCCGGACCTGAAGCTGTCGCCATTGCAGGCCGCGCTTCCGGTACTGGCGCTACACGGTGCGAGGGATGATGTCGTGCTGCCGGCAATGGGGCGTGCCGCCTATGACTGCCTAATACAGAACCATGTGCAGGCACAATGGAAGGACTACCCGATGGCCCACGAGGTGGTGCTCGAGGAAATTCGTGATATCGGCGAATGGCTGGCCGCTCGGCTGGATTGATGTCCTCAGCGATAGTTGACCGACTGCAAAGAAAAAATGTGACGCTGCGCGCCTGTCTTGATTGGTGATTACAGCTACGCTTGGCATGGGTAGAACAAAACTCGATGCGCCTGCCGTTGTAGCGTTGCATCGCGGCCAGCAGAAGCCGACCTAGCCAGCCTTGAAGGGATGCGTGCGATAGTCATGACGAGGATGTCATCCGAGCGGATTGTGCAGCCATGAACCCGGCCAGCTGGCGGGTAGAAATGCAGCACCTCAGACAGGCGCGCCTGCTAGACCGAGTGGACGAACCCTGTCTGCGCCTGTTGCAGGAAGTCTTCGAGCCATGCACGGCCTTACCTGGCGAAATTCTGCTATCGCCGCACGTACATAACCACTATCTCTATCTGGTTCTTGGCGGCGAGCTAGCGGTCCATCTGGATTCGCTCGAAGGCAGCCCGGTTCGCTCAATCGGTCCCGGCGACTGCGCTGGTGAAATCAGCTTCATGGACGATCTGCCCCCATCGGCCTACGTACTGGCACTGGCGGATTCGGTCCTGCTGCGCGTGCATCGACGTTCGATGCAGTTGCTGACTCGCTCGCCACAGCTGATGCAGAACCTGGCCGAACTGCTTTGCCAGCGCGTGCGCCTGAGCGACCGCCTGATCATCAATAGCGAACAGAATGCCAATATCGACAAGCTGACCGGCTCGTTCAATCGCCGCTGGCTGGAGCATATCTACGGTCGCGAGAGCGCCCGTTGCGCGCTGGGCGGCCAACCACTCTCGCTCCTGATGCTCGACGTCGATCGCTTCAAAGAATACAACGACAAACTTGGGCATCTGGCGGGCGATCATGCGCTCTGCCTGGTGGTCAACACACTCGGCAAACTGCTGCGCCCAGCCGACAGCCTGGTGCGCTATGGTGGCGAAGAATTCGTGGTGCTGCTGCCCGAGATGACCATCGTAGATGCGCGAAACGTTGCAGAACGGCTACGTCGCAGCCTTGAAGATGTCGCCTCGTTCCATTCGCCCATCGGCTTACTGCCGGGTGTGACCATCTCGATTGGCGTTGCTCCGATGCGATTGAACGATGATCTGGACAGCCTCATCAACGTGGCTGATCGCGCGCTCTACCGAGCTAAGGAACAGGGCCGAAATCGCGTCTGCGGGTGAAACAGCGCTGCGACCGACCATCCCTGAGCAAGTCTTCGCCGTATCTGCTTCTTGCATTACACTGGCGAGCAAACCTTACAAGACAAAGACGAGAAGACCGTGCTCAAAGCACTAAAGAAGATGTTTGGCAAAGGCTCGAATCAGCCTGCGACCACCGAAGCTGAAAGCAGCACCTCAATACACCAGGGCGCCAGTGACCCGGCGTACTTCGAAAAGACCAAAACGCAACAGGATGATGCCCCCAAGGTCAGCCCCAAGCCGCGCCGTGAACGGGCAAGCAAGCCTGCCGCCCCGCCGGCGCCAGTCTGGAAGCTGGAAGATTTCGCAGTCGAGCCAGCCGAGGGCAAGACCCGGTTTCATGACTTCAAGCTCGCCCCCGAGCTTATGCACGCCATTCAAGACCTTGGCTTTCCTTATTGCACGCCGATCCAGGCTCAGGTTCTCGGCTTTACTCTAAAAGGCCGCGACGCTATCGGCCGGGCCCAGACCGGCACCGGCAAAACCGCCGCGTTCCTCATTTCGACCATCACTCAGCTGCTACAAACCCCACCACCTGCGGACCGATACATGGGCGAGCCACGTGCCCTGATTATCGCGCCCACTCGTGAGCTGGTCGTGCAAATCGCTAATGACGCGCTGAACCTGACCAAATACACCGGTTTGAACGTCATGAGTTTTGTCGGCGGTATGGACTTCGACAAGCAACTCAAGGCGCTCGAATCCCGCTATTGCGACATCCTGGTAGCAACGCCCGGACGCCTGCTGGACTTCAATCAGCGCGGCGAAGTGCACCTGGATATGGTTGAGGTGCTGGTGCTCGACGAAGCGGATCGCATGCTGGACATGGGCTTCATTCCTCAGGTCCGCCAGATCATTCGCCAGACGCCACCCAAGAGCGAACGCCAGACGTTGCTGTTCTCGGCCACTTTCACCGAAGACGTGATGAATCTGGCCAAGCAGTGGACCACGGACCCGGCCATCGTCGAGATCGAAGCGATCAACGTGGCCAGCGACACAGTCGAACAACACGTGTATGCCGTGGCAGGCAGCGACAAATACAAGTTGCTCTACAACCTCATTACCCAGAATGACTGGACCCGCGTGATGGTCTTCGCCAACCGCAAGGATGAGGTGCGTCGCATTGAGGAGCGCCTTACCCGCGATGGCATCAGCGCTGTTCAAATGTCAGGCGACGTTCCACAACACAAGCGCATCCGAGCACTGGAAGGTTTCCGCGAAGGCAAGATTCGGGTGATGGTTGCCACCGATGTCGCCGGCCGCGGGATTCATGTCGATGGCATCAGCCACGTGATCAATTTCACCCTGCCGGAAGTCCCCGACGACTACGTCCACCGCATCGGCCGTACCGGCCGGGCCGGAGCCAGCGGCACTTCGATCAGTTTTGCCGGGGAAGACGATTCGTTTGCCCTGCCGGCGATCGAGGCATTGCTGGGTCGAACGATCAGTTGCGAGATGCCGCCTGCTGAGCTGCTGGCAGCTGTCCCACCCAAGCGCTAAGGCTGAAAATGAAAAAGGCGAAGCTGTAACGGCTTCGCCTTCTTTTATCCGGTTTCGCCGCTGCGTCCAGGCTTTGATCTTCACGAGCAACGCTGTGGTCGTGCTGCGCTGAACGGGCATCATTCCGTGCTATCGACGCGCTGCTCTGCTAATTGCAGATCGCGCTCGGCTAGCTGCCCTCCCCCTGCTGCCAGCGATCGGCTGCAGCCTGATCGCTGCAGCGACCTTCGACCCAGCGCGTTCCCTCCGGGGTGTCTTCCTTTTTCCAGAAAGGCGCGCGGGTCTTCAGGTAATCCATGACGAATCGACACCCATCAAAAGCGGCCTCGCGGTGAGCGCTGGCGGCACCGACAAACACGATGGGCTCACCCGGTTCCAAGCGCCCTACTCGGTGCAGAATCTCCAACCTGAGCAGCGGCCAGCGCCCAGCAGCCTCGTCGATGATTTTCTGCAGCGCCTTCTCGGTCATTCCCGGGGCATGCTCGAGGAACATGCCGGCAACATCGCGACCCTCATTGAAATCACGTACGTAGCCGACGAAACCGGTGACCGCACCGATACCGAGATTGGCCGCATGCAAGGCATTGAGCTCGACGCCAGGGTCGAATGGACTCTGTTGGACTCGTACGCCCATGGTCAGCCTCCCGTCACGGTGGGAAAGAACGCTACTTCATCGCCGTCTGCGAGTGGCTCGTTGAGGCTGCACAGCTCCTGATTGCGCGCGCACATCAGATTCTGCTCACCAAGCACCGCCCACTCGGCCCCGCGTTCCAGCAGTCGCAAGCGCAGGTCGTCGATCTGTTGCCAGGAGGCGTCCCATTCCAACTGTTCGGAATCACGGCCCAGAGCCTCGCGATAACGCGCAAAAAACTGCACCTGGATCATGCTGGCACCTGCCAGTGACCACTCTTGCCGCCCAGTTTTTCCAACAGCCGAACACCCTCGATCACCATGCCCTTGTCGACCGCCTTGCACATGTCATAAATCGTCAGCGCTGCGACGCTCGCAGCGGTCAACGCTTCCATTTCCACACCGGTCTGGCCTGCCAGCTTGCAGCGCGCCTCGATCCTCACGCAATCGTCGCCTTCCGGCTGCAGGTCGATCCGGATGCTGGTCAACAATAAGGGATGGCAGAGGGGGATCAGTTCGTGAGTCTTTTTTGCTGCTTGAATGCCAGCGATACGGGCGACCGCGAAGACGTCGCCCTTCGGATGCCCGCCTTGCTGGATCATGTGCAGGGTTTCGGGAAGCATGCGAACTTTGGCTTCTGCAACCGCCTCGCGCGCCGTGACGGCCTTGGCAGTAACGTCGACCATGTTGGCCCGCCCTTGGGAATCGAGGTGCGTGAGCATTTCTAATCCTGCTGAGACTGTGAGGTCCCGCAGTTTAGCTCAGCTGGAAGCTGGAAGCTGGAAGCGAGCCCGTGCCATCGCTTCCTTCTACGCATTGATTGCTTGGAGCGGCTAACTCCAGCCTCCAGCAGTGTTACTACATATGGGCCTCGGCGTATTCGGCCAGGACCGAACGAGGAACGCCCTGCAAGGTGATGTGCATCCCGTGCGGGAAGTCCTTGAATCGTTCGGTGAGGTAGGTAAGCCCCGAGCTGGTCGCGGACAGGTACGGCGTATCGATCTGAGCCAGGTTACCGAGGCAGACCACCTTCGATCCGCTGCCGGCCCGGGTGATGATGGTCTTCATCTGATGCGGCGTCAGGTTCTGGCATTCATCAATGAGGATCAGGCTCTGCTGGAAGCTGCGCCCGCGGATGTAGTTGAGAGATTTGAACTGCAACGGCACCTTTTGCAGGATGTAGTCGACGCTGCCGTGAGTGCTCTCGTCGTCCATGTGCAGCGCTTCGAGGTTATCGGTGATCGCGCCCAGCCACGGCTCCATCTTTTCCGCCTCGGTGCCTGGAAGAAAGCCGATGTCTTCATCCAGGCCCTGCACGCTGCGCGTGGCGATGATGCGACGGTAACGCTTGCTCACCACTGTCTGCTCGATGGCGGCCGCCAGCGCCAGAATCGTCTTGCCCGAACCCGCAGCGCCCGACAGATTGACCAGATGAATATCCGGGTCGAGCAGTGCAAAGAGCGCCAATGCCTGATGAATATCACGCGGGCGCAGCCCCCAGGCCTCCTGATGGAGCAAGGGCTCCTGATGCATGTCGAGCAATAGCAATTCGTCGGCCTTGATGCCCTTGATCCAGCCAACGAAGCCTTGCTCATCGAGAATGAATTCGTTGACGTGCACGGCGGGCAAATTGTCGATCAACTGCACCCGATGCCAGGTGCGGCCATGTCCCTGATGAGTATCGACCTTGCTGACCCTGTCCCAGAACGACCCGCTGAGGCTGTGATACCCGCGGGACAGTTGCCCGACGTCGTCGACCAGTTTGTCAGTGTGGTAATCCTCCGAGGCGACGCCGCAGGCACGCGCCTTGAGCCGCATATTGATGTCGTTGGTGACCAACACCACCGGAACGTCCGCGCTGCGTCGCTGCAGATCGACGACCTGATTGATGATCTTGTTGTCGTTGAGGTCCTCTGGCAGCCCGTTTGAATCGGCGACTTTGCTCATCAGGATCGACAGGCTGCCGCAAGGGCCGCTTTTTTCACGCTGAATGGGGACGCCAAGTTCGACCTCTTCGGGGGTAGCGTCACCCAGCACCTTGTCGATCAGGCGGATCACCTGTCGACACTCTGCAGCCACGCTGTGCTTGCCGGTCTTGAGCTGGTCCAGCTCTTCGAGCACGGTCATCGGGATGGCGACCTGATGCTCCTGGAAGTTCAACAGCGCGTTGGGGTCGTGAATCAGAACGTTGGTATCAAGAACGTAAAGGGTGGGCTGAGTTGCGCGGGGTCTGCCGTAGTCATCCATACGCGATCACCTTTTCGGAGCCGGATCGACGGAGGGCCAAAGCGCTCCGCCGCAGAAAGAACCACCGTGCGCAAGGTGAGCGGACTTGGGTGGCAGGGGCTTGGGGCCACCCAGAGGCCGCCACCTGTGAGTGCAGGTTTCGGCGGTCTTGCATCAGGTAATACCGCAAAAAAGATGACAGGAAAAAGTCTTTTTCAAGCTGATGACGTTTTTTTATCGGAACGACGAATAGCGCTTGGCGCAGCCCGGAACCAGGATTAGTCTCGCTAATCAGCCTGCGCGTTTTCGCCGCACCTGCTCACCTCCGCCGTCACATGTACCAGTTCTGGAAACTCAGCCAGCTGAGCCTTGTAGCGATCGGCCGAATACGGCTGATGAGTAACAATACTGACGATGCAACTGTATTGCGCACGCCCGACTCGCCACAGATGCAGATCGGTCACGTCGGTATCCGGCAGTTGCTCCAACCGTTCCCGCACCCGCCGCACCAGTGGATCGTCCATTTCTCGATCCAGCAGCGCCTTTGTCGTTTCACGCAACAAGCCTTTGGCCCAGATCAGGATCACGATCGCACCGATGATGCCCATCAGCGGATCTAGCCAACCCCAACCGAAGTATTTGCCGCCCAGCAAGGCCACAATCGCAGCGACTGAGGTCAGGCCATCAGTCAACACATGGATGAAAGCCGCATGACGGTTCAAGTCCTTTCCTGGCGCGCTTGAATGATCGTGATCGTGATCGTGATCGTGGCCATGATGGTGGGGCTGGTCGCGTAGCAGCCAGGCGGACAGCATATTCACCAGCAAACCGATCACCGCAACCCATAGCGCCTCGTCAAAACCGATCCGGGCCGGTGACCAGAAGCGCATCAGCGACTCGCCAATCATCAGCAGGGCCACCATTACCAGCAATACAGCGCTGGCAAAGCCCGCCAACACTTCGATCTTCCAGGTTCCGAAGGCAAAACGCCGGTCGTACGCATAGCGTCGAGCGAGTAAGTAGGCGATCGCCGACATGCCGATCGCCACCATGTGCGATGCCATATGCCAGCCGTCCGCCAGCAAAGCCATCGAGTTGAACCAATAGCCAGCGACGATTTCGGCGACCATGGCCAAGCCTGTCAGCAGCACAACAGCCCAGGTCTGTTTTTCTGCGCCCGTCTCAAGAGGACGGTAATCGTGCGAGGGCTGCCAGTGCGAGTGGTTGCAGTCGGTCATGTGTCCTCCTTCGTCAGATCACAGAAGAGCGTGCCCCCTCGCCCCGAGTCAAGGTCAACAACTAATCGAGGCCATAGCTGGAGCGACAACGGCTATACCGCCTAGAATCCGCGGACATTAAAGGAGACCGTTGCATGCTGATGGTGATTTCCCCAGCCAAGACTCTGGACTACGACACCCCACCGACGACCCAACGCTTCACCCAGCCCGAACACCTGGACCACGCGCAGGCGCTGATCAGCCAGTTGCGCGACATGTCGCCCCAGCAAATTGGCGAACTGATGCACCTCTCCGACAAGCTCGCAGCGCTGAATGTGGCGCGCTATGGCAGTTGGGACGCGGCCTTCACACCGAACAATGCCAAGCAGGCGCTCCTCGCGTTCAAGGGCGATGTCTACACCGGCCTGAACGCCAACGACTTCACTGAAGAGGATCTCGATTTCGCTCAGCGCCACCTCCGCATGTTGTCCGGGCTCTACGGCGTCCTGCGACCGTTGGATCTGATGCAGCCCTATCGTCTGGAGATGGGCACGAAGCTGGCTAACCCACGCGGCAAGGATCTGTACGCCTTCTGGGGCGAAGGGATAAGCGAATGGCTCAACGAAGCACTGGCCGCACAGGGTGACGACGTCTTGCTCAACCTGGCTTCCAACGAGTACTTCGGCGCCGTGAAACGCAAGGCACTGAATGCGCGGGTGATCGATGTCGACTTCAAGGATATGAAGAACGGCCAATACAAGATCATCAGCTTCTACGCTAAGAAAGCCCGAGGTTTGATGAGCCGCTATGTGATCAAGGAACGCATCAAAAAACCCGAACAGCTGACTAGCTTTGACTACGACGGCTATCGCTATTGCCCTGACAGTTCATCGCCTGATCACCTGGTATTTCTGCGAGACGCTCAAGCCTGACTCCCTCCGCCGGGCCGTGCCCCCCTTCGCTTTCCTGGCGGGGGGAGCCCAGCCATCACGCCTCCAGACGCGATCTACCCTGCACACCAGAGCTGAACCCGCCCGCCAATCACAGCGTACAGCGCCAGCAGCCTGGCGCATTCTCTGCCCCCGTCAAAAACTCCCCGATCGACGGCACGCCAGCGGGGAACTATCCGAAGGCACCTGCAATCATAAGCGCGTACCGGCATTTCCAGGCGGAAAGGGACGTCGCACATGAACGTGCAGTGGAATTCAAAACAAGGTTTTCAGCGTGTCAGCCAAGGCAGACCCGTGAGGTCGCCGGGCGTGTTCAAGAGAGAACAGACTGGCCGGATCAGCGCTGTGTCGTTACTTATCAACGACTATCAGGCGCATCAGCCTCGGGCAGATAGAGCGCAGCCGAACGGCATGCCCACCTGCCTGCTCAAGATTGTTCAGACGCTCGCTGGCGTCGACCCCGGAACCGCTATCAGCTCCGCAATATCAAGTGCGGCGCCCATCAACTACCAGGCAGCACCTCCCACATTCAGGCTCGGAGCACGCAGTTCGCCCCGAAAACAGTGGTCCTGTAGGACAACTGAACTTGACGGCACGCGGCACCTGAAGGCCCGACCAAGAAGCGTATGGCGAGCACAGACCTCTGGCCGCCCACATGGACAAGAAGAACTTCCCCTTCTCAACGATTCAGGAGAAACAACATGATTCCGGTCATCCTCTCAGGCGGCAGCGGTTCTCGACTCTGGCCTCTTTCGCGGAAGGCATTCCCCAAACAGTTCCTCGCCCTTACGGCGGAGCAGACACTGTTTCAACAGACGATCGAGCGCCTGGCCTTCGAAGGCATGCAAGCGCCCCTGCTGGTCTGTAACAAGGAACACCGGTTCATCGTCAAAGAACAATTGGCGGCACGCAAGCTTCAAACTCAGGGCCTCATGCTTGAACCGTTCGGCCGCAACACTGCTCCGGCAATAGCCATTGCAGCGATGAAGTTGCTTGCCGATGACCGCGACGAGTTGCTTCTGGTGCTGCCGGCCGATCACGTCATCGAAGACCATAAAGCCTTCCAGCGCTCCCTCGCCCTGGCGACCAATGCAGCCGAAAATGGTGGCATGGTCCTGTTCGGTATCCCTGCCACCAGCCCGGAAACCGGCTACGGCTACATCAAATGCGATCATAAGGCACGTAACGGGCTGCCAGAAGGCGTCAACCGCGTCACACAGTTCGTTGAAAAGCCGGATGAAGTGCGCGCTCAGGAATACGTCGATTCCGGTGACTACTACTGGAACAGTGGCATGTTCCTGTTCCGTGCCAGCGTTTTCCTGGACGAGCTGAAGAAGCACGATCCGGATATCTATGACACCTGCTGGGTTGCACTGGAGCGCAGCATCAAGAACGGCGAAGAGCTGCTGATCGATCCAGCCACCTTTGCCTGCTGCCCGGACAACTCCATTGACTATGCGGTAATGGAAAAAACCGAACTGGCATGCGTCGTGCCCATGTCTGCGGGCTGGAGCGATGTTGGCTCCTGGTCATCGCTTTGGGATGTATTGGAAAAAGACGAAAACGGTAACGTGACCAGAGGCGACGTGATTGTCGAAGACAGCCGCAACTGCCTGGTTCACGGTAACGGCAAGCTGGTAACCGTAGTCGGCCTGGATAACATCGTTGTGGTCGAGACCAAAGACGCGACCATGATCGCTCACAAGGACAAGGTCCAGGACGTCAAGAAGCTGGTGAACAAGCTCGACGCCATGAACCGTTCCGAAACGCAGAACCACTGCGCCGTCTACCGCCCGTGGGGCTGGTACGACTCGGTCGATATGGGTGGTCGCTTCCAGGTCAAGCGGATCTGCGTCAATCCAGGTGCGCAGCTGTCGTTGCAGATGCACCACCATCGCGCCGAGCATTGGATCGTCGTCTCCGGCACCGCCCAGGTAACCTGCAACGACAAGACGTTCCTGCTAACCGAGAACCAGTCCACCTATATCCCGGTGACGTCCATCCACCGCCTGGCCAACCCTGGCAAAATCCCGCTGGAAATTATCGAGGTCCAGTCGGGCAGCTATCTGGGCGAGGATGATATCGAGCGTCTGGACGACGTATATGGCCGTGCGCCGAATGATGTGGCCAGCCAGTCGGCTCGCTAACTAGATGTGGCAAAAAAACCGCGCCCAATGAGGCGCGGTTTTTTTGTAAGCTTCTGCCGCGGATACTCATTGCTGAACTCGCTGGCTCCTCGAAATACTACCCCGACCGCAAAAACTTGTTCTTACAGCTCAAACCGCTAGCCCGCTTTTAGCGATAACTTGCGCGGGCATGCTTCATGATATGACTCAATACTGCATTACTACCGGATAGTTTTACGGGCACGCTTGTTTAGCCTAGCCCGCTTGCAGTAATGTTTCCCCTACCGCACACACACCCAACCCGAGCCGGGCCTCATTCGAGCCTATAGCTCGCACCCCTTAGCGCGCCGCGCTGCAAATAGACCTATAACAAAGAGGCAAAACAAGACGTGACAAAAGAAGAACTACGCGCCGAACTGGAGAAGCAAGCCAACCGTTTCCAGGCTGTGTATGGCGGGGAAATAACGACCTATGCCGCGCAGCCCGATCCCGAGCGGAAGCCATGGCGTAAAAAGCCGACCGTTCACGATCAGGTATTCAAGGCGGAGTTGCAGAAAATCGAAAAAGAGTTGTCAGAGCAAGCCGCTGAAGCCAAGTAACCCGCAGCGTTGTAAAAATATGCACCGCATGCCCTGCCGTCAGCAACAGCTTAGCCATCGCAACTGATCGCATCTGATCACCGCTTACCGCCCAACAAAGAGCCCAGAAGCCCCCGTGCCAACTGCCGGCCCAGCTGCGTCGCAGCCTGGCGCATTGCGCTCTTGAATACCCGCCCGGCAGCGTCACCTAGCGCATCGGTGACCTCGTTTCTTGACGTAGCGGCCTTCACTGGCGTTTGGTTGTCGGAAGCCTGCTTCGCCCGTTCGAGCAATATCTCATAAGCAGATTCGCGATCGACCGGCCTGTCGTAACGGCCTCGAAGGGGTGAACTGGCGATCAGGTCGTGTCGCTCGCGCTCAGTTAGCGGCCCGATCCGCGATTGAGGAGGCGCGACTGCAACACGTTGAGCCATCGACGGCGTGCCTCTGTCCTCGAGACCGCCGACCAGCGCTTCGCCGATCCCCAGCCCGGCCAAGGTGTCCAGAGACGAAAATGCCGGATTGGTGCGAAAACTTTCTGCTACCGCCCGCAGGGCTCTCTGTTCCTTGACCGTATAGGCCCTGAGCCCATGCTGCACGCGCAGGCCCAACTGAGCCAGCACATCGTCCGGCAGGTCCGTGGGGGACTGGGTGACGAAATACACGCCCACACCCTTCGAGCGAATCAGCCTGACCACTTGCAGCAACCTGTCCTGCAAGGCTTTCGGAGTGTCGTTGAAAAGGAGGTGCGCTTCATCGAAGAACAGCGCGAGCAGAGGTCGACCGGCATCGCCGCGCTCGGGAAGCTGTTCAAACAGCTCAGCCAGTAGCCACAGCAGGAACGTCGCATAGACTTTGGGCGCCTGATGCACGAGCTGGCTGGCGTCTAACAGATGGATCCGTCCGCGCCCGTCGTGCGCTGGCTGCAAGATGTCCTCAAGCGCCAGCGCCGGCTCACCGAAGAGCGCTTCGGCTCCCTGCTGCTCCAGTGTCGCCAGCCGCCGCAACAGCGCCTGAGACGATGCGCTCGTAAACAAGGCTGCATCGTCCCCGAGCACTTCAGGATGCAGTTTCAAATGAGCAAGCAACGACTTGAGATCTTTCAGATCGAGCAACAGCAGCGCTTCGCGATCGGCCACCTTGAATGCCGCATAGAGCGCCGCTTGCTGGCTATCGCTCAGCTCCAGCAGATTGCCTAGCAACAACGGTCCCATCTCGGTAAGCGTCGTCCGCAGTGGATGGCCACTCACGCCGTGCACGTCCCACAAGACCACCGGGTACGCTTGGGGTCGATGGTCGAGCCAGGGCATGCTGGCGATCCGCTCGGCGATCTTTCCTTGCGGATTGCCAGCGGCACCCAGGCCACACAAGTCGCCTTTGATATCCGCCGCGAAAACAGCGACGCCAGCCTCGCTGAACTGTTCCGCGAGGCGCTGCAAGGTCACCGTTTTGCCAGTACCCGTCGCACCGGCGACAAGACCGTGACGATTGGCCAGATGCAACGGGTGGACACTGGGTTCGCCCGTCGCGTCAGCACCTAATACCAGGCGGCCTGTCTGTTTCATCGCAGCCTCACAAGCAGTGGATTGGCCTGCAGCCCTCGCTAGCCCGCCAGCATCGAGCTGCTGGGTTCAGCATCGTCAATCGGAGTGTCACCGGCTGCGCCATCGAGCGCATTCAGATAACGCTTCCAGAGTGTTTCGGCATCCGGAAAGTCAGTCCCCAGCTCAGGGCCCATCTGGTCAGGGTCGTAGCGCTGGGTACAACCACTACCGATAATCGGTGGCGCCTTCGCGCCAGCCTTGTCCAGTGGGTTGCTCATCTCGCCTCCGGCGCCAGTCGTGATGGATCAGTTGAATACCAGCGTCTTGTTGCTATGCACCAGTACTCGGTCTTCCAGGTGATAGCGCAAACCACGCGACAGCACCATCTTTTCCACGTCCTTACCCAGCCGAACCATGTCCTCGATGCTGTCACGATGGCTGACGCGCACCACGTCCTGCTCGATGATCGGTCCGGCATCGAGCTCTTCGGTCACGTAATGGCAAGTCGCACCGATAAGCTTGACACCCCGCAACGAGGCCTGGTGGTAAGGCTTTGCCCCGACGAACGATGGCAGAAAGCTGTGATGGATATTGATCACCCGCTGCCCATATTCCTCGCAGAGCTCGGCCGGCAGAATCTGCATGTAGCGCGCCAGTACAATGGCGTCGGCGCGTTGCTCGCGAACCAGGCGCGACACCTCGGCAAAAGCCTCGTCCTTGCGCCCCGGCTGGACAGGCACATGGAAATACGGAATGCCATGCCACTCGACCATGCTGCGCAGGTCGTCATGATTGGAGATCACACAAGGAATGTCGCAATCCAGTTCCCCACTGTGCCAACGATGCAGCAAATCAGCGAGGCAGTGCGACTCGCGGCTGGCCATCAGCACTACCCGCTTGCGCTGAGCTGAGTCGGTAATGCGCCATTCCATGGAAAACTCGCGCGCGATTGGTGCAAAGGCTTGGCGAAACCCATCAAGATCGAACGGCAGCGAGTCGGCCCGAATCTCGTGCCGCATGAAGAACCAACCACTCTGATGATCGGAATGGTGATTGGCTTCGGTGATCCAGCCATTGTAGGTCGCCAGGAAATTACCGACCTTGGCCACAATGCCGACGCCGTCGGGACAGGCGATAACCAGCCTGAATGTGCGCATTTTTAAGTTAACTCCGGCTTACCCATAAAGACCGGGCATTCTAGCGCAGCGAAGAAAACCACCACCATATTATTCAGCCGGACCAAAGCATGGCACGGACTGCCGCCCGCGCGCGGATCGAGTCGTTCCTGTAGAGCGAAAAGAAACACTGCGATTAAAACCGTAATAATCGGAGGGCCAAGTTGCCGTTGGCCCCCAGTGGGCAAGGGAAACACAACACCACCAAAAGATAGGGAGCCGATTTTTATCAAATATCGAGACGGCATATTAAGCGTGACGGGATCCGTCGCGACCTTCGATTATGTGCAGTACTTCACCGATGCCGGGTTTAACTAGGCACTTCGAATCGCCCTGCACCGCGATGAAACAAAGTAAGCAAAACTTTACCCAGGCCAACATTTACTTGTCCGCGGCAGCTGTCTATGATTGCTGTCACTTGCGTTCAAACCTATACCAAGGAAGTGACATGTCGCTGATCAATGAATACCGCGCTACTGAAGAAGCTATCAAGGAACTACAGGAACGCCTGAAGTCCCTGTCAGAAGATGACAAGCTGAAAAAGGAACTTGAGTTTGAAGGCAAACTGCGCGAGCTGATGGGCGAATATCAAAAGTCGCTTCGCGACATTATCGCTCTACTCGATCCGGATGCCCGCAGCAACAAGCCGCAGCGTGCATCCAAGGCGCCTGCCACAACCAAGCGCGCCCGCCGCGTCAAGCAGTACAAGAATCCGCACAACGGTGAAGTGATTGAAACCAAAGGTGGCAATCACAAAACGTTGAAAGAGTGGAAAGCACAATGGGGCTCCGACGAGGTTGAAAGCTGGGCCACTCTGTTGGGCTAAGTTTTACGCCACACCCCTAAAAGCCATCTGACGCAGCCTTGCTCAGATGGCTTTTTTGTTCTCTGACCAAGCATCTTCAGAGCATGTAACGTTCACGCAAGCTGCGAGCATGGAGCGACCATTGCTGCAGTAGACGTGCTTGTTCGGCTGTTGCCGACGGCAATAAAGCCAGCAACGCTTGCTCAAAGTGTTCCAAGGTATTCGGTGCGCCAAATTCGGGCACCATCAGGCGCTGCCTACAAAAGGCTTGCCATTGCTGGGCTTCGGCCGGCGATAGACACTCGGGAAAGTTACGTGCGCGGTAGCGAAAATGCAGCTCTGGCAAGCGCGGATCATCAAACGGCGGCGCGCCGTCACTCGCAATCGGCGGAGCGTTTCGTACTTGCTCGCACAAACGCCGGTCACGCTCACTGAAGAATCCGTCATATAACTGCTGCTCCGGATCCGACGACGCCACAAACGCATCCTCCTGATAGATGTCGGCAAGCTTCCAGCGCCATTCGGGTTCCCGCCCGCGTAATTCGGCAGCTCTCGCCTCATAACATTGGATATCCAGTCCTAGCCGCTCGATATCTGAGTGGCGCAGCACGCTCATTGGCGCCAGCACTGGGCAACGGTTCATGTGAACGAGTTTCAAGGGGATCGGAAGTTTCTCGCCCAAGTCCTCCCGACGAGTATAAAGCCGCTCGCGAATAGCCTCGGCCTGCTCCTCCCAAAGGGGCGCACATTCGGCGTTCAGGTCGCAGACAATCAACGCGTTACGGTTGCGAGGATGCCAGGCCAGCGGTAGTACCACCGATAGAAAATGACGCGCCGCGGAAAACCGACCCGATATGTGCACCATTGGTTTGAGCAGCTGGACTTGCTCGATCACTGCATGTTTACGACGTAGCTTGTAGAGATAGTCGTAAAGCCGCGGTTGACGCTCACGGAGCAGCCGAGCCAAGGCAATCGTCGCCCGCACATCGGACAATGCATCGTGTGCATTCAAATGTTCAAGACCGTTGGCTGCACTGAGCCGCTCCAATTTTAACGTGACCCTTCCCTCCTCTTCAGGCCAAACAATCCCTTCCGGCCGCAACGCGTAGGCGGTGCGCACTAGGTCAATGATGTCCCAGCGGCTATTACCGCCCTGCCATTCGCGGGCATAGGGGTCGAAAAAGTTGCGATATAGGCTGTAGCGCAGCACTTCATCATCAAAACGAAGGCTGTTGTATCCCGCGCCACAGGTACCCGGCACAGCCAGTTCATGGTGCAGCCGGGCCACGAACTCCGCCTCGCACAGGCCTTTTTCCGCTAGCGTGGCGGGCGTTATGCCCGTGACCAGGCACGCGGCTGGATGCGGGAGAATGTCGTCACCCAAACGACAGTAAATGTTCAGCGGCTCGCCAATCTCTTCCAACGCCTCGTTGGTGCGAATACCGGCCACTTGCACAGGCCGATCGCAGCGAGGGGAGATACCGGTTGTTTCGAAGTCGTACCAGAAGATGCTGGAGGTCAAGGGAGCTTCCTTCTCGATTGTCGCGCCCAGTCTAGCGCGCCAGACCGCCCTCAACGAATGGTCGGGGCTCTGGTTCGAGTGGAGTTTCGACACAGACCTGAGCAATCTGCCCGCATATCAATCGGAACTGCCAAACCGGTTATGGCCGTAGATGCTATTCGATGGTTTCATTCGCCGGGCGCGGCATCGCGGGCCGTTGCTCGATGCGCGATGTGCGCATAGCATCCAGTCCCCCACTAGCGAGCCTACGCCGTGACATCCGCCCTTTCAGCCACTACTGCATTGCTGGATAACACGCTCCGCGTCGAAACGCCGGAAGGTATAGATTTGCTGCTCCATCCAGCAGGCCTGGTCCCTCGCGCGCTGGCGTTTGCACTGGACCTGCTGATAAGAGGCGCGATACTCGCGATTCTGGGCTTTGCATTCGCTTCGTTGGGCAAATTTGGCATGGGTGTCGGTGCGCTGCTGCTGTTTCTGGTGCAATGGTGGTACATGGTGCTCTTCGAAGTGTTGAATCAGGGGCGCACACCGGGCAAGCAATGGCTAGGGCTGCGCGTCATCCATGACGACGGCACGCCGGTCGGCTGGGCCTCTTCCCTGACCCGCAACCTATTGCGTTTCGTCGACATGCTGCCTTTCGGCTACTTTCTCGGGTCGCTCTGCTGCCTCTGGCATCCATCGTTCAAACGATTGGGCGACCTCGCCGCAGGAACGGTGGTCGTGTACGGCGAGCGCAACATCAGCGCGCCCGCACTACCCGCGGCTGAAGCAGTCGCGTCGCCGTTGCCCCTTACGCTGGCTGAGCAGCACGCCCTGATCGCCTTTGCCGAGCGCCATTCGACGCTGTCTGCGGAAAGGCGCCTGGAACTGGCCTCAATCCTGGCCGAAGCGCTGCAGGTTGCGCCAGCGCAGGCAGAGACTCGAATTCACAGCATTGCTCGCAGTCTGGTGGGGCCGGCATGAAGCAGAGCCAGTTCGAAACCCGGCACCAGGCCGAATGGCAAACGTTCGATGAAACCCTCGCAGCATTGGAGCGAGGCAAAGGCAACCAACCAAGCTTGATCGCTGACTTTCCAGCGGCCTATCGGAGGCTCTGCCAGCAGCTGGCATTGGCGCAGGCGCGCGGCTACAGCATGCGCTTCGTTGAGCGCCTGCAGCTGCTGGTTCAACGCGGACACCATCAACTGTATCGCCACCGTAGCCCGCTAGGTGGTCGCCTGCTCGGCTTCTTTCTGGGCGGTTTCGGCAGGCTGGTTCGCGCAGAGTGGCGCTATCTGGCAGCCGCGAGTCTGATTTTCTACGGCAGCCTGCTGGGCATGGCCGGGTTGGTGCTGGCATTTCCGGAACTGGTCTATAGCCTGATCAGCCCCGAGCAGGTCGCTGAAATGGAAGCCATGTACGACCCCGACGCCAGCCGTCTCGGTCGCTTCGGCGAGCGTGGGTCAGCTGACGACTGGGTGATGTTCGGCTATTACGTGATGCACAACATTGGCATTGCGTTCCAGACCTTTGCCGGTGGCCTGCTGTTCGGCATTGGCAGCCTGTTCTATCTGCTATTCAACGGATTGATCATCGGCGCGATTGCCGGCCATTTGACCGAAATCGGCTACGACCAGCCGTTCTGGTCATTTGTCATCGGCCATGGGGCTTTCGAACTGACAGCGATCACTTTGGCGGGTGCGGCGGGGTTGAAGTTGGGTGCAGCCCTCGTTGCACCTGGTCGCCACACACGCAGCGAGGCATTGCGCCTGGCGGCCGCTACGGCAGTCCGATTGATCACGGGAGCCATATTATTCCTGTTGATTGCTGCCTTTATCGAGGCGTACTGGTCTTCGATGACTTATCCCTCAGCCCCGGTCAAATACGCCGTGGGCGCGCTATTGTGGCTGCTGGTCGGCGCCTATCTGACACAAAGCGGACGGCGGTTCCATGCAGCTGAATGATGCCAGCATGGCGATTCGTCCTCGCACCGCCTGGGAGGCGCTGGATCTCGGCGTTCTCCTGGCACGCCGTCATGTCGCACTGCTGATGCTCAGCTGGGCGCTGGTGACACTGCCGATATTCGCCCTGTTCAGCCTGTTGTTCTGGCAATACCCGACGCTTGCTTTGTTGCTGTTCTGGTGGCTCAAGCCGCTCTATGAACGACTACCACTGTTCATCCTGTCGAGGGCGCTGTTCGGCGACACACCGACCCTGCGCCAATGCCTCAGGGCGCTGCCGCAACTGCTGCGCTCCCAGTGGTTTGCCAGCGTGACCTGGCGCCGTTTCAGCGTGACTCGAAGTTTCGATCTTCCAGTGCTCCAGCTCGAGCAACTGAGTGGCTCGGCCCGCCAGCAGCGCCTCGCTGTGCTGGGGCAACGAGACAGCCGGGCCGCATCCTGGTTGACCCTGGTCGGCATGCACCTGGAGATGGGGTTGTGGCTAGGTGCCCTCGCGCTGATGTACATGCTCATCCCACAGCAAATGCTGGCCGACTGGAACTGGCAGGACCTGCTCGGCATGAGCGGCGACTGGCTATGGTTCGAACACTTGTCCAACTTGATGTATGCGCTTGTGCTGGCGGTCTGGGAGCCGATCTATGTCGCCAGCGGTTTCAGCCTGTATCTGAACCGCCGAACCACGCTTGAGGCCTGGGATGTCGAACTGACGTTTCGCCGCCTGCAGGCTCGCGTGAAGACGGTGATGTCGGTACTGCTAGTGGGGATGGGGCTGTGGTTGCTGCCGGTGCCCAACGCGGCACTGGCTGCGCCTGATGCAGACGAAACAGTTCAGACGAAAGAGGCCTCCGGCCCACAAAGTGATCGCCTGCTCAAGCAGCCCTTGACCAGCAGGGCAGCCAGTGAGCGGATCAGTGAGTTACTCGACCAGCCACCTTTCCGAAACCGCGAGACCGTTACCCGCTGGCGCTTCACTGATGAGACAGATGGCGAGCCGGGCTGGTTCGCGCGCCTGCTTGAACGGCTGCTACGTAGCGAGCTGGCGGCACAGCGCCCCGACCGCCTGGCAAGCGTGATCGAAGTATTCCTCTGGGCCGCATTGTTCGGCCTGACCGGGTGGCTGCTATGGCGCTATCGGGACTGGATCAAGCTGTACGTGAACCCGCGTCAGACGTTGCGATTCAGGCAAAGGCAACCTGCGCCCTCCGCACTGTTCGGACTGGACGTGCAACCCGAAAGTCTTCCGCCGGACGTGATCGCCGAGGTGCAGCGGCTTTGGCACGATCATCCACGCGAAGCGCTCGGCCTGCTCTACCGGGCTTTTCTCAGCCGCCTATTGCACGAGCGGCAACTGCCATTAAAAAGCTCACATACCGAGGGTGAAATACTCGAACTGCTGCGACACGAGGCTCAGCCACAGCTGCTCGACTACGCCGAGGCCTTGACCCGCCACTGGCTTGGCCTGGCCTACGGGAATCAACTGCCTCCCGATGCGACTCGAGACGAGCTTTGCCAGCGCTGGCTCACTGTGTTTGGCAGTGAGGCCTCGCATGACTAGGCCGCGTCGTCTTTTGCTGCTAATAGCGGGCGCGCTGCTGCTTGGCCTGATGCTGTTTTTTGCAATCAGCAGGGCAACCCCCTACGAAGAAACGATCGAGCATGGACCGGCACCGGAAGTGCGCAGCAATCCGTATCTCGCTGCAGAGCGCTTCCTGACCGACCAGGGGCGCGCCGTCGATCATGCGCAAGGCCTCGGCGGGCTTACCGAAACCAAGGACAGTCGGCAGGTGCTTTTATTGCTCGGAGAGCGCAGCACCATGACGCCCGCCCAGGCCGAACGCCTGTTGCACTGGGTTGATAAGGGTGGCCACCTGGTGTTTGTCGCAGAGCGGATCTGGGACGAAAACGCAGGCAACAGCGGCGACTTGCTACTCGATGCGCTGAACCTGCAGCAGCACGAAGCCAGCGAGAAACCCGACGACAGCCACGTCGCCGATGGTGCTGCCAACGTAGAGAAGCGCCCCGTGCTGACCCGCCTCTATCTGGAGAACGAGAACGCCCCCGCCTATCTGGCTTTCGACACCAACTATCACCTTTACGACGCCGGTGGCGGTGCGCATGCATGGGCCAACAGCGCCAGCGCGACGCACATGCTGCAACTGCGGCACGGGAGCGGCCTGATCACCGCACTCACCGACAGCTGGATCTGGCAGAACGATGCGATTGCCCAGTACGACCATGCCTGGCTGCTGTGGTATCTCACCCAGGACCGCGACGTGACGCTGATCTATCGCACCGACCATGACGGTCTGCTGCAACGTTTGCTGCGTTATTTTCCTGAGGCCTTGTCCGCCGCACTTTTGTTACTGCTGCTGGGCTGCTGGCACGCAGCGCAGCGCCAAGGCCCGCTATTGGAACCCGCCGACCGAGGTCGCCGACAGCTTCGAGAGCATTTGCGAGGCAGCGCAGATTTTCTCTACCGGCGCGCCGGACAGCGGCACCTGATCGCCACCCTGCAGAACGACATTCTCCGTCAGGCTCAGCACCGTCATCCCAACCTGATGGCGCTCGACCATGCGGACTTGTGCAAGGTCCTCGCGCAACTAAGCCGAACTCCCATTGAAGCCGTTACCCATGCCATGCGGTCGTCGCTGGATAAAAAGATGAGTAATGCCGATTTCACCCGTCAGGTTGCCCGCCTGCAAAGCCTCAGGAATGCGTTATGAGCGATACAACACCGGAACCGAACGACGTGGCTCCGAATACGAGCCCGAACACGCAGCGCCAGCGCGCCAGCCAACTTGCACAGGCGCTACGCCAAGAGCTGCATAAAGCCGTCATTGGTCAACAGGACGTGGTAGACGGCGTGCTTACAGCGCTGATTGCGGGCGGTCACGTGCTGGTTGAAGGCGTCCCGGGGCTTGGCAAAACGCTACTGGTGCGGGCACTGGCACGGTGCTTTGGTGGCGACTTTGCGCGTATCCAGTTTACGCCGGACCTGATGCCCAGCGACATCACCGGCCATGCGGTGTATGACTTGGCCAGCGAACAGTTCAAGTTGCGCAAGGGCCCTGTGTTCACCAACCTGCTGCTGGCCGATGAGATCAATCGCGCACCTGCCAAGACCCAGGCGGCGCTGCTGGAAGTCATGCAGGAGCGTCAGGTCACCCTCGAAGGCCGCGCGCTCGCCGCGCCGCAGCCGTTCCTGGTGATGGCCACGCAGAACCCCATCGAGCAGGAAGGCACCTATCCGTTGCCGGAGGCCGAGCTCGACCGCTTCATGTTGATGCTGCGCATGGACTATCCCCAGGCGGACGAAGAGTTGGCCCTGGTTAGTCAGGTCACTCGATCAGTTCGCACCGACATTCTCGATGTCAGTGGGTTGCGGGTTTTGCTACAGGCAAAGGATGTCCAGGCGCTACAGAAAATTGCCAGTGACCTGCCATTGGACGATCAGGTGCTCGACTATGCCGTCCGGCTGGCCCGAGCCACCCGCAGCTGGCCGGGACTTTCTCTGGGCGCAGGACCACGAGCATCGATCGCGCTGGTGCGCTGCGCCCGCGCACGCGCCTTGTTGCGCGGCGGCGATTTCGTCGTTCCGGACGATGTAAAAGGCTGCGCCCTGGCGGTTTTGCGGCATCGCGTCAGGCTTTCACCTGAACTCGACATCGAAGGCACTTCGGTGGACCAACTGCTCCAGCAGCTGCTTGAGCAGATCGCGGCCCCGCGCCTGTGACACCAACCGGCCTGCGAGCCCTTCAATGAATCCGTCACGTCGATTGCTCTACGCCTTCGCCGCCCTGCTCTGCCTAGGACTGTTGCTAGGTATCGCAGCGGCGCTCGGCAGTCCCCTGCTCTCGGGTGCTCATACGGCTTGGTGGGGGTTGTTGCTGTGCCTGGGATTGGTGGCCATTGTCGACGCCTTGCGCCTGCGCCGCCTGCCCTCGCCTGAGCTGCGACGTGTACTGGCTGGCAATCTCGCCTTGGGCCGTTGGCATGACGTTCAGCTCGAGATTCGACATCCGCAGGCGCAAGCCATGGATGCCGAGATTTTCGACCATGCGCCGGCCGGGCTCGACGTGCAGGAGTTGCCACAGCAGGTGCAGCTACCAGCGGGGCAGCACTGCCAGCTCAGTTACCGCCTGCAACCGATGCGGCGCGGCCACTTCCATTTCCAGCACTGCGAGATTCGCTTGTTCAGCCCACTGGGGCTGTGGCGAGAACGCCGTTTGCTGCCGCTGCAATCGCAGACTAAGGTTTATCCCGACTTCACCCAGCTGCACGGTGCGCCCTTGATGGCAGTGGACCGCTGGCTGAGCCGCCTGGGTGTGCGCCAGCAGCCAAGGCGGGGGCTTGGCATGGACTTCCACCAACTGCGCGAATTTCGGGAAGGCGACACCCTGCGCCAGATCGACTGGAAGGCAACAGCCCGTAAACGCGCACCCATCGTTCGCGAATATCAGGACGACCGCGACCAGCAGATTCTGCTCATGCTTGACTGTGGCAGACGCATGCGTAGCCAGGACGGTTCGCTCACGCACTTCGATCATGCGCTCAATGCCAGTCTGCTATTGGGGTATGTCGCCTTACGCCAGGGTGACGCGTTGGGTCTTTACACCTTCGCCACCGAGCAACGGCGCTTCTTCGCCCCAGCCAAAGGCCAGACGCAACTCAACGCGTTGCTCAATGGCGTTTATGACCTGGCCAACACGCAGCGACCGGCTGATTTCACGTTTGCCGCCAACGATGTGCTGACGCTGCAGAAACGCCGCGCGCTGGTGATCATCCTGAGTAACCTGCGCGACGAGGACGACGAGACACTGCTCGGCGCCGTCCGGCGGCTTTCCCGTCGCCATCGTGTACTGGTCGTGAGCCTGCGCGAGCCGGTTCTAGACAACCTACGCCAGCAGCCTGTCCGCAGCTTTCAGGACGCCCTCGATTATTGCGGCACGCTCGACTACCTAAGCGCTCGGGGCCGGCTTCATGAACAGCTTCTCGCCCACGGCGTGCCAGTGCTCGATGCCCGCCCGCACGAGCTGGGACCAGAGCTGATCAGCCGCTATCTGGCGTGGAAGAAAGGTGGTGTGCTGTAACCGATGTGTGCTCACTTTCAAGCAGAAAGCGCTTGTGCCTCGCACAGCTGGCCGTAGTGCAGATGGCGTTCAGGTACCTTGGCAGCAATCCTGATCGGCGGCCTTGTTACCGGCTGACTCGATACGCGGCAGTCGCGCCGGTGGAATGTGCTGCATGGGCCGAAAGCTGAAGTAGTGGTGCAGCGCATCGATCATTTCGCGAATCTCACGGGGCGGTGAGACAAATACGAAACCTGAATCGAAGCTGCCGGGCGTAACGTCTTCGCGTGACCAACGACAGATCGCACTGAAATCGACGTAACGCAGCTGGCTATGCTGGCCTGGAATTTTCAGACGCATATCGAAACGTATGTCAGTCATCATCGGGTAGGGGCTGATGAGCATCAGCCCGGACTCGGACAGGTTGCCAATGAAACCCAACGGCTTGTCCGTGAAATGGTTGAACACGTTGAGGTAATACGGCAATTGATGCCGTTGAATACTGCGTTGATTGTGCATGTCCATCGATTGCGGGCCTGCCGCCAAGTTTTATCGCTGCCGCCGTCTCCGGCCACTCAGCTGCAGTTCTGACTGATACGACTGGCCAACTGCCGCCGCGCCGCCCCTATTTCTTCATCACTGTAGTAGACGCGCTCACCCTTTGCATCGGCACTGAAATAGCGCCCTCCATGAGACAGGCGTGACAAACGGTTTTGCAGCTGCTGGCACTCGCGCTCTCGTTGCGCCTGCCTAGCGCTCGCCGCCACATTGGCCGCCTCCTGCTCCTCGCGACGAGCCTCGAAGAAGCGCTCCGTGCGCGCCTGCCGCTCGCGGGTCGCGTCGTCTCTATCGATCACCTGCGGCCGAACCTCGACCGGCTCCGCACCCGGCTGCGGCTTCGCGCTGAAATGCACATTGCCCCCGGAATCAACCCAGCGGTAGATATCGGCGGCCGCCAGAGGGGCGAAGAAAATGCTGACTATCAGTACTGCGATACGCATGGGGTCCTTCCCTGCCGGTCTGTTGGCCGGCCTTGTGTCAGGGTTTGACGGCGTGGATCACCACCCGTTCCTCCGGCTGATAGTGCCCCAACTGACGCAGCGTCTCCAGCCTGGCACGACTGCGAAAGGCGTATTCGCTGGCTGGATAGCGCGACTGAATGAATTGATAGGTCTGTGCCGCGTCGACAAACAGGCCCTGACGCTCCAGGCACTGACCGCGCAACAGCGATATTTCCGGTTGCAGATTATCCCGTGGTCGACTGCGCCGCTCGGCCTGGGAGAGTTCGAGCATGACTTTGTCGCAATCACCCAACTCGTATTGCGTATAGGCCGCGTCGAGATGGCGATCAAGGGCATTTCTGCTGCTGCAGCCTACGCTGAGGGTGGCCAGAACAAGGATAAACAGGGTGCGCATGGGTGACTCCTCCAATGCCGAATTATCGACCGTCGTTGCGAAAACTGCAGTCCATCCGTCCAGCTAAATGTCCATTGCGCGCCTCTCCAAGCTCTGCCGAAAGAGTAGTGCAGCCCAACGATGACTACAGCCGCCCGGCATAGTAGCCTCGCGGCCATTCTGAAAAAGGAGCATTGAATGACTTCGCGCCGTACCAAAATCGTCGCCACGCTGGGTCCAGCCAGCAGTTCACCTGAGGTGCTGGAAAAAATGATCGTCGCCGGGCTCGATGTGGCCCGCCTGAACTTTTCCCACGGGACGCCAGATGAGCACCGCGCCCGGGCGCAGCTGGTACGGGATATCGCCGCGAAGCATGGTCGCTTCGTTGCGCTGCTGGGTGACCTGCAAGGACCGAAGATCCGTATCGCCAAGTTTGCCAACAAGCGCATCGAACTGGCCGAAGGCGACAGCTTTCGCTTCTCCGTCACCCACCCCCGCGATGCTGGCACCCAGGAAGTGGTCGGCATCGATTATCCGGATCTGGTGAAGGACTGCAGTGTTGGCGACGAACTGCTGCTGGACGACGGTCGCGTGGTCATGCGCGTGGACAGCAGCACAGCAGATGAGCTGCACTGCACCGTACTGATTGGCGGGCCGCTGTCTGACAACAAGGGCATTAACCGTCGCGGTGGCGGCCTGACCGCGCCGGCATTGACTGCCAAGGACAAGGCCGACATCAAGCTGGCAGCCGACATGAACTTGGACTATCTCGCCGTCTCTTTCCCGCGTGACGCGGCTGACATGGAACTGGCTCGGCGGTTGCGTGACGAAGCCGGCTCGAGCGCCTGGCTGATCGCCAAGATCGAGCGCGCCGAAGCCGTGGCCGATGACGAAGCGCTGGATGGTCTGATCCGTGCAAGTGACGGCGTGATGGTCGCGCGTGGCGACCTTGGTGTGGAAATCGGTGATGCCGAGTTGGTGGGCATCCAGAAAAAGATCATTCTGCACGCGCGCCGCAACAATAAGCTGGTGATCACCGCGACCCAGATGATGGAGTCGATGATCCAGAACCCAATGCCGACCCGCGCCGAAGTGTCCGATGTAGCCAATGCCGTGCTCGACTACACCGACGCGGTGATGCTTTCAGCTGAAAGCGCCGCTGGCGAGTATCCGGTCGAAGCGATCAAGGCCATGGCGCGGGTGTGTGTCGGTGCCGAGAAGCATCCGACCAGTACCAAATCCGGCCATCGCCTGGGTCAGCGCTTCGAGCGCAGCGACGAAAGCACTGCGCTGGCGGCCATGTACACGGCGAACCACTTCCCAGGGGTCAAGGCGATCATCAGCCTGACCGAAAGTGGCTACACCCCGTTGATCATGTCGCGGATTCGTTCGTCGGTACCGATCTTTGCCTTCTCGCCCCATCGCGAAACCCAGGCCCGAGTCGCCATGATCCGCGGCGTGCAAACCATCCCCTTCGACCCAGCTGCGCTACCGGCCGACAAGGTCAGCCAGTCGGCAGTGGACGAGCTACTCAAGCGCAACATCGTCAATGTTGGCGACTGGGTGATCCTGACCAAGGGCGACACCTATCACGGAACGGGTGGCACCAACACCATGAAAATCTTGCGTGTAGGCGATTCCCTGACCTGATCGGCGCGGCGCGCCAGGTACCGCCTGGCGCACCTTTTCCCTAGCGAGGTCAATGCCTCCGAACCCTTTTAAACTCCGGACTGACGCGTAAGAAAAGCGTCACTCAGTATCTGCCCCCGCGGCAATCCCGCCAGAAACATGCGCTTGGCGCAATCTTCGACAAAAGCCCTTCCACCACAGATCAGCGCAATCTCCTGGCGTGACGTGGCCTGCAGCGACTGAAGGCGGCTGCCTGCCTGCTCCCAATCGACGCATTCAACGCCCAGGTTGCCATTTAGCTCCGCAAGATTCTCAAGCGGTTCTCGCAGATAGGACCCGCCCCGGCAGAAGTGCAACAGCCTAATCGGCCCCTGGTGCCCTTGCTGCAGTGCTTCGCGCACTAAGCTCCAAAGCGGGGCAAGTCCCGTACCGGCAGCCAACAACAATAAAGGTCTCATCTGCCACTCGGGCTCGTAACGCAGCGCGCCCGTATGCAGTTGGCCCAGGCGCAGACTGTCTCCAACGGTCAAGGTGCGAGCGGAGTCGCAGAACGCACCGCTGTGCCGGCAATCGAGGTGAAACTCAAGCCAGTGCTCTTCCCAAGGCACGCTCGCCAGCGAATAGGGCCGGGCGACTCCATGGTTGCTCCACAACAGCACGTGCTGGCCTGGGTGGTAGCGCAGCGGCCGCTCGGGGATCAAGCGCAATCTCAGAACCCGATCATCTAGCCAGTCGAATCCTTCTACCCGTGCCGGAAGCCCCTCGCGCGCAGGATCGAACGTCGCTACATCGAGATTTCCGGTCACGCTGCACTGGCACGCGAGCCTCCAACCTTCCGATCGCCGGGCCGAGTCGAGTGCCTGCGGACGTGCATCCTGCGGTTCGCCCTCCAGGCAGCGCACCAGGCAGGCATGGCAACTGCCCGCACGGCAACTGAACGGCACGTTCAAGCCGGCATCATTGAGCGCATCGAGCAGATTGCTGCCCTCCGCCACTCGCCAGGTCCGCCCACCGTGGGTGATCTCAGGCATTCACCGTCGCCCAGCTGGTCTCGCACCGATTCCGACCGTTGCCCTTGGCCCGGTAAAGCGCGTCGTCGGCACGCTGCAGGGATTCGTCCAGATCATCGCCTTCATGAAGCAGAGTCAAACCAACGGAAAGGCTCAAATGACCGGCCTGCATATTTCCTTCCGGCGGCTGGGCATTGGCGAAGGCCTCGCGCAAGCGTTCGCAACAGGCGCGGAATTGCTCGGCATCGGTGTTCGGCAACAACAGAACGAACTCTTCGCCCCCGTAGCGGGCGAGTATGTCGTCGTCTCGCAGGCAGGAGCGCGCCACGGACGCAAAGGTTTGCAAAACACGATCGCCCACCGCGTGCCCGTGCAGATCGTTGATCCGTTTGAAGTAGTCGAGGTCGATCAGGGCCAGGCCAGACTGATGCCCCGCCCGCAGCCGGCTCAGCTCGGCTTCCGCCTTACGCAGGAAATGCCGACGGTTGTAGAGACCCGTCAGCTCATCGGTCGAGGCCAGGTCTTCCAGCTGTCGCATCATGCCGCGCAGCGTTTCTTGATGCGCCTGCAGCGCAAAGCGGCGCTGACGCATGCGTTGACGCAACCTGTAGACATAGCCGACGAACAAGCACATCCAGACCAGAGTCACCAGCAATACGCCGGTTTGCAGAAGTGCCGTCTGCGGGTCGTTCAGGTAGCCCATTTGCGCGTCGAAGAACACCATTCCGACGAAGCTGAACAGTGCCAACAGGGCGTAACGGAGGAAGTTTTTCGGTGGCAGAAACACCGCGAACATCAGCACCAGTACGTACAGCACCAGCAGCGATCCACGGTTGTCGCCGAGATTGAACAGAAAGAAGGTCAGCCAGACCAGGGCAACCAGCACCTGTGGCTCGGTCAGGCTGGGGTCGCGAAAGCGCAGGTTATGGCCTCGATAGAAGACCCAGAAAAAGGTCAACTGGCTGGCCGCAATCATCACTGACCCCGCGATTGCTGTCTCGACCGGCGCCTGATAGAAGCCGGCAGCCACAGTGATCCAGGTAAGCAGCAGCGCCAGACCGTAGGTGGCGGCCGCCATGCCGAAGCGCTTGGTCACCAATAACTGCAGCGCTTGCTGTTCGCTCTCGTCACGACTAGCGCGCATGGAATCCTTCCCATAGTGGCAATTCGTCACACTTTACGCCGGCCCTTGTAAAAAACCTATACGCAGTTGTGTCGGGCAAGCGAACTATCATCTTAAACAGGGCCGTCTTTAGTGCGCTCGCGCCAATGCGGAGCCGATGCCTCAGCCCTTCGCGCAACGCCAAGTCGCAGGCAGCTTCATACCAGTTACCCCTGTGCATCCCTTCACCTTTGGTCCGTCTGTGTTCGCTGCTCTACGGCAGGTTATACTGCCGCGCATTTTTTACCTGAGCGTGTCGGTCGTTGTTTCGATACGCGCTGTTTCCGCCCCGCCAAGAGGACGCGCTGCATGACCGTGATCAAGCAAGACGACCTGATACAAAGCGTTGCTGACGCTTTGCAGTTCATCTCCTACTACCACCCCGTCGACTTTATCCAGGCGATGCACGAGGCCTACCTGCGTGAAGAGTCACCGGCAGCCCGTGACTCCATGGCGCAGATCCTGATCAATTCGCGGATGTGCGCCACCGGACACCGCCCGATCTGCCAGGACACCGGCATCGTTACCGTATTCGTGCGCGTGGGTATGGACGTACGCTGGGACGACGCCAGCATGAGCCTGGACGACATGATCAATGAAGGCGTCCGCCGTGCTTACAACCTGCCGGAGAACGTTCTGCGGGCTTCGATCCTCGCCGACCCCGCAGGTTCCCGTAAGAACACGAAAGACAACACGCCGGCGGTCATCCACTACTCCATCGTTCCCGGCGACAAGGTCGAAGTAGACGTAGCGGCCAAGGGTGGCGGTTCGGAAAACAAGTCGAAGATGGCCATGCTCAACCCGTCCGACTCGATCGTCGACTGGGTGCTGAAGACCGTGCCGACCATGGGTGCCGGCTGGTGCCCGCCGGGCATGCTTGGCATTGGCATCGGCGGCACCGCGGAGAAAGCCGCAGTGATGGCCAAAGAAGTGCTGATGGAATCCATCGACATCCACGAACTGAAGGCCCGCGGCCCGCAGAACCGCATCGAAGAGCTGCGTCTGGAGCTGTTCGAGAAGGTCAACCAACTGGGTATCGGTGCGCAGGGCCTCGGCGGCCTGACTACCGTGCTCGACGTCAAGATCATGGATTACCCGACGCACGCGGCCTCACTACCGGTGTGCATGATCCCCAACTGCGCTGCCACACGCCACGCCCACTTCGTGCTCGACGGCTCCGGCCCGGCCGAACTGACCCCGCCACCGCTCGACGCCTATCCGGAAATCGTCTGGGAAGCCGGCCCGAGCGCGCGTCGCGTCAACCTCGACACCATCACACCGGAAGAAGTGCAGAGCTGGAAGCCAGGCGAAACCGTTCTGCTCAACGGCAAGATGCTCACCGGTCGCGACGCCGCGCACAAGCGCATGGTCGACATGCTGAACAAAGGCGAAGAGTTGCCGGTGGACCTCAAGGGCCGCTTCATCTATTACGTAGGTCCGGTCGATCCGGTCGGTGACGAAGTGGTTGGCCCAGCCGGCCCGACCACCGCAACGCGCATGGACAAGTTCACCCGTCAGATTCTGGAAAGCACCGGCCTGCTGGGCATGATCGGCAAGTCCGAGCGCGGCCCAATCGCCATCGAAGCGATCAAGGACAACAAGGCCGTCTACCTGATGGCCGTCGGCGGTGCGGCTTATCTGGTGGCGCAGGCGATCAAGAAGTCCAAGGTGCTGGCGTTCGCCGAACTGGGCATGGAAGCGATCTACGAGTTCGAAGTGAAAGACATGCCGGTCACCGTCGCGGTCGATACCAACGGCGAATCAGTGCACATCACCGGGCCGGCGATCTGGCAGAAGAAGATCGCGGAAAACCTGGCTGTAGAGGTGCAATAACCGATTACGCCAATAAAAAAGCCCGGCTCATTGCCGGGCTTTTTGCTTACAGGACGCCAGTTGCAGCGCAGATCATCAACTAATCACGCCGGCTCCGGCGCAGCTGAACGAACAACCCCTCCACCTTCGCCCGCGCCCATGGCGTCTTGCGCAGAAACGTCAAACTCGACTTGATACTGGGGTCGCTCTTGAAGCAGCGGATATCGACCCGCTCCGCCAGCCCTTCCCAGCCATAGTGAGCTTGCAGCTCGACGAGTATCGACTCCAGCGTCACGCCATGGAGCGGGTCTTGGGGTTGGGACATTGCGGCCTCGGAGCTTGAGCAGGCAGCGCCTGCGGGTGAATAAAAAGGCCCGCCGGAGCGGGCCTTCGAACGGAGCGGCATATTACAGGCTGATGCGGGTCCCGAGCAGCTCGAGGAATGCTGCCAGCCAAGCGGGGTGCGCCGGCCACGCCGGAGCGGTCACGAGATTGCCCTCGGTATGCGCCTCGTCGACACCGATATCAACGAATTCACCACCGGCCAGCCGAACCTCCGGCGCGCAGGCGGGATAAGCGCTACATGCACGCCCTCGCAGCACATCAGCGGCAGCCAGCAACTGAGCGCCGTGGCATACCGCGGCAATCGGCTTTTTCGCCTCACCAAATGCTTTCACCAGTTTTATCACCTGCTCGTTGAGCCGCAGGTACTCAGGCGAGCGGCCTCCCGGCACCACCAATGCGTCATAGTCCTCGGCGCGCACCTCGGCGAAATCGAAGTTCAGCGCAAAATTATGGCCGGGCTTTTCGCTATAGGTCTGGTCGCCTTCAAAATCGTGGATTGCTGTGCGCACGGTGTCGCCAGCCTTCTTGTCCGGGCAGACCGCATGCACGGTATGACCGACCATCTGCAGGGCCTGAAACGGCACCATGGTTTCGTAATCTTCGACGTAGTCACCGACCAGCATCAGAATTTTCTTCGCAGCCATCAGAACGCTCTCCCTTTTCAGTTGGACACTTTATAAACGGCTCGGCCTGTGCCGTCAGCCGCTTCGGTTGAAGATATTGATCACGAGCCGGTCGAGCAGGCCCCACAGTCGTTGGTACATCCGCAGGTAAAGGGGGCGTGCGTGCCACTGATCCAGGTCGATCTCGAGGCTCTGATTGAAGTCGTGCTCGAAGCTCTTGGCAACGTCGGCGCTTAGCTGCGAGTCGACTGCTTCCAGGTTCGCCTCAAGATTCCAGCGCAGATTCCAATGATCGAAATTGCACGAGCCG
Organism: Pseudomonas sp. 10B238; assembly: GCF_000970615.1. Classification (NCBI taxonomy): domain Bacteria; kingdom Pseudomonadati; phylum Pseudomonadota; class Gammaproteobacteria; order Pseudomonadales; family Pseudomonadaceae; genus Pseudomonas; species Pseudomonas sp. 10B238. The sequence goes on from NZ_KQ033932.1 coordinate 175,681, forward strand.
ACACTCACCCAGTCATCGACCAACACGAGTTTCAGGTGCAGAAAGTGTGGCTGATATTCATGAATCCGCACGCCTGCGCGAAGCAATCTTGGATAGAAACGCTGCCCGGCATAGCGCACGGACGGATGGTCGGTGTTGCGGCTGGTCAGTAGCAGTCGAACCTCGACGCCGCGGCGAGCCGCGCGCATCAGCTCCCGCCGGACCTTGCCCGTCGGCAGAAAATACGGAGTGGCCAGCCAGATACGCCGCTCGGCCCTTCGCAGATTGCGCAATAGGCTGTGGAGAATGTCTCGATGCTGACGCGCAGCGGAATAGGCCACTCGCCCTGCTCCATCAAGCGCATCGGGCGCGGCGGGTATCTTCGGCAGCTGCCGAGGCAACGGCAGCTGCCAGATCCGGCGCTTGAGGCACAGGGTCCATTGCACATCGAACAGGCGCTGCCAGTCCTCCATCACCGGCCCGCTGATTTCCACCATCGCCTCGTGCCAATGCTCGTCCGGCTTGTCCGGGTTCCAGAACTCGTCAGTCGCACCGGCGCCGCCAACAAAACAGCACAGGTCATCAATCAGGATCAGCTTGCGGTGATCGCGATGAAGGTTGCGGAATTTGAGCTTTAGCTTGAGCGGGTTGTATTGGCGCAGGTCGACCCCTGCGTCGAGCAGCCGCTGACGCGTCTTCTGCCCGAGTTTCAAGCAACCGAAGCCATCGAACAGGCAGCGCACGCGTACACCACGACCGGCTGCGGCAATCAGCGTGTCGACGAGCCGATCCGTACAGAGCCCGTCCTCGACCAGATAAAGCTCGATATCCACACGCTGCTGCGCAGTATCGATACGCTGCAATATCTGTGGAAAAAATTGTGGTCCGTCGAGCAGCAACCGAAAACGATTACCTTCGCGCCATGGAAATACCTCGCCGGCGAGCATCACGCTTGCACGCCTCGGGCCGACCACGCGGGGAAGCAACTACCGATACAGCTGGAAGACATTGAAATCCTTGTCCGGTGAACGCTCAGGCACGGAATGTGCCTCGTCAGGATCAGCGGCTCCTGTCGTAAGCCGTGATGGCACGCCTGTTATAGGTTCGCGCCGCCGTGCAGAGTTCCCGCCTCGGTGGCTTTATCGCAGCGTTCAGTCCCGGTCACGCTGAGGCGTCAGTGCGAAAGCCGCTGCCTTGTCCAGCCGCTTGGCCTGTGCCTGGCGCGCCAACTGCAATATGCCGCGATCGCGCTGCCATAGCTTGGCCCAATGGCCCGGACCTTCATCGAGGGCCGTATCCAGGGCAGGTAAGGTTGCGGCCCATTGTGCATCGAGCGCAGCCAGCAACAGCTGTGTCGAAAGGTCAGCGGGCGGCAGACGCGATACTTCGGCTGCAGCCGCCAGCAGACCGATCAATCTGAGCTGCAGCGCCTGCGGCCATGCGCACTCCAAGGCGATTCCATACAACCAGCTGACCATGGCGACGAGCACGTACAGGTCTTCCAGCGTGCGAAACGGCTTGACGTAGTCGTCCCAGCCGTCACCCGCCAACCGCTGACATGGCACCCGCTCGAGGCGCAAGCGCCCATGCACGATATCCGGTACCAGCGGCAGCGGCGGCATGTCCTCGATAGTCACGCCCCGATCACCGCAACCCACCACGCACAGGCTGAGCCTTGCCGGCTCGCCTGGCGCCTCGTCTCGTGCCGGAACCAACAACCAGGCCGCCGCCGATCCAGCAATGACGAAGTCCTTGCTGCCGGTAAGCGTCAATCTATCCAGCCGAGTCTGCATATCCGCCGGACGCAGCTTGCGCTGCTCGGTCGCGCATAGCGCACCGATACCCGCTGGCGCCGACGGCCAGAGCCGCCGCAACGCGGCCTGATAGCCGACCAGAAACGCCAGACCAGGCGTGGCGGCTTGACGGCCGCCGCGCACCGCCAACTCGAACGGGTCACCGCCTCCATCGGCCTGTACCTCGCAAAACCAATCGTCCAGCGCCGCAGGCTGTGGCAAGCGTTCAATCGGACCAAGCACGGTGTGCCAAGACATCGGTTCTCTCCAGCAGATTCGCTTGGTTCTGGGGGCTTGAATGCCGTCATCCAAGCATCACGGATCCGTAACAACCGTGACACCGCCCCTGCCTAGCCTCTGGCATCACGGACTGACGGAACGCCAACCATAACAACCATGCGCTCCGGATGCATTGCCACTGCCAGGCTGACCAGGAGATCGAGCATGACCACCATTGCCTTCCCCCGCGTGACGCGACAACTGCAGGCGGTACGCCTGCTCGGCGACGATGCATTACGTGAGGCTCAGGCGCTGCGTTATCAGGTATTCAACGGCGAGTATGGCGCTCAGATGCAGGGCAGCGAGGCCGGTTTGGACAGCGATGAGTTTGACGCTTACTGCAGCCATATCGGTGTACGCGACTCAGGCAGCGGGGAGCTTGTCGCAACCACGCGCCTGCTCGATAACCAGACGGCGCGTGGATTGGGACGGTTCTACAGCGAAAACGAATTCAACCTACAAGGCCTGGCGAAACTTGAAGGGCCGATCCTGGAGATTGGCCGGACCTGCGTTCATCCGGCCTACCGCAACGGCGCGACCATCGCCGTGCTCTGGGCGGAACTGGCTGAAGTGCTCAACCAAGGTGGCTATCGATATCTCATGGGCTGCGCCAGCATTCCAATGCGCGACGGCGGCGTCCAGGCTCAGGCCATCATGCAGCGACTGCGCGAACGTCATCTTTCGACGGAGCTGCTACACGCATGCCCTAAAAACCCGCTACCAGCGCTCGCGTTGCCCGACAACGTCATCGCTGAGACTCCTGCGCTGCTCAAGGCCTACATGCGACTGGGCGCAAAGATCTGCGGTGAGCCTTGCTGGGATCCAGATTTTCAGGTCGCAGACCTCTTCATTCTCCTCAAGCGCGACGAGCTGTGCCCGCGTTACGCCCGGCACTTCAAGGCAGCGGTCTGAATGCGCAGGATCAGGCTGTATTTTCGTCTCATGAGATTGGCCATGGTGATTCTCTACGGCCTGCTACTAGCCTGCAGTCTGAAACTGCGCACGGTGCTGGGCTTTAATCCCGCTCAAGCTGCGCGTCAGCAGCTGTGCCGTTCGTTTCTGGGGCGGCTCGCAGCGGCATTGCCATTTCAGGTTCGTGTGACAGGCGATTTGCCAGATAAGCCGATGTTGTGGGTCGCCAACCACCTATCGTGGACCGACATCCCCCTGCTGGGCCTGCTGCAACCGATGACCTTCCTCGCCAAAGCCGAGATCCGTAATTGGCCGGTGATTGGCTGGCTAACAACCGAGGCTGGAACCCGCTTCATCCAGCGCGGCGGTAGCGACAGTACGTTGCTCAGCCAGCAGATGAGCGGGGAACTGGGGCAAGGAAGCAGCGTGCTGATTTTCCCCGAGGGCACCACAACCGATGGCACTTCGCTGCGCACATTCCACTCAAGACTGCTGGCCTGTGCGATCGATACGGGTGTGCCGGTACAGCCCGTTGCGATTCGATATCTGCGCAACGGCGCTATCGATCCGATAGCCCCCTTTATCGGCGACGATGATCTGCTTTCACATCTGTTTCGGCTACTGGCGGAAGATACAGCCGTGGTGGAAATCCAGCTGCTGGCCCCGCTATCCAGCCATGACACGCAACGTAACCCACTCGCCCGTCGTTGCCACAATGCGATCGCCGAAGCGCTGTACGGTCCTTCGCAGCTGATGCCGATCGCCAACGCAGCCTGATGCAAGCTGAGCGCAAGCAAGCGCTGCTAGACTCGCCTCATGAACTATCTTGCGCACCTTCATCTCGGCGGCGAGCGGCCCGGGCAGCTGCTCGGCAGTCTCTATGGCGACTTCGTCAAAGGGCCCTTACAGGACCGGTGGCCAGCCGATATCGAAGCGGGCATTCGCCTGCACCGACAGATCGATGTATTTACCGATAGCCACCCGATTGTCCTTCAAGCCAAGCAGCGCTTTCCCCGCGAGCGACGACGCTACGCAGGCATCTTGGTCGATCTTTTTTTCGATCATTGCCTGGCGGCGCATTGGCCCCACTACGCCGACGAGCCCCTTCAGCATTTCACCGCGCGGGTGTATCAGGTGTTGCTTGAGGAAGCCGAGCTCCCCGGCACGCTGGCGCTAATCGCGCCGCGCATGGCCGCTCAGGACTGGCTCGGCAGTTATCGGGAGTTTTCCGTGATGGAGCAGGTTGTGGCCGGCATGAGCCGGCGTTTGTCACGCCCCGAAGGGCTGCTCGGCGGTGTCGAGGAAATGGAACGGCTATATGAGCCGCTGCTGCAGGACTTCCAAGCGTTCTATCCGCACCTGCAAGCCTTCGCTCGCCGGGCAGACTGACCGCCGCCAGGCCACCGCCGGCCTTGCCTACCTATCAGCCACGCAGAGCTGCGGCAAAGCTTTCCAGCCAGGACTCGGCATCGGTCTCCGGCGTTACCGTTTCGCTGGCATCAAGGCGCAGCATTTCCTGTACTTCGCGTACGCCCAGCTCGGCGTACAACTCCCGAACCAACTCCCCGCCGCCGCAGAAGGTATCGCCATAGCTGGCGTCGCCCAGTGCGATCACCCCGCCTGGCAAGCCCTGCCAGGCCGGAAATTGATCACGAATCGCCGTGTAGAGCGGGACGAAACTGTCCGGTAGCTCGCCCATCCCAGTGGTGGCAGTCACCACCAGCAAGGCTTGCGGTCCGAAGTCCAGGACCTGCGCCAGCTGCGCGCGCGGATCATGCCAGGCGTCGAACCCCGCCGCCTTGAGTACCGTCGCAGCATGGCGGGCAACGTCTTCAGCTGTGCCATAGACGGTACCGGAGAGGATGGCCACTTTCATGATGAGCTCCGTTTTAGATTAAAGCCGAGCATTATGCCGCATCCGACACACTCATCCCGACCGAGCGGTTCTACACTTCAAAACGGTGCCGCCGCTAGGCGCAAGGGAATTACATCGGGCATGTGTTGTCGCAGTGCCGACGTGGTAAAGGATCTCGTAGAGATCTGTGCTGCACTCTGGAGCGATTAGGCATGGGCAGACGGGTCTGCCCTGACCTTGAGAGGGAAATCGGGATGCCTAGCAAAACTGATCTGACCAGTGCCGAACTGGCCTACATCAACGAACTTGTCAGTGGCTCGTCTGCAGAGCCGGGCGAAACGCGGGCGGGCTTTCGCGTAGACGGCGGAGAAAAGGCCAACGGCTTGCTCTTGCAACTGGCTGCGAAGGCCAACCTGACCCTCGAAGCGGAGCTCGAGGACTATTGCATGTCGTTCCCGCTGCAGCTGAAGCAGGATGAATTCCAGGCGGTGCAATTGCAGCTCGCGCCTCCGACCATCTATGAACGCGGACCGGTACTTCGCGCCTGGCGATTGCACTTGGACAAACCGCTGCCACTACTTTCCGACGATGGCAACGAAACCGCGCTGAGCGTGCATGAGTTGTCACCCAACGGCCTGCTGGTGGACGCCGGAGCCAAGCATCAGGCGCCCAAACATCTGCACATGCGCCTGGCATTGCCGGGCGAAGACTCGTTTCAGATCGACGCTCATCGGATCCGCCATGCCGAAGGTGGAATGACTGCCTACGAAGTCGAATATCCGCAGGACAAAGATGCCGAACGCATCCGCTCCTATCTGTACGAGCAGCATCAGCGTCTGCATCCCGAGCTGCAGCCAGAGCTTTCCACGCAGGCCACCTCCGACGCGCCCGAGACTCCTTAGCAGCACCGTAGATGCCCGCCCTTTCCACGCACGAAACGCCCGCAGAGTAGGGTCGTTGCGCACCCTGGTGTAAGCTGGCAAGGCACTGCTGCCTTGCACAGGCGGCGCGACTTTCCCCGCCCCACTCGGTATTCCAGCATGACCCAGCCGACGGCCCCGATACTGATTACCGGTGCCAGCCAGCGCATCGGCCTGCATTGCGCCGAACGCTTGCTTGATGAAGGCCAGCCGGTAATCGTGAGCTACCGCACCCCTCGCGCAAGTCTGGCTCGGCTTCGTGAGCGCGGCGCGGTGACTTTGCATGCCGATTTTTCCGCTGCAGCGGGCATCCACGCCTTTATCGCTGTACTCAAGGAGCACACCAGCGCCCTACGCGCGATCGTTCACAACGCATCGGACTGGCACCCAGAGACGCCGGGTGAAGAGGCTGAAACATTCCAGCGCATGTTCGAGGTGCACATGCTTGCGCCTTATCTGATCAACCTTCACTGCACTGAACTGCTGCAGCATGGCGGTCCGGCAGACATCATCCACATCGGTGATGACGTCACTCGCGTCGGCAGCAAAAAGCACATCGCTTATGCAGCCAGCAAAGCCGGTTTGGACAACCTCACGCTGTCGTTTGCAGCCAGACTGGCGCCGGCGATCAAGGTCAATGGCATCGCGCCTGCCTTGATACAGTTCAACGAAGGCGATGACGAGGTCTACCAGCGCAAGGCGCTTGCCAAATCCGCCCTTGGCATCGAGCCTGGCGCCGAGGTGATCTACCAGAGCCTGCGCTACCTGCTGGATAATCCCTATGTCACCGGCACCACGCTGAGCGTTAACGGTGGCCGCCACCTGATCTGATACGCGAAGGAACCCCATGCCCCGATTGGAACCTGCCATGGCGCGCATCCGCGTCAAAGACCTGCGCCTACGTACCTTCATCGGTATCAAGGAAGAGGAAATCCTCAACAAGCAGGATGTCCTGATCAATCTGACGATGCTTTATCCTGCGGCCGAGGCCGTGCGTGACAACGACATCGGCCATGCACTGAACTACCGAACCATCACCAAGGCGATCATCCAACACGTCGAGGACAACCGTTTCGCCCTGCTCGAACGGCTCACCCAGGAAATCCTTGACCTGGTAATGGCGCATCCGCAAGTTAGTTACGCCGAAGTCGAAGTGGACAAGCCACACGCTCTGCGCTTTGCCGAGTCAGTATCGATTACCCTCGCCGCGCATCGGGACTAATTTTCGCGCGTCAATCGCTGCCATAGGCCAGGGTCGTCATCAGCGCACGGTCACCACTGCGTGCGTCCAGCCGAGTGTGCTGAATGACCACCGGTACGTTGGAAATGAATACGCTGGCATAGTCAGTCTCACGCGGCACTGCCTGGGGCGTCTGCAGGTCATCGAAACGGAGATGCAAGGTTCGCCGCGCGGGGACCCGTATCGCGTACGGCCCGACCGGCTCACGGTCAGCGAAGTACAGCGTCAGCTCAATCACCGCCTCCAACGGGCCAGCGTTCAAAATGCACGCCGTCTCATGGCTGCGCAGCGCTGGCTCATCGGGTTTCGGCCCCAACGCCGGTAGGTACCCTTCGGCAATCACCCAGTGTTTTTTCCCAATCACATCCAGTCTCCTCGACAGCTGGATGACCGGCCGGCCATCCTGTTTAGCGGAGGCGGTCCAAGCCGCTAAAGTTCCCCGCCGCTATCTGGCCCACGGCCTGCGTCGAGGTTATGATCCCGCCGAAGTCTGCAACGCCGAGACCCTTGAAATGAATGAACAAGAACGCACCGAACTCGAAGCCGCCGCTTTCCGCCGCCTGGTCCAGCACCTGCGCAGCCGCCCGGACGCACAAAACATCGACCTGATGAACCTGGCTGGCTTCTGTCGTAACTGCCTGTCGAAATGGTACAAGGCCGCCGCAGATGACCTTGATATCGAAGTCAGCCTCGACGAGGCTCGCGAAGAGGTCTATGGCATGCCATACGCAGATTGGAAGAAACGCTATCAGAAGGACGCAACGCCAGAGCAACAGGCTGCGTTCGACAAGGCCCAGAAACCATGAGTAGCCTTAGGGACTTTCGCGCCAGTCTGCGCAACCGAAACCACCCATTCAGCGAGACGCTGGCATTCATCGCCAGCGCCTATGACTACCAGCCAACCCGCTTTTTCAATGGCAACGTTGAAAACGCTGCCGGGCAGAACGAGGGCTCGTGCAAGACGTTGGGGCTGGCCGTACTGGAAGGCTTCACCACAGAAGAAGCCTTGCTTGCGTTCGGGGAGCACTATCAGTCAGTGCTGGAGAACCCCAGTGGATCCGACCACTTGAACATCCGCGCCCTGATGGATACCGGACTCCCGGGGGTGCGCTTTGATCAGCAGCCGCTGAGGCGCAAACCGGTGAATTTCGAAGAGAAATAAAAAAGGGCCGGCCAGGCACTTGGGGAAGGCTTGAAGCGGACGGCCCTGAAAACCAAAAGGAGATTTCGGGGCTAGCCTAAAAGCCAAGCGCAACGCTGGCTATTGCATAAAGCCGATCGGCCTAATAGTCCAGACCTATCGATTGTGATGCCGCTTTTCCCACCCCAATAAAGCCGGTAAGGTCCGGACCGTCCTTTCCGGAGTATCGTCAATGCCCGTCGCTGCCCTATCCGGCCCCCAATACCTACGTGAAGGTCTGAAGCTTATTCTTAGTCCCGGCCTCAGACTGTTCGTCATTCTGCCGCTGACGGTCAATCTGTTGCTGTTCTGCGGCCTGATCTATCTGGCGGTGCGCCAGTTCGGCGGTTGGGTAGACGCCTTCATGCCTAACCTCCCCGAGTGGTTAATGTTCCTCGAATACATCATCTGGCCGCTGTTTGTAGTGCTGGTGGTGCTGATCGTGTTCTTCACCTTCACCATGCTCGCCAACATCGTTGCCGCCCCCTTCAATGGCTTTCTCGCCGAAAAGGTGGAAACCGTGGCACGCGGAGTCGATAGCGCCCCGCCGTTCAGCTGGAGCGAGCTGCTGGCCATGTTGCCGCGAACCATCGGACGTGAGGCACGCAAACTGGCGTACTTCGCACCCCGTGCGCTGGTGTTACTGATCCTGTCATTCATTCCGGTGGTCAATCTGGTCGCAGCGCCACTCTGGCTTCTGTTTGGCGTCTGGATGATGGCGGTGCAGTACATCGATTATCCAGCGGACAACAACAAGCTGAGCTGGGACGAAATGATGGTCTGGCTGCGCCAGCGCCGCTGGAAAAGCCTGAGTCTCGGCGCGGTGACCTACGCAGCATTGCTGATTCCTTTCGTCAATCTCCTGATCATGCCGGCAGCCGTGGCAGCCGCAACGCTGTTCTGGGTGCGCGAGGGCGGCAAATCGACAATGCCTACCGTGATCGATCCGTGAACTGCGAGACGTTGAGGTGTCTGAAAAGTTGCTTGCAGCGGACATCCTGATTCTCGGCACGCCGATCTGGCTTGGCCATCCATCCAGCGTTTGTCAGCGCGTGCTGGAGCGCCTGGACGCGTTCATTGGTGAAGTGGACGACGAGCAGCGGATGGTCTCGTACGGGCGCGTTGCTTGCGTCGCTGTGGTGGGTAACGAGGATGGCGCCCATCATGTGGTTGCCAGTCTCTATCAGGGGCTGAATGACGTAGGCTTCACCATCCCTGCCAACGGCTGCACCTATTGGGTCGGACCGGCGATGGGGTCGACGGATTACAAGGATGTGGAAGATCCGGGCGAGAAGATCAGCAAGACCAACGCGATGTTGGCGCGCAACGCCGTGCACCTGGCCAAGCTACTAAAGCAGGCCGGTTATCCTGGTGCCTCGCAATAACGATGCGCAAAAAGAAGCCATCCCAAGGATGGCTTCTCTGCAGCTAGAGATTGCGTCGCGCGTCAGGCCAGCGTTTTCAGCGCTTCACGACTAAAGGGCAGAATGTCCTGCATACGCCCTTCTTTCACCTTCAACGCCCAGTCCGGATCGCAAATCAGTGCGCGTCCTACCGCCACCAAATCGAACTCCTGCTTGTTCAGGCGCTCGAGTAACCCCTCGATGTTGGCTGGCTGCGCCACCTTGTCAGTCTTGACCATGAACTGCAGGAACTCTCCATCGAGCCCCACGCTGCCGACGGTAATGGTGGGCTTGCCAGTCAGCTGACGGGTCCAGCCAGCGAGGTTTAGGTCGGAACCTTCGAACTCCGGCTCCCAGAATCGGCGAGTCGAGCAATGGAAGATGTCCACACCCGCCGCAGAAAGCGGCTCGAGGAATTCGCCAAGCGCTTCCGGCGTGGTGACCAGGCGCGCTGAGTAGTCCTGCTGCTTCCACTGAGAAAAGCGGAAAATGATCGGAAAGTCCGGTCCTACCGCCGCGCGTACTGCCTCGATCAGCTCGATGGCGAAGCGGGAGCGATTGACCAGGCTCCCACCGTACTCGTCGGTGCGCTGGTTGCTGCCCTCCCAGAAGAACTGGTCAACCAAGTAGCCGTGCGCGCCGTGGATCTCGACACCATCCATGCCTATGGCCTGGGCATCCTTGGCAGCCTGGGCGAACGCTGCGATCACGTCCTGAATATCCTGTTTGGTCATGCCGTGCACCACGACTTGGCCATCTTTCACCTTCTCCATCGGACCGTAACCCGGCACTTCCGGCTCCGGCTCGATTCCCTTGTGACGAACATTGCCCACGTGCCACAACTGCGGAACGATCTTGCCACCGGCCGCGTGCACGGCCTCGACCACCGCTTTCCAGCCGGCCAGCGGGGCTTCGCCGTAGAAGCGCGGCACTTGCGGATAGCCATTGGAGGCCTTGTGGCCGACCGTGGTGCCCTCGGTGATGATCAACCCCACACCCGACGCGGCACGACGGCGGTAGTACTCGACGACGTCCGCGGTTGGCACACCGTTAGGAGAGAAGGAACGGGTCATCGGCGCCATCACGACACGCGTCGGCAGTTGCAAGCTACCGAGTTGGAAGGGTTGGAACAGGGCATTCACGGCTGCAGTCATTGCTGTCTCCTCTGGCTTGAAGCAAAAGCGACCGGTCGTCTCGCCGATCGCCACAAAAAATCAGCGGGGCGTCAGCAGACGCTCCAGCTGGGTCAGAAATATCTTCAACGGCGTGACACTGCGGCCAACCTTCATGCGCAACAAGGCGCCCTCCCAGGCATTGCCGATGAATTCAGCCAGCGCTAGGCAATCGGTATCGGCATCAAGCTCGCTGGCCGCGCAAGCCTGTTCGAGGCAGTCGGCGAGCACCCTGACCGAACGCAGCAAAATCGCCTCGACTTGCTGACCGATGGGCTGTGACAGTTCAGCCATCTCGAAGCTCAGGCTGCCGATGAAACAATGATATTCCGGGCATTCCTGCCGAGCGAAGTGCGCAATGAGGTCTGCGTAATAACCCAGAATGCGCGCCCGAGGGCTCAGCGGAGACTCGAGTAGCGCCGCCTGATAGCGCTCCAGCCGAGGCAGGTAGAGATGCTCCAGCGCCTGCAAGGCAAAGTCTTCTTTGCTGGCGAAGTAGTGATAGAAGGAGCCTTTGGGAATCCCGGCAGCCTGGACGATTTCCAGCACGCCGGTGCCGTGGTAGCCACGACGGGTCATCACCTGCGCCCCCTTGGCCAGGATCAGGTCACGCTTGTCGTTGCGGGCTTGATTGCTCATGGCGCCGAGGATATGACCGGTCGTCTAGACCGACCACCATCATCCACGACACTTATTGCAGAGCCATGCTGTCGCGATATCGACTTCGAGAAGCCGTCAGCAGCAACACACGGCTTTAATTGGAAATGGCCCGCTCAGGCGAGCGCGCTTTCGATGGCCTGGATCAGCGCAGGATCATCCGGAGCAGTGCGTGGCGAGAAGCGCGCCAGCACACGTCCGTCCTTGCCTACCAGAAACTTCTCGAAGTTCCAGCTGATGTCACCTGGGAAGTCAGCGCCCTCTCCTGCCAACAGGCGGTACAACGGGTGACGCTGCGAGCCGTTGACCTCGAGCTTGCTGCTGATCGGAAAGGTGATGCCGTAATTCTCGTCGCAAAACTGCAGGATTTCCGCATCGCTGCCTGGCTCCTGAGCAGCGAACTGATTGCAGGGGATGCCCAGTACGCCGAAACCACGATCCTGGTAACGCTCATGCAGCGCTTGCAAGCCTGCGTATTGAGGCGTGAGACCGCACTCGGAAGCCACATTGACTACCAGTGTGACCTGGGATTTCAACGGCGCTAGGGGAAGTTCCTGGCCCGCAAGGCCGGGCAGAAGCAACTCGTGAAACGCGCTCATGTGTTTCTACTCCAGAGTAAAAAAGCGCTCCGGCAGAACCGAAGCGCTTCCATGGCCCGTTCGATCCGGGCTTCTCGCTGACCAGCCGCTTGCGGGCGCCAATCAGTGTTGGTGACCACCTTCGCCATGCACATGACCATGAGCGATTTCTTCTTCGCTGGCTTCACGCACATCAACAATCTTGACTTCGAAGTTGAGGCGCTGTCCGGCCAGCGGATGATTACCGTCAACGATCACATCGTCGCCTTCAACATCACGAATGGTGACGATCTGCATCCCGCCGTCCGGGCCGGAGGCGTGAAACTGCATGCCGACTTCAAGCTCATCGACGCCTTCGAACATCGCACGATTGAGGGTGGCGACCAGCTCCGGGCTGTACTCACCGTAGGCATCCTGCGGTTCGATGGCGACCTTCACTTCGTCACCGCCTTGCTTGCCTTCCAGCGCCTTTTCAAGACCGGAAATGATGTTGCCCGAACCGTGCAAATAGACCAGCGGCGCGCCGCCGGCCGAGCTGTCGATCACTTCACCGGCATCATTGGTGAGTGTGTAGTCGATTGACACAGCCTTGTTAGCGGCAATCTGCATGAGGCAAAACCTTTGTTGGGGAATGTGTGTGAAAGTCTAACCGCGAGCTGCATTGATTGCGAACCGACGCACGATTTAGGGGACCATCGGCAGCAGATCCACCCCCCGCGACTTCATGCCCTAGGTGGTAACGAATACAACCTTTGGAGAGCATCGCGGCTCTCAAGGTTATGCAAGAATCCACGCCAGTAAATGTAGGCGACCTATTTCAACAATTAATTTCGCATCCAAGGAGCACCGATGTCAGCTCGTAACATCCTGGTGATTAACTGCGGCAGCTCGTCGATCAAATTCGCACTGGTCAACGAAGCCCAAGCCACTTTCCCCCTGCAGGGCCTGGCCGAACGTCTCGGCTCCCCCGAAGCCGTGGTGCACTGGCAGCTGGGGGACACCAAGCAGAGCCTGAACATTCCGGGTGCCGATCACCGTGCCGCGCTCGAAAAATTGCTGCCGGTGGCCCAGGAGGCCGCAGGCGGCAAACTGGACGGCATCGGCCATCGTGTGGTCCATGGTGGCGAGCATTTCACCGGTTCCAGCCTGATCGACGAGCCAGTGCTGAAGGCGATTCGCGATAGCGCGCAGTTGGCGCCACTGCACAACCCAGCCAACCTGGTCGGGATCGATGCAGCCATGGCGCTGTTCCCCGGCCTGCCGCAGGTCAGCGTGTTCGATACCGCCTTCCACCAGACCATGCCGGAACGTGCGTTCCGCTACGCCGTGCCGGAATTCCTTTACAAGGAACACAGCGTCCGCCGCTACGGCTTCCACGGCACCAGCCACAACTACGTCAGCAAGCGTGCCGCTGAGATGACCGGGCTCCCGGTCGATGACAGCAGCTGGCTGACGGCTCACCTGGGCAATGGCTGCTCGACGTGCGCCATCGTCAACGGCGAGAGCCGCGACACCAGCATGGGGCTGACCCCGCTGGAAGGCCTAGTAATGGGCACTCGCAGCGGTGATGTCGATCCCAACCTGCACAGCTACCTGAACCGCACCCTGGGCTGGAGCCTGGAGCAGATCGATCGCATGCTCAATCACGACAGCGGCCTGAAAGGTCTTTCCGGGCTGTCCAATGACCTGCGCACCCTGCAGGAGGCCCGTGTCGCCGGGCATGCCGGTGCCACCCTGGCATTCGAAGTGTTCTGCTACCGCTTGGCCAAGTCACTGGCAAGCATGGCCTGCGCCCTGCCGAAACTTGATGGACTGATCTTCACTGGCGGCATCGGCGAGAACTCGATGGCCGTGCGTACCCGCACCCTCGAGCACTTGAAGCTGTTCAACTTTACGTTGGACGAAGAAGCCAACGCACGCTGCACGCGCGGTGTTGGTGGAGAGATCCAGGCAGCAGGCAGCCCCCGTGTGCTGGTGGTACCGACCAACGAAGAACGTCAGATCGCGCTGGACACGCTGGCGCTGCTCGACGCCTGATAGCGCGCCGACAGCCAGACGCACCGCACGAACCCGACGACCGTAAACGGCGTCGGGTTTCGTCTACTTGGCATCGCCCTTCGCCCGATAGGAGATCATCATGCATACCTTATTCCTCGCCCCCTGCGGTTTTGGCGGCGGCCTCAACTCCATCAGCCTTGGCCTGATCAGCGCGCTCGAACGTGCCGGGCTGAAGGTCGGCTTTTTCAAGCCCATCGCCCAGCCCTTTCCACATGACCAGGGTCGTGAGCGCTCCTGTGTCCTGGTTGAGCGCACCCTGAATATCGTGTCGCCCGAGCCACTGCCGCTGGAGCAGGTCGAGCGCCAGTTGGCCGATGGTGAACTCGACCTGTTACTCGAGGACGTGGTCAGCCGCTATCAGGACGTTGCTGCGGGCAAGGACGTGGTCATTGTGGAAGGCATGGTGCCGACGCGTGAGTTCAACCACACGTCGCGGATTAACACGCATCTGGCGAAAAGCCTGGACGCGGATGTCATCCTGATCGCCGCGCAAGGAAGTGACACGCTCAAGCGCTTGGCCGAGCGCATCGAGATCCAGGCCCAGCTGTTCGGTGGCGCCAAGGATCCGAAAGTGCTGGGCGTCATTCTCAACAAGGTCAAGAGTGAGGACGGCACGCCGGCCTTCATCGAGGGCCTCAAGGCGCAGCTGCCGGTACTGGGCTCCGCGGACTTCCAGCTGCTCGGCGCGATCCCCTTCGCCGACAAACTCAACGCTTTGCGGACCCGTGACATCGCCGAGTTGCTCGACGCCAAGGTCCTTCACGCCGGTGAAGCGGAGCAGCGTCGCGTCGAAAAGATCGTCCTGTGCGCCCGAGCCGTCCCCAACACAGTGCAACTGCTGCAGCCGGGCGTACTGGTGGTCACGCCTGGTGACCGCGACGACATCATCCTGGCGGCGAGCCTGGCCTCGCTCAATGGTGTCCGGCTCGCTGGTCTGCTGCTGTGCAGTGACTTCGCGCCCGACCCGCGGATTCTCGAGCTCTGCAAAGCGGCACTGGATGGCGGCCTGCCGGTGATGACCGTGCAGACGGGCTCCTACGATACGGCCACCAACCTGTTCGGGCTGAACAAGGAAACCCCAGCGGACGACATCGAGCGTGCCAGCCAGGTTACTGACTTCATCGCGCAGCACCTGCAGCCCGAACTGCTGCATACCCGCCTCAGCGTACCCCGCAGCGAGTTGCGCCTGTCGCCTCCGGCGTTCCGCTATCAGCTGGTCAAGCGCGCACAGCAAGCTAACAAGCGCATCGTTCTGCCGGAAGGCAACGAGCCGCGCACCATCCGCGCCGCGGCCATTTGTCAGGAGCGCGGCATCGCGCGCTGTGTACTGCTGGCCAAGCCGGAAGAAGTCCAGGCAGTTGCACGCGAGCAAGGTATCCAGCTGCCGGCAAGCCTGGAGATTCTCGATCCGGAGCTGCTCATCAACCAGTACGTCGAGCCGATGTGCGAAATGCGCAAGGCCAAGGGGCTGACTCCGGACGATGCGCGTGAGCAGCTCAAGGACACGGTGGTCCTTGGCACCATGATGCTGGCGCTCGACGAAGTGGACGGTCTGGTTTCCGGCGCCATACACACCACCGCTAACACCATTCGCCCGGCGCTGCAGCTGATCAAGACAGCCCCAGGCTACAGCCTGGTCTCGTCGGTGTTCTTCATGCTGCTGCCGGATCAAGTACTGGTCTACGGTGACTGCGCTGTAAATCCGAATCCGAGTGCCACCGAGCTGGCGGAGATTGCCCTGCAGAGCGCCGAATCGGCCGTCGCGCTAGGCGTCAACCCACGCGTGGCGATGATCAGCTATTCCACTGGCACGTCCGGCAGTGGCGCCGAGGTGGAAAAGGTTGCTGAAGCCACACGCATCGCCCAGGAGCGCGCACCCACCCTGCCAATTGACGGTCCGCTGCAGTACGACGCCGCATCGGTCGCCAGTGTCGGCAAGCAAAAGGCGCCTAACAGCCTGGTGGCAGGTCAAGCCACGGTGTTCATCTTCCCTGACCTGAACACGGGCAACACCACCTATAAGGCGGTTCAGCGCAGCGCCAACGTGATCAGCGTCGGCCCGATGCTGCAAGGCCTGCGCAAGCCGGTCAATGACCTGTCCCGCGGTGCACTGGTGGACGACATCGTGTTCACCATCGCGTTGACCGCTCTGCAGGCTGACAACCAGAAGGCCTGATCTGCGTCCCGCGCCCGGCCAGCCTGGCCGGGCGCTTCGCAATGCTAGGCGCTACTTTTTGCCTTGCAGTTCAGCCCGCAATCGGTACTCTTGCCGCCTTTATTGACGGATATAAGATCCAATCGATGCTGAGCGTCCTTCCTGCCCCACTACGGGGTGTCCTGGCTGGCTTGACCCTGGCGTTGAACACGCTGTTCTGGTGCTGGCCGTTGTTTGCCCTGTCATTGCTCAAGCTTGCGCTACCGGTTCCGCGTATTCAGCGCGCATTGCGCTTTGGCATGCACTGGATCGCTGAATCCTGGATGGCCGTGAACAGCTTCTGGATGGATCAGGTGCGGCGAACCGAGTGGGACGTGCAGGGACTCGAAAAGGTCGATCTGCAACACTCCTATCTGGTCACCAGCAACCACCAGAGCTGGGCTGACATCCTGATGTTGCAGTACCAGTTCAACCGACGGATGCCGATCCTGAAGTTCTTTCTCAAGCAGGAGCTGATCTGGGTGCCAGTCATCGGCCTGTGCTGGTGGGCGCTGGAGTTTCCCTTCATGAAGCGCTTCAGCAAGGAATACCTGACCAAGTATCCGGAGAAGCGCGGCGAGGATCTGGCCACCACCCGCAAGGCCTGTGAGCGCTACCGGACCAACCCGGTGTCGGTGTTCAATTTTCTCGAAGGCACTCGTTTCACCGAGGACAAGCACACTGAACAGGCATCGCCCTACCGCTACCTGCTCAAACCCCGGGCCGGCGGCATTGCGTTCGTGATCGATGCGATGGGCGAGCAACTGACGGCACTGATCAACGTCACCATTCACTACCCGGACGGCAATTCTAGCTTCTGGGACCTGCTCTGCGGCCGAATCGGCCGGGTCGTGATGCGCATCGACTCGCAGCCGATCCCTGCCGAGTTCCTACACCGTAGCTACGACCAGGACGAAGCTTACCGGTTGAGCTTTCAGGAGTGGGTCAATGAGCTCTGGAGCGACAAAGATGCCGATCTCGAAAAGCTACATCACCAATACCCGCCTCGTCATGGCGCTTCAGGTTAGCCAAACAGGCCGGCACTAGCCGGCCGGTCGATGTTCAAGATTTAGCCAGTCGATTGTTCGCGGAAATTCCAGAGCGTCCTCAACGGCCAGCCCTGGCGCAACCAGAAACCCTTGCATCACGTGGCAGTCATGATCGATCAGCCACTCGCGCTGGGCCAGCGTTTCAACGCCCTCGGCAATCACCTCCAGTCCCAGGTTTCGCCCCAGATCGATAATGGTGCTGACCACTGCAGCATCGCGGGGCGAATCGAGCATGTTGGCGACGAACAATCGATCAATCTTCAGCGTGTCCAGATCGAAATGGCGCAGGTAAGCCAGCGATGAGTAACCGGTGCCGAAGTCATCTACCGCCACCCTGACCCCCAGCTCACGCAGCTGACGAAGCTTGTCGCAGCTCTGTTCCAGGTCCTCCATCAGTGCGCCCTCGGTGACCTCTAGCTCCAACTGTCGGGGATCAAGCTGATACTCATCGAGCAGCCGGCGCAACTCGTCGATCAATCCGGCTCGCCGGAACTGCACCGGGCTGACGTTGAAGCTCAGCACCAGCTTGTCGCCGAATCGCTCACGCCAGTCGCGGCACTGGGCCAGGCCTTCACGCAGCGCCCATTCGCCGACCCGGTCAATTAGCCGGGTTTCTTCCAGCAAGGGGATGAATACACTCGGCTCCACCGAACCGCGCCCGGCGTAATTCCAGCGCAGCAAGGCCTCGAACCCACGCAGCTCACCGGTCTCGAGCACGACCTGCGGCTGATAGGCCAAAGCGAAACCATTGCGCTCGATGGTGCTACGCAAGTTTTCTTCCATCATCAGGCGCGCGTGGGCCCGCCCGTTCATCTCACCGGAGAAGAAGCGATATTGCTGCCGGCCGTTGCGTTTGGCCTCGTACATGGCCATGTCCGCCGAGCGAAGCAACTCTTCGACGCTCTGGCCGCAATCCGGAAAATTCGCAATGCCAATACTGGCACCGAGCGTGACATCCGTGCCGTCGATGGTATGTCGAACCGAAATTAACTCTATGAGCTTTTCCGCCACCCTGGCGGCATCTTCTGGATGATCCAGAGAGTCCAGCAACGCAGTGAACTCGTCACCTCCCATTCGGGCGATGATGTCGTACGGACGCATGCAGGCTTCCAATACGCGCGCTACGCGACAGAGAATCTCGTCGCCGGCATCGTGCCCCAGCGAATCGTTGATGCGCTTGAAACCATCAAGGTCGATATAGAGGATGGCCATGCGCTTGCCGTTGCGATCGACCCGCGCCAAAGCCGAATCCAGCGCCTGATGAAAACCGCGACGATTGAGCAGGCCCGTGAGCGAGTCGGTTACAGCTTGGGTTTCCAGCTGCACGTGCAAGCTGCGCACCACCGACATGTCCAGGGCGATCACGACCATTGAACGCTGCTGACGAGGCAGCGGTGATGAAGACAGTGCTACTGGCAGCGTGTCTCCGTTGGCAGTGAACAGCTGCGCCTCATGAAGACGATAGGTATTGCCGCTACGCCAATGTTGGTAGAAATCGGTATCACGCCAGGCCTGTGGCATCTGCGGCGAGGCCAGATGCTTGATCAGCGCGGTACCTTGTAGATCATCGACACGGGTGTGCAGCATTTTGGCGATCGCCGGGTTGGCGAAGTTGATGAATCCATCCTCCCCCACTACCAGAATGCCTTCGGCAGCGTTATTGAGTACGGAAGCGTTAAACGCCCTTGCACTGTCGAGCTGCTGGCCGAGCAGCTGCAAGTCACGCCGATTGTGCTCATGGCTGAGCAACGTATTGATCTTGTGCTTGAGCACCTGCGGATCGAACGGCTTGAGAATGAAATCCACCGCACCCGTCGCGTAACCACGCAATACTGACTCACGCGTATGCGCAATGGCCGATACGAAGATGATCGGCGTGTAGCGTGCGTGCGGACTGCCGCGCATCAGGCGCGCCACTTCGAATCCGTCCATGCCTGGCATCTGGACGTCCAGCAACACCAGTTCTACGTCCAGATCGAGCAACGCCTGCAACGCGGCTTCACCAGAATTAACCGTATGGACCTGCCAGTCGCCATCGCCGAGCAGGGCCTCCATGGCCACCAGGTTCGCCTCGCGATCATCGACGACCAGCAATGTGCGGGTCCGAGGCTTTGATTGGGGTTGCGACCACGCCATCAGCCGAGCCCCCGACACAGCATGATTTGGCTTCCGCTACCGACGTCGACAGGGACGCCAGTTCGGCTTGAACGATGCGTCACACATTTCTCCTTACGGACTTGCATGAGGGCCATCACTACGTTCCAGACGCCGCAGCAGCTTGGCCAGCCTGGTGCCGTCGACCGGCTTGAACAGGATATCGTCGGCACCGGCCGGGAGTTTCTGTTCCGAAACAGCCGTGTCAGTGCCAACCGCCATTGCCACAATCGGCACCTGACAACCATAGTCGTTTCTGAGCTGACGGATCAGTTCGGGACCGCCATTATCCGGCATGGACAGGTCCACCAGCGCAAGATCAAAGGCATCTTGATCGAAGCGCTCCAGCGCCTCGGAACTGGTTGTGACTGGCACCACCTGCAGCCCCTGCTCATCAAGCATGGCGCTGATGGCGTAAATCGCCCGCACGTCCGAATCGACCAATAGTACCCGCTGCCCCAAAAGGGGATGCTCCAGTTCTTCTCTTGCCCACGCTGCAGCAACTACCCCGTCGGGCTTCAGTGCATCTTCCATATGCTCCATTCCTTCTGTTTTGGACAACGCAACTGATGAATAACGCTTAAGCCGCTGCAGATTCTTTTCCGATAACGCCTCGCGACTGGTCAGGATCACCCTGACGTCTTTCAGGGGCCGCAGGCGGTCCAGTGCGTCCAGCAAGTCGAGCCCGTCTTCGCCGGGGAGGTCGAAGTCGACGAACAGCACCGCGTAGCTGTGCTCAGCATAGGCCAGCCGGGCCTCTTCACTGCGCTGGCATTCGCTGACGCGGTAGCCGAGCCGCTCGAAATGCTCCCGCAGCTGACGGCGCCGATCCGGCTCGGTTTCCACCAGCAGCAGCCGCGTCGAATTGCCTTCCTGCTGCGACAGATCGACAAACAGGCGTTCCAGTTCCGACTGAGCCACGGGTTTGATCAGGTAGCGTGAGCCGTCATCCGACCAGCCCTGCGGCTGTGGCACGCAGGAAATGATGTACACCGGCGTGTCCTGGTGCCTGGGGTCGGCTCGCAGCACCCGGTGGACCTGCCAACCGCTGATGTCAGGCAGCAGGACATCCAGAATCACCGCTGCAAAATCGTCCTGAGCTAGCGCATCGAGCCCTTCTTGTCCGGTCCCGCAGATAACGCTGGAGAAACCGTGGGACTGGGCCACCTCGGCCACTACCGAGGCGAAATCGGCGTCATCTTCGACAATCAGCAGACCGCCACCCTGGCCACGCCGCTGCAGCGGCCGCAGCGTGCGGATTTCTGGAGTTGCGGCAACTTTCAAGGGCAGTTCGACCGTAAAACTCGAGCCCTGGCCCGGCGCGCTTTTAAGCCGGATTCCACCACCGAGCACTTCTGCAAGCTGACGCGCTATGGCCAGCCCCAGCCCGGTGCCGCCGTATTGCCGACTGATGGAGCCGTCGATCTGCTGGAACGCCTGGAAGATTCGTTCGTGCTGATCCTCGGCAATACCGATGCCGGTGTCGGTTACGCAGATCTGCAGCATTTCTGTATCGACAGCGCTTTCAGCCTGCTGGCTGGACACGTGTATATCAACGGAGCCGTGCTCGGTGAACTTCAGAGCATTGGTAATCAGGTTTCGCAAAATCTGCTGCAGCCGGGCCCGGTCACTCACCAGCGAAGCAGGAACTCCCTCGTCGATCCGGGCCTTAAGGGTCAGCCCGTTCTGGGCGGCCATAGGCTCGAGGTTCGCAACCAGCTCCGCCAGCAACTCGCCGAGGTCCAGCGGCTCCGACTTAATCTGCATATGCCCAGCCTCGATCTTGGCCAGATCGAGTACATCGTTGATCAGCTGCAACAGATCGTGACCGGCCCGATGAATGATGTCGGCATGACGGACCTGCTTCTCGGTCAGGTTGCTCGCAGCGTTCTGCCTCAGCTGGTCACTGAGGATAAGAATGCTGTTCAGCGGGGTGCGCAGCTCGTGCGACATGTTGGCGAGGAATTCGGACTTGTAGCGATTGGCAACCATCAACTCGTTAGCCTGATCGCGCAGTCGCCGCTCTGCAGCTTTGCGATGAGCGATGTCGGTCACCACAGCTTGCACCAGATGCTCATCCCCGCTACGCAGTGGCGATAAGCCAACTTCAACAGGCACGAGATGACCATCCCGGTGGCGTCCGAAAAGCTCGCGATTTTCACCCAGCCGACGCGACTCAGGGGATTGACCGAAACGATGCCGTACTTCTAGGTAGGTCTTGCGCATCGACTCCGGAATCAACATCTCGACTGGCTGGTCTAGCAGCTCCTGCCGGTTGTAACCAAACAGCAGCTCAGTCTGGCGGTTGACCATCACGATTCGGCCGTCATGATCGAACAGCACAAAGGCGTTTGGCGAGGCTTCGACCACATTACGGAAACGCTCTTCGTCCCGCTTGCGTTGCTGCAGGTCGACCAGATTGAGCAGATGGTGAACGGACTTGTCGCGTTTGAAACTGGTCAGACTGAGCGAAACCGGGACCGGCGAGCCATCTTCGCGCAACGCTTGGCTTTCCCGCTGATCGGCTTCAAGTTGTGGCCCGCTCACGGTCTCGTCAAGGGCGCCCGGAACGTAGCGACTGAGGCGCTCGCCAGCGAGCAGGCCAGCACTGCTACCAAGCAGCGTAGCGGCACTCTGGTTGGCCAGTTCGATCCGCCCTTTATCACTGCAAAGCACAGTTGCCACTGGCAGCTGCTCAATCAGCTGGCGAAACCAGGCCTCGCGCTCCTGAAGTTGCGCGCCAAGCGTCTGGCTGTTGCGCAAAGCCCGTTCACGCAAATACAGGTAGCCGCCGATCAACAGCGAAAACAGCACCGCTGCAGTTAGCGCAGCAGCCAGATTGAAGGCCCGGCCCACCCGGTTGAGGATGGCTTCGTATTCCGGTGTGCTGGCAACTTCCAGCTGCCAGCTACGGCCATACATGTAGATGTTGCGGGTGCGATGGAAGCTGGCGTCGCTACTCACCGGCGCTCGCCCGACCAGCAAGGGCTCGTCTGGGGCGGCGGCGTCAAACAGCTGCAATTGGAACAGCTTGCTGCGCGAACCCAGCACCCCCTCCATTAAGTCAGTTAGCCGGAAGGCACCGTGAAGGGTTCCGGCAAAGGCTTCCTGGCGTTCTTCTAACGTGGTGATGGGGGCGCCGGCCCGGTAAAGAGGGAGATACAACAGAATGCCTACTTGCGCGTTCTGCTCGGTTTCCTGCTTGAGCCGCAACGGGCCGGTGAGCATCGGAGTGCCGATGTTGCGCGCCGCCATCACGGCTTGCTTGCGCGTTTCCTCACTTAGCATGTCAAAACCCAGCACCCGACGGTTACGCCAATCAAGCGGATGGATGTAATCCACGATCAGGTATTCGCTGCGCTCACCCCGGGGATAGATGCGGAAATCACGCCCTCCCTCGCGAATCTTCGCGAGCAGAACGCTGAGGTTCTCTGCGCGCGCATAGCGGGCCAGAGCAATGGCTTGGATGCCGGGGTAGAAATCCTGGAGCTGAAGCTGGTCGGAAGCCCGATTCCAGTCCTGCAGACTGACCGCATCACTCCCGACGAAAAGCCCCGCCAGGCCTCGTAAAACCATCTCATACGCGCGCATACGCTCACGCAGAGTGCTTTCAACGTCATTGACCGCCAGATTGAATCGCTGGGCCTGCTCGGCGCGCACTCGCATTTCCTGAACATGCCATTGCCAGCCAACCCATCCTCCGAGCCCTACCATCAGGGCCAGCGTCACTACCAATGGCAGCCAAGGCTTACGAGAATGGAGAGCGGAACGATCATCCATTCGACCTCCTCAGTGCCACTACATGGCTCGCTGTCACAAGCTTCAGAGTCGTAGATCGTTCAGAGGTTCAATAGAAGCGACAATCAGCCGTAAAGCTGACGCCACCCAAATGACGCAAGCGAGCCCTGGCAGTCTCGCTTGCGCTTAGCCGCTTACAGCGGGCGCAGATTGATCTCTACACGGCGGTTCTGTGCGCGCCCAGCAGCGGTATCGTTGCTGGCGATCGGTTGGCTCGAGCCGGCACCATAAGATGAGATACGTGAACCGGGCACGCCGTTGCCTTCCAGATAATTGGCAACGCTACGCGCGCGGCGATTTGAAAGGTCCTGATTCAGTTGCTGCGAGCCGGTACTGTCGGTATGGCCGATGATGTCGACACCGTTCTTATTGAACTCTTTGAACACTTGAACCAGTGAATTAAGCGTTGGGTAGAAGCTACTGGAAATGTCAGCTGAATTGCTTGCAAAGGTAATGTTGCCGGGCATGATCAGCGTCAGGTTATCGCCTTGGCGCTGCACTTGTACGCCTGTGCCCTGCAACGTCTGGCGCAACTTGGCTTCCTGGGTATCGACGTAGTAACCATAGCCTCCGCCAGCGGCCCCACCGACGGTGGCGCCGATCAACGCGCCTTTGGCACGGTCCTTTTTGCTAGAGGTTGCTGCGCCGATTACCGCACCACTGACCGCACCGATGCCGCCATAAATGCCGGCCTTGCCAGCTTCGCGCTCGCCGGTATAAGGATTGTTGGTACAGCCAACCAGCAGCGCAAGGGTGGCGGCAAGTGCGGTCAGGTTACTGATCGATTTCATGTTTACTTCCTTCATCTACGGGACGCCAACCTGCCGAACGCACAGGCTGGAAATTCGTCGCTAGAGTAACACCCGTCCGCCCGCAGAACCGGAACGTCCCGACGAAGCCGTGAGCTCAAACACAGGAAGCCAAGCTCGACCGTGGTTCGCCCCGAGGCGACTACTAGTCGAGCCAGAACAGCCAAACCTACACCGAAGAGATGGCGCTACTACCGTCTTCCAGCCAACGTGCGATGTCCAAACGGATACGCTTCTTATCAAGCTTACCGACGCTGGTCTTGGGAAGATCCTCGACGACGGCGATCTGCTGCGGAATCGCCCATTTGTTGAGCTGCCCCTGCTCAACCGCTGGCTCAAGGAACGCTTGCAATGCGCGCGCGTCTAGCTGCTTGCCTTCACAGAGCACCAGCAAGGCGAAGGGTCGTTCGCCCCAGCGCTCATCTGGCACGCCTACCACCGCCACGTCGCGCACGGCATCGTGCCGACTGATCAGACCTTCCAGCGCCAAGGATGAAATCCACTCACCGCCCGTCTTGATGACGTCCTTGATGCGGTCACGAATGTCGATGTTGCCCATTTCGTCGAGGGTGGCCACGTCACCGGTATGCAGCCAACCGCCCGCCCACAGCTCTTCGCTCTTCTCCGGATTGCCCACATAGCCCTGCGTCAGCCAGGGGGCCCGAAGCACCAGTTCACCTTGAGACACGCCATCGGCCGGAAGAAAACTGCCGTCAGCCGCTTGGATTGCTGCATCGACCAGCACCACCGGGATCCCGGCCTTGAGGCGGTAGGTGGTCTGTTCGTCTTCACTGGCGTTGCGCAATTCGTCGTTGATATGGGCACCGGAAATCAATGGACAGGTTTCCGACATCCCATAGGCCGCTACCAATTGCATGCCACATGCCCGAGCCGACTCGTAAAGGCCGCGGGTGAGCGCACTGCCGCCGATGGTGATCTTCCAGCCGCCGAAGTCGGTGCCCTGCGCCGCCTTGGCTTTGAGCAGCATCTGCACGATGGTCGGTACGCAATGAGAAAAGGTGACCTTCTCTCGACGCCAGAGCTCGATCAGCAGCTCCGGATCGTAGCGCCCCGGATAAACCTGCTTGAGACCCAACATCGTAGCCACATAGGGCAAACCCCAGGCGTGCACGTGGAACATCGGCGTAATCGGCATATACACGTCGCCCGCTGCCATCAGCTGAGGGTTCTCGCGACAGCCAACCGTCACCGCACCGGCCAGCGTGTGCAGGACCAGCTGACGGTGCGTGAAATAGACGCCCTTGGGGTCACCGGTGGTACCGGTGGTGTAGAACGTGGTCGCCACCGAGTTTTCGTCAAAGTCCGGGAAGTCGTACTTGGCCTCGGCGGCCGCCAGCAAGCTCTCGTACTCACCGATGCAGTTCGGCAAATCGCAGTGCTTGTCGTCGGCATCGGTGATCAGCAATGTCTTGTCGACCGTTGTCAGCTGCCCGGCGATTGCGTGGTACAGCGGCGCGAACTCGCTATTGACGAGAACGAAGCGGTCCTCAGCATGATTCATGGTGTAAAGAATCTGCTCGGGCGATAGCCGCACGTTGATGGTATGCACCACCGCCCCGATCATCGGAATCGCAAACATGCATTCGAGGTAGCGATGGCTGTCCCAATCCATCACCGCCACCGTGTCGCCCGCCTTTACCCCCGCGTTGGTCAGCACGTTGGCAAGCCGAGCAATGCGCTCGCCCAGGGTGCGATAGTCGAAACGCAGTTGATCGCGATAGACGATCTCGCGGGTGCGCTCGTAGCGCTGCCCCGACAACAGCAGGCTCTTGATCAACAGGGGGTACTGGTAGGCGTTGGCGGCGGGTTTGATCACTCGTGTCTGCAACATAGGGCTTCCTGTTATAGATGTTATGAGACGCTCGCTAGCTGTTGGCGCAGGCCGCTAGCGCGACCTGGCCGTACCGTTGTCCTCTTCGGAAATCTGGCTGCACAGTTGTTCAACCTGCGGAGAAAAACTTCACGCAAGGACAGGCTCGGCCGATCAGGCGATCTCGCTTGCCGCCAGCCGAACGCCAAGACCAATCAATACAGCGCCCGTGACGCGGTCAAACCAGTGCCCCATGCGAGCAAAACCGGCCCGCACGCGCTCTCGGCTGAACAACCAGGCCACCAGGCAGAACCACAACCCAGTGGCGCATGCCAGATATAACCCATAGGCCGCCTGAACGGCGAGCGGGGTATGGGGGTCGATAACCACGGTGAATAGGGACAGAAAGAACAATGTCGCCTTGGGATTCAAGCCGTTGGTAACGAACCCAACGGTAAAAGCGCGACGTCGAGGAAGCGCAACACTGGAGGTGGATGATGCAAGATTGCCGACCGCGACGGGCTTGGCCCGCAGTGCTTGAAAACCGAGATAGAACAGGTAGCCGGCCGCTAACCACTTGAACAGGTTGAACAGCATGATCGACTGCGAGACGATCAGCCCAATCCCGAGCAATGAATAACCCACGTGCAGCAAGATGCCGCTGCCTACACCGATGGCCGTCCAACTGCCGCTGCGCTGACCGCGAGCCACGCTTTCACGCACGACGACCGCGAAGTCCGGACCAGGACTGGCGACAGCGAGCAAGTGAACCAGCGCCACGGTGAGAAATTCGATCCAGTACATCTAGCGACTCCGTTATTCCCAGGGCGGAACATTCGCCCACTGATTCATACGAGTAAAGTCCATGAGCAAGTACCGCGCTGTATTCCTCGATTTATCCCCCCTCGATCAGGGCGATCTGGACCTGGCCCCCTTGCAGTCCGCCTTTGCTGAGCTGACCTGCCATACGCAGACCAGCGAAACGCAAATCGTCGACCGACTGCTGGGCGCTGAAGTCGCCATCGTCAACAAGGTTGCCTTGAGCGATGCCACGCTCGCCGCCTGCCCGGACCTGAAATTGATTCTGGTAGCGGCTACCGGTGTCAACAACATTGATCTGGCTGCTGCCAAGCAGCGAGGGATCGCCGTCTGCAACTGCCAAGCGTACGGCACGGCCACCGTGGCGCAGCACACCTTGATGCTACTGCTCGCGCTGGCCACACGACTACCCGATTATCAAGCCGCCGTCGCCCGTGGCCGCTGGCAGGAAAGCGGGCAGTTCTGCCTGCTGGATTTTCCCATTATCGAGTTGGCCGGCAAGACCCTCGGCGTGCTCGGTCACGGTGAACTGGGAGGTGCCGTGGGCAAGCTCGCCGAAGCGCTGGGCATGCGTGTGCTGGTCGGCAACCTGCCCGGGCGCCCGCCTCGCCCGGACCGGCTGGAGCTGGACGAGCTGCTACCGCAGATTGACGCCCTGACCCTGCACTGCCCGCTCACCGAGCAGACACGCAACCTCATCGGCGCTCGCGAACTGCAGCTCATGAAACCTACGGCATTTATCATCAATACTGCCCGTGGCGGTCTGATCGACGAGCAAGCGCTGGCAGACACCCTGCGTAGCGGCCACCTGGGCGGTGCCGCCACGGATGTGCTGATCAGCGAACCACCCAGCAACGATAACCCGCTGCTGGCAGCAGACGTGCCACGCCTGATCGTGACGCCCCACAGTGCTTGGGGAAGTCGCGAAGCCAGACAGCGCATCGTGGGCCAGCTGCGTGAGAATGCCGAAGCCTTCTTCGCTGGTACCCCGAAGCGTCAGGTGGGCTGACGCTTCTGCAGCCGGGGACAAGGCTGGTAAGCTCGCCAGCTTTTGTCCGGAGGCATCATGGATCCTCGAAGCGAAGTACTGCTGCGCCAGGCTGAACTGTTCAGTGGTGACCTGCTGCTCGCCGGGCTACCGGCTGACGATCTGCTTGGACAGTTACCGGGCGCCATCGGCTGGAGCTGGCACGCCGGAGTACAGCACAGCCTGCAGACTCGTTTCGCCGGTCGTTGCACATTTGGTGTCGAACCGCCCACGGCCCCATTCGATAGTGCCGTGCTGTTTCTGCCCAAGTCACGAGAACTGACCGACTACCTGCTGAATGCACTGGCTGCCAGACTGCCGGGCCGTTTGCTGTATCTACTGGGTGAGAAACGTGCTGGCGTGGAGCGCGCCGCGAAGCAACTGTCCCCATTCGGCGAAGCGCGGAAGCTCGATAGTGCGCGGCACTGCCAGCTCTGGCAGGTCAAGGTCACAAACAGCCCGCCGGCCCCAGAACTGCCGACCCTGGCTCAACGCTTCGAGCTCTCGCTTGCGGACGGACCGCTGCAGATCATCAGCTTGCCAGGCGTGTTCAGTCACGGTCGTCTCGATCGCGGAACCGCCCTGTTGCTGGATCAACTCGATGGACTGCCCGCTGGTAAGCTGCTGGATTTCGGCTGCGGCGCGGGCATCGTTGGCGCCTCACTGAAAAAACGTTATCCAGAGAGCGAAGTGGTGATGCTGGATGTCGATGCGTTCGCTGTCGAAAGCAGTCGCATGACCCTCGCCGCCAATGGGCTACAGGCTCAGGTAATAGCTGGCGACGGTATCGACGCCGCTCCAGAAGACTGCGCGGCGATCGTCAGCAACCCGCCGTTTCACCAGGGTGTACACACCCACTACGAGGCCAGCGAAGCATTGCTGCAACGTGCCGCCAGCCACATTCGGCCCGGTGGTGAGCTAAGGCTGGTGGCCAATGCATTTCTGAAGTATTCCCCGCTGATCGAAGCTCATCTGGGTCGCTGCGAAACGATGATCACTGCTGACGGCTTCCGCATTTACCGCGCGCAGCGTGCCTGACCGACTTGCACAACGCGCCATGCGCGGGCAAACTCGCGCCCGTCCTGGGGGAGTAGTCTCCGGCGAGCACCCAGCCCGCCCGGCATGCGTCAACATACTTGGTCCACAGACCATGGCGCACGCGACCCGCGCAGGCTGCTTCGGCAGCAGCGCTCGGTTTGACAAGACCCATGACACGTACACCTGACCCGGGGCGGGCAGGCGGTGCGTGTCATGGTGATTAGTCGACCCGCCCCCGCAAGGAAGTCCGTTGGAATCGTTCTATATCCCCACCCTGATCGTCGCCCTCGCCGAGATCGGTGACAAAACGCAGTTGCTCGCGCTATTGCTGGCTGCCCGCTACCGGCGACCGCTACCCATCATCTGGGGCATCGTGGTGGCTACGCTGGTCAATCATGCGGCTGCCGGCGCCATCGGCAACTGGGTTTCATCGTTGGTCTCACCCGCCGTACTCAGCTGGATTCTCGCCGCTTCCTTCGCCGCCGTCGCATTGTGGACGCTGGTCCCCGACAAGCTCGAGGAAGAAGAAGCTTCTCGCGGGCGACGCTTCGGCCCCTTCGTGGCGACGCTGATCGCGTTCTTCCTCGCAGAAATGGGCGATAAGACGCAGGTCGCGACCGTCATGCTTGCCGCCCAGTACCCCGACTTCATCCTTGTGATTATCGGCACCACTCTGGGCATGCTGATCGCCAATGTGCCGGTGGTACTGGCCGGCAATTTCGCTGCCGATCGCATGCCGCTCACGCTGATCCGCCGAATCGCCGCCGTCGGCTTTGCCGGCTTGGCACTGTACGCCGTGTATCAGGCGCTGAGCTTGAGCGGCAGGCTTCCAGTCTGATACGCAGCGCAAATTGCCCCACTACGGGTGCTGTTAGAGTGCGCATTCACCGCATTCTGGCGGCACTCGAGGGGAGTAGGCGGCATGTCACCGGAGGAACGAAAACGGCGGGTTCGGCAGCATATCGACCTGAGCTGGAGCAAAGGTCGGTTGGCATTAGCTGAACAGCTTCAGAGCCGCTACTTCAGCTACAGAAGTTCGTTCATCTCGCAGCCGGTCAACAGTGCCGGTTTCGGTCTGATCGTGCGAGAGATCCGCCAAGCCATTCCGGACCTGGAGGTCGCGGTAGAAGAGTGCCTCAGCGAAGGTAACCGCGTCGTGACCTCCAGCACCCTGTTCGGAACGCTGGAGAAATCCGTGTTTGGCCTCGCACCGAGCGGCAAGATCCTCACGGTCGCCGCGATGTCGATATGGACACTCAATCCGAGCGGCGACATCGAGGAAATCAATACCCTGTTCGACTTGGAAAGCGCCCGAACCCAGCTGGGCCTGGCAAGCCCCATCCCTATTACGCTGCCGTCAACCTGAGAGGGTCGACGGCATTTGCATCAGCGTCGCGGTTGATAGAGCGGCATCACCTTCGGAATGGTTTCCTGCAGCGCCTGCGTACGGCTGCCCGATGACGGGTGGGTGCTGAGGAACTCCGGCGGAGCGGAGCCGCCGGCCGCCGCCATCTTCTGCCAGAGGCTGACCGCGGCATTAGGGTTGTAACCCGCCCGCGCAGCCAGTTCCAGACCTATCAGGTCAGCCTCGTTTTCGTTGCTGCGGCTGTTGGGCAGCGTCATCAGATACTGCACCCCCATATTGGCCAGCTGCAGGCTGCCGTCGCCGATCCCGACGGCTGAGCCAATCTGGGTTGCCATCTGCACACCGTAGGCCTTGGACATGGCTTCGCGGCCGTGCTCACGCAACGCATGGGCTATCTCGTGCCCCATGACCGCCGCAATCTCGTCGTCGGTCAGGTTAAGTTTTTCGATCAGACCGGTATAAAAAATGATCTTCCCGCCTGGGCCGGCGTTGGCATTCAGTTCCGGACTGTCGATCACATTTACGTCCCAATCCCATTCGGCTGCGTCGGGCCGGAAGGCCTTTACCTCGGCGATCAGCTTGCTGGCGATTCGATTGACCCGCTGAGCCACCGGCGAGTTATTTTTGAGCACACCCTTGCTCTTCGCTTCCGACACAGTCTGCTGATAAGACTGTGCATACATTTGATTGACCTGTTCGGTCGACAGCATGCTGAACATGTATTGCTTGCGATCGACGCCAACAGCACCGCTGCTGGTGGTGTTGACGGCCTGACAACCGGCAAGCGCGGCGGCCGCCAGAAAAAGGCTGAGTGAATGCAGCTTGAACATGTCGCGTCTCCCGTGAATTCTGCGCCGTATGCTAGAGCGTGGCAGCGTACCGGGCAACCGACTGGAAGCTTATAGACACTGCTTTAGGCGTCAGTTAGCGGTAATCGGGCACGTCGGGTCGGCACCGGCCTGACAGCGTGAGAGTCCCCTTTCGATGGCAGCGGCCAATGCCTAGTTCACTGGAGTCAGGCACTCAGGCGCGTCCAGTTTGGGATCATTGACGAACGTCGCCAAGGGCCGTTCGCGCAGCGCCGGTTGAGGTCCGGTCAGCAACACCTGCAGCACTTCGAGCGGGGTCTGCGGGTCGAGCCAGGCGGTCATGCCGGCCTGATCCAGCATCAGCGGACGCCGCTGATTCGCTGCTGGACGCGTCACCACCGCCGCACTGAGGTAGCTGTGACCTTCAACTGGATAAGCCTCCCAGACCGCGGCGAAATACATCAGCGAGTCTTCCGTTGTCATCCAGTAGGGTCGCTTACGTGCCGTGCCCCTCCACTCGTAGAAACCGTTCGCTGGCAGTACGCCTCGACGCAGGCGAAAGGCGTCTCGAAACATCGGCTGCTCGGCCAGCGTTTCCGCCCGGGCCTGTGCCGGCGTGCGGGTAAAATCGCTCAGCCACGCCGGGGTCAGCCCCCAGCGCACGCGACTCAGCTGCAGCGCATCTTCGACCTGCCGCAGCAGCAGTACCGAGGCGCCAGGCGCCAGGCTCCAATGCGGTTGCTGATCAGACGGAAAACCGGGCAGCGCGGCAAAGGCGGGACTCCAGCGAAACAGGGCATAGCGGCCACACATGAACAAAGGACTCGATGGGAAAAAGGGTCAAGGCAGCTACCGCGACGTCACTCGGTCGGCATTCAGCAGATGAGCTCACCCGGATAGCTTTCCGGCTCGTCGCCGGGCAGCGGTTCGGCGCCATTGTACGCAGCGATCAACTGCATCGCGCGATCAGCCTCACCATCGGCGACCATCAGCCCGAGCAAACCGGCCACAGGCAACTCGCCGACCGCGCCGATCAGATGTCGTCCATTCAGATGCACGTCGATACCTTCGGCGAGCAGCATGCCGCGTAGCATCTCCGCCTCGAGCAGATCACGCGGCTCGTATATCCGCCGCATCTAGTCATCCTCCCGCCGCACATCGAGCTGCCAATCGCTGCCGTCGGTACGCAGATCGAATACGATCGGCCGGCAACAGACCGAGCAGTCTTCGATGTACTGCTGATCGCCACCGCTCAGATCGAGTAGCGCCTCTACCCCTTCGCCGCAATAAGGGCATTGGTAGTCCTGTGATTCCAGCATCAGCGTCTCCTGCGTGACTTGCCGCTATAATCGCCGTCCGGATTCTGTAGAGATGCCCCCAAGGGCGCATTTATGCGCGGGCCCGACCGGTGCAGCATGGCTTTATCCAAGCCTGCAGTGATCCTGACTAAGCATCCACAGACCTAACTTTGACCCTTGAGTAACTGGGTTTATTCAGTTGTTACCCTTACAGAGAACATGATGGACGAATTCGAAGCCATCCGACCCTACGCCGATGCCGAGGTCCCTGCTGTTATGGCGCGGCTGTTCGCCGACCGGGAATTCCTCGATATTCTGGCGCACTTCCGCTTCCCGCGGCTGGCCGGCCCAATGGGCTGGATGCTCAAACCCCTCATAGCGCAACGACTGCGACGTGAATTCGCCACTATCCACTCGATCGACACGCTGCAGGCGCGAATCGAGATGTACCTCGACCGCACCATCGAGCGCGCCACGGATGGCATTACCTATTCCGGGCTGGAAAAACTACGGCCAGGCTGCGCCTATCTATTCATCGCCAACCACCGCGATATCGTGATGGATCCGGCTTTCGTCAACTATGCGGTATTTCAAGCCAAGATGCGCACGCCGCGCATCGCCATTGGCGACAACCTGCTGCAGCGGCCCTTCGTCAGCGATCTGATGCGGCTCAACAAGAGCTTCATCGTGCGCCGCTCGGTCACTGGTAGACGTGAAAAGCTTGCGGCCTACCAGCTGCTATCCGCCTACATCAACCACTCGATCCGCAACGACGGTGAATCAATATGGATTGCCCAGGCCGAAGGGCGGGCCAAGGACGGTGACGATCGTACCGATTCGGCGATTCTGAAAATGCTGCACATGAGCCGCAAGGACGAGCCCTTCTCCGACACATTGGCGACCCTGCGTCCGACGCCTGTGTCGATCAGCTATGAGTACGACCCCTGCGATCAGGCCAAGGCACGCGAGCTCTACATTCGGGCCAGCACCGGCAGCTACACCAAGGCGCCTGGCGAGGATGACACCAGCATCGCCCTCGGCATCACCGGCTACAAAGGTCGGGTGCATGTCAGCTTCGGTACACCCATCAGCGAGGTACCCGAGGATGCAAAGCAGCTGGCGGCCGATATCGACCGACAAATCCTGACGGCCTACCGTCTGTTTCCGGTAAATTTCCTGGCGCATCGGATGTGGGAGCATCGCGACCCGGCGCTGGCGATACCCGAGCTCAGCGAGCTGTTCAGCCGGGCGGAAATCGAACGCGCCGAGGCCGAATGGGGCAAGCGCCTCGCGGCATGCCCAAGCGTGCAGCAGCCCTACCTCATCCAGCAATACGCCATGCCGGTGCGTAACCAGTATCGATTGAAAGCTGGCTTGAGTCTCTAATACTCAGCACAAGCCCGACTGGCCGTCAGGTCAGCCGGGTTAGCGAAGAAAGCAGGCAGGCCAGTCCCAGACTGCTGAATCCAAAGCCATAGAAAAACCGGTCAAGACGCCGGGTAGCTGCCAAGCCACCCTGCTCAGCAGCAGAGAGACGAGAACCCGCAAGGGAGGTCTCGGCCCTCGACAGCTGCCGACGCCAGCGCGTCGCCAGCAACAGCCAGGCACCGCTGAGCGCGATTAGCAAGGCCAGTGAGTTGACCAGAGGCGCGACCCTCGCCAGCGCCGAATAATCAAAATCAAGCAACAACCGCATTCTCCGTTGGGCCGAAAACATAAAGGCCTGGGCGGCCGAACTGAGGGCTGCGGAGTCTACCGAAACGGCATTGTCGGCTCAGCCGATTTCCGACAGAACGGAACACAACTAAGCGATGGCAATTTGCCGGGTATTTGCGCCATTTATGCAGATAGGTCCCGTCTCGATTGTTGACTTATAGTCCCTTCCAGCTTCACCCTCATCTCGCCTCGAACAACCGAAATAGAGCGTGCGCCTGGCGTGAGCAACCAGACGGGACTGCCGCGGAGTCGGGCAAACGGCAACTTGTGATCACTGCGTCTCTGACGTGATGTACCGGGCCTTCGGCCCGCCACCTCCTCTGTGGAAGTCGCCACCTGCAAGCGCCGCGCTTACGGCTTCGCTTGCAGTGAATCAGTTACCGAGAATCAACAGGACCAAACAATGAATAAGAACAGGTTTAAGACGGGGGCCCTCACACTCTCTTTGCTGGCAAGCGCTGTGCTGGCAAGCGGAGCCATAGCTGCGGTATCCGAATCCGAAGCGGCCAAGCTGGGTAGCAGCCTGACGCCGATGGGTGCCGAGAAAGCCGGCAACGCGGCCGGCACCATTCCTGCCTGGACCGGCGGTTTGGCAGCCGATGCAGCGGCAGTCGGAGAAGATGGCTTCGTCAGCGATCCCTACCCGAACGACACGCCGAAGTTCACCATCACCGCGCAGAACTTCGAGCAGTACAAGGACAACCTGAGCCCTGGCCAGATCGCCATGCTCAAGCGCTACCCCGATACCTATCGCCTGCCGGTCTTCGAAACCCACCGCAGCGCTACCGTACCTCAGCGGATCTATGACGCAGCCCAGAAGAACGCGACCCAGACCAAGCTGGTCCGAGGCGGCAACGGGCTGGAAAATTTCGACACCGCAGTGGCCTTTCCGATTCCTCAAGACGGCCTTGAAGTGATCTGGAACCACATCACTCGCTACCGCGGGGGCTCTGCCCGCCGCACCGTGGCGCAGGCCACTCCTCAGGTGAACGGTAGCTACAGCCTGGTCAAGTTCGTCGACGAAGTCGTCTACACCGACACCCTGACCGACTACAACGCCGAGAAACATGGCAACGTGCTGTTCTACTTCAAGCAACAGGTGACCGAGCCTTCACGCCTGGCCGGCAACGTGCTGCTGGTGCACGAAACCCTGGACCAGGTCAAAGAGCCGCGCATGGCGTGGATCTACAACGCCGGTCAGCGCCGCGTGCGCCGCGCCCCACAGGTTGCTTACGACGGCCCGGGCACCGCCTCTGACGGTCTGCGCACCTCCGACAACCTGGATATGTTCAACGGCGCACCGGACCGCTACGACTGGAAGCTGGTGGGCAAGAAGGAGATGTACATCCCCTACAACGCCTACCGTCTGGACTCACCGCAGCTCAAGTACGACGACATCATCAAGGCCGGTCACATCAATCAGGATCTGACCCGCTATGAGCTGCACCGCGTGTGGGAAGTCGAGGCGACGCTGAAGCCCGGCGAGCGTCACATCTATGCCAAGCGTACCTTCTTCATCGACGAAGACACCTGGCAGGCCGCAGTGATCGACCATTACGACGGCCGCGATACGCTTTGGCGCGTTGCCGAGGCGCATGCCGAATACATCTACAACGACCAGGTCCCGTTGTACGCCATGGAGACGTTGTATGACCTAGTCTCCGGTCGCTACCTGGTGATGGGCATGAAGAACGAAGAAAAGAACCCCTACGTATACAACTACAAGGCCAACTCCAACCAGTACACCCCAGCCGCGCTGCGTAACTCCGGCGTGCGCTAAGCCACACCGGTGAGACAAACGCCCCGACATGTTCGGGGCGTTTGTTTTTCAGCCTTCGACAGGCGGGCAGTCGCTCGGATTGGTTTACAGGAGGCGATGCTCGCGATTTGCTCAGGCAACAACTCGCATCGGAAATCTCGCCGAGCGGGCGTCGCTCTCTTGCTTCGTTTACTACGCATTGGGCCAACAAGCATAAAGCGCACCGCTCTCCGGCAGAGCGTCAGCGAAACAAAAACCCCGCCAAAGGGCGGGGTTCTA
Source organism: Pseudomonas sp. 10B238 (assembly GCF_000970615.1). Lineage (NCBI taxonomy): Bacteria > Pseudomonadati > Pseudomonadota > Gammaproteobacteria > Pseudomonadales > Pseudomonadaceae > Pseudomonas > Pseudomonas sp. 10B238. Next base: position 211,653 of record NZ_KQ033932.1, read on the forward strand.
TTCTGTCGCAAATGACCGTCTGGGCTAGTTGCGGCTCACTGCGCCAACACCTGACCAATATTCTGGTCGCGGAAGGTGCGGGTCAGCGCATCGCTCAACACCTCGGTTACCAGCTTGGTGTTGGTCTGCTCATTCGGTGCCATACCGAAGCGCTGGTTCAAAGAAGCACCGTAACGGCCGGTATAGCGGCGACCGCCGTTCTGCACCTCGACGCGGAAGGTCGCACCAATGGTTGCCTCGGTAACGTACAGGCCTTCCTTCGGCGACTGGTACTTCAGTTCAGCTAGGGTCAGGGTCAGTTGCGGCGCGTTGTAAGCGTTGGCCGACGGAGTGAACCCCAGCAACCGGACCGCCGCTTCGGCCTGGGCCTGCAGCTTGGGAATGACTTTTTCTTTCGGCACGATCACCGCACTGGTCTCTGGATACAGGCCGCCACGGGTGCCCAAGGTTGCAGAGGGGCGACCGTCGACCACACGCACGGCTACCGGTTGCCCTTGGCCGACGGGATTGATGGTATCGGTGAGTTTGGGATTGGGGTCGAGCTGTTGAGGACTGTGGGCACAACCGGCGAGCACCAGTGCTGACGCGGCGGCGAGGCTGAACAACAGGCGTTTCAGCATACTGCTTACTCCAGGTTAGGGATGGATGGCGCGCAGTATAACCAGCACCGCAACCGCCTGACAGTGATGCCCTAAAGACCGCCTGCAGGCCGGCCACGTTCCATTCATGCAACCGTAACCTCAGGATGCGATAACGGCGAGCAGCCCTACGAGCGCCTGGCCATGTCTTTATTCAGAACCCTGTTCCGACAACACCTGCCGCGTCACTACGCCCTGCTGGACGACCAGGATCGCTGCCGCATGCTGCTGACGGCCAAAAAGCGTCCTATTGGTGAACGCTGGGTCGAGATAGCGGAAATTCGTCTCGGCTGGATCGGCAAGCCCCTGCCTCAAGCAGGGCTACAGCAGCGTTCCGGCCCTATCCCGCACGCATAAAAAAGCCGCGCAACCCTAACGGCAGCGCGGCTTGCTTACAGCGTGTCTGGATAGCTAGTCGGCCAGCCCCAGACGCTTGTCGACTCTCGAGACGACCTCGCGATAGACCGCTGCATCGGCTTCGAGAACCTTCTCACGCGCCGGGAATATTTCGGCGAGCTTACCGCTCCAGGCCTCGCTCTTTGCCTGCTCGGGGAAGCAACGCTCGATCAGGTCAAGCATGATCGAAACGGTAACCGAGGCACCCGGAGACGCGCCCAGCAGTGCGGCGATCGAACCATCCTTGGCCGCCACCAATTCGGTGCCGAACTGCAGGATGCCGCCCTTCTTCGGGTCCTTCTTGATGATCTGTACGCGCTGCCCGGCCACTTCCAGGCGCCAGTCTTCTGCCTTAGCTTCAGGGTAGAAGCCGCGCAGAGTTTCAAGACGGTCGCCCATCGACTGCCGGACTTCCTTGATCAGGTAGCGCGTCAGGTCCATGTTGTCCCGCGCCACGGCCAGCATCGGCTTGAGGTTGGCCGGACGAATCGACATTGGCAGATCAAGCGGCGAGCCGTGTTTGAGGAACTTGGTAGTGAAGCCGGCGTACGGCCCGAACAGCAAAGACTTCTTGCCATCCACGACACGGGTATCCAGATGCGGAACCGACATGGGCGGTGCGCCTACTGCGGCCAGGCTATAGACCTTGGCCTGATGCTGCTTGACGATCTCCGGATTGTCGCACCGCAGCCACTGGCCGCTGACCGGGAAGCCGCCGTAACCCTTACCTTCTTCGATATCGGACATCTGCAGCAGCGGCAGCGCTGCGCCGCCAGCACCGAGGAAGACGAAGCCGGCTTTGATCTCACGACCGCCACCGTCACGGGTGTTCTTGACCTCAACGCGCCAGCCCTTGCCGTCGCGAGCCAGGCCGGTGACCTTCTGGAAGTAGGACATCTTTACGCCGGGCTTGGCGGCCAGATACTGCAGCATCTGCCGGGTCAGCTCGCCGAAGTTGACGTCCGTGCCGTTCATCGCGCGGGTCGCGGCGATCGGCTCGTCCAGCGGACGGCCCGGCATCATCAGTGGCATCCACTCTTCCATGGTCGCGCGATCTTCGCTGTAGACCATGTCTTCAAAGGCGTGATGGGTTTTCAGCGCATCGAAACGGCGCTTGAGGTAATCGATGTTCTTGGTGCCCCGCACGAAGCTCAGATGCGGCACCGCATTGAGGAAGTCGCGCGGGCTACCGAAGCCTTCACGGCCCGTCAGGTAAGCCCAGAACTGCTTCGACACTTCGAATTGGGTATTGATGGTGACGGCTTTCTTGATGTCGATCGAGCCGTCTTTGCTGTCCGGCGTGTAGTTCAACTCACAGAGACCGGCGTGGCCGGTGCCGGCATTGTTCCAGGGATTCGAACTTTCGACGGCCCCGGATTCCTGCAGTTCGACAATCTCCAGCCTGATGTTGGGATCGAGTTCCTTGAGCAGTACTGCCAGAGTCGCACTCATGATGCCGGCTCCCACCAGCACCAAATCCACGGCTTCGCTATCGTGTTGCGTCATTAACGCGTTCTCCAGAATCACAGCATTAAACTGTCACGACCGCAGTACGCGATCATGTAGAACCACCAGCCTGGCGGCTAGAAACGGAGGAGGTTTCTATACCGCTGCTCGGGCTTGTGCCCGAAGGCAGGAGAACTCGAAAGCCCCTACCCGCTGTCGGGAGAGCGGCTTTTGGCCTCCTCCCTCTCGCGCCTCTGCTTCCCGGAGCGGGGCGACTAGCCTGGGCTCTACGGGACGCGTGCAGCGAGAAAATCTATTGCGGCTGCCGATTGCTCAGCCAAGTCATGCTTGAAGCTTGACGGTTACAGACGAGCTCAGCCGCGCGCGGCCTCGATCAGCTCGATGTAGGGCTCGGCCTGGCGCTGATCCGCGATCAAGGCTACGAAGTCTTGCCCCTTGGCATCCTTCGCATTCAGGTCATACCCGGCTTGGACAAAGAATCCGAGAAAACGCTCGAAATCATCGACCCGCAAACCGCGATACGCCTTGGTCAGCTTGTGCAACGAAGGCGGCGTGTCGTCAGCCGGTTCCGGCTCGAGAAACAATTTGATCGACTCGTCGCTGACTTCCTCGCCGATCACCTTTTTCTTGTCTTTACGCATGGTTTCTCCGGTTCGACGGGGCCTTTCGGGGGCGGCAGTTTACTCTGCACGACCGGCGCACTCAACGCGCCAAAGGCCGATAAGACCAAGGTCGTACACGAAAATCTGCGATTTAACCGCGATGTTGCGTTCTTGCAGGCCCGGCGGTATGGCCAGTGCTTATACTGGCGCTTTGCGCACATGGAGTGTCTGGGATGAAGCTTCCGCCGTTGTTCGCTGCCTGGCGTCAAACCCTGTGTTCGGGCTACGGAGTGCCGGCATTGCGCGGCGACATCACGGCCGGCTTGACGGTGGGCATTATCGCCATCCCCTTGGCCATGGCGTTGGCGATAGCGGTAGGTGTTGCGCCGCAGCACGGCCTGTATACGGTGCTGGTTGCTGCACCCTTGATTGCCTTGACCGGAGGCTCGCGGTTCAACGTGTCCGGTCCTACCGCAGCCTTCGTCGTCATCCTCCTGCCGATTACCCAGCAATTCGGCCTCGGCGGGTTGCTGCTCTGCACCATGCTCGCCGGGCTGATCCTGATCGCGCTCGGGCTGTTGCGTGCCGGTAGGTTGATCGCATTTGTGCCCTACCCCGTCACGCTTGGTTTCACTGCTGGCATCGGCATCGTCATCGCGACCCTGCAGCTCAAGGACATATTTGGGCTGACGCTGACCGAGCAGCCGCAACATTATGCGGAGCAGCTCAGCTTGCTGGTGCGTGCCCTGCCCAGCGCGCAGTTGGGTGACGCACTTGTCGGCCTGCTTTGCCTGGGCGTCTTGATCGTCTGGCCGCGTCTGGTACCCAAAGTGCCAGGCCATCTGGTTGCCCTCGTCGTTGGTGCAATTGTCGCAATGGCGCTGGAATCGGCTGGCCTTACCGTCGCCACGCTTGGTGAGCGCTTCAGCTATGTGGTCGAGGATGTGGTGCATCCCGGCATTCCACCGTTCCTCCCGGATTTCGCCTGGCCATGGCTGTTGCCCGGCCCTGACGGTCAACCGCTGGTGCTGAGCTTCGAGCTGTTTCACCAACTGTTGGCGCCGGCGTTCGCCATTGCCATGCTCGGCGCCATCGAATCCCTGCTCTGTGCGGTGGTCGCCGATGGCATGGCCGGCGGCACCCACGACCCGAACGCCGAGCTGCTGGGGCAAGGCATCGGCAACCTGGTCGCCCCGCTGTTCGGCGGCATCACGGCGACCGCCGCCATTGCGCGCACCGCCACCAACGTGCGCGCCGGCGCATTCTCACCATTGGCGGCGATCATTCACGCAGGCGTGGTGCTGGTGGCAATCCTCTGGCTGGCACCGCTGTTCAGCTATCTGCCGATGGCCGCCCTGGCGGCGCTGCTGCTAATGGTGGCCTGGAACATGAGCGAAGCGCCGCACGTCTTCAAGACACTGCGAATAGCACCACGCAGCGATGTGTTGGTACTACTGACCTGCCTGAGCCTGACCGTCCTGTTCGACATGGTGCTGGCGGTGGGCGTGGGGCTGTTGCTCGCGGCCGGGCTGTTCATCAAACGCATGAGCGAGCTGACCGACACCACCCGCCTGAATCTTGGGCAAAGCCCCGTCCTCCGAGACCTGCCCGAACACGTCGCTGCCTATGCGATTCGTGGCCCGCTGTTCTTTGGCGCCGCCGAAAAGGCCTTGAGCGTGCTACGGCGCTTCAATCCAGACGTGAAAATCGTCATCGTCGACATCAGCGGCGTGCCGATGATGGACATGACCGCCCTGGCTGCGCTGGAAAACGTTCTACTGGACTACCGCAAGCAAGGCATTGCACTGATTCTGTCCGGCAGCAATGTCCGGTTACGGCTCAAGCTGCGCCGCGCAGGCATTCATCCGCTTGAAGGGCAGCTGTATTACGTGCGCAATCTGATCCAGGCTCGGGCAAAAGCCTTGCGCCTGTTACCGGCGCCGGCAGCAGCCGGACCAGCTGCCTGATACGAGAAAAGCTCATTGAGCTGCAGAAGCGTGCCAGGCGCTTCTGCAGCTCAAGCGACCGCAGCGGCCAGCAGCTTAACCGGCGTACTTCTGCAGGTTCGCCATCATTTCCTTCAACGCTTCCATGTTGTCGGCCGGATGCGCCGCGTTGTCGAAATTGCAGATCTGCTGCCAATGGGCGGCAACGTCCTCGGCATCAAAGCCGGCCTTCGGATCGAAACCGGCACCCAGGCTCCGCTCCCAGCGCACCTTGCCCATCCAGCCACCGCCGACCTCGAACAGACCGGAGGTTTCCTGGCATTGCTCGCTGGCGAGAAAGACCACCAGCGGGCTGACCAGCTCGGGCTTGAGCTGCTCGAAAACCTGCGGCGGGATCAGCCCCTCGGTCATGCGCGTGCCGCCGGTCGGCGCGATGGCGTTGACCAGAATGTTGTTCTTGCGCCCTTCCAGGGCCAGTGTGCGCGTCAAGCCGTACAAACCCAGCTTGGCCATGCCGTAGTTGGACTGACCGAAGTTGCCGTAGATACCGGAGGTCGAGGCGGTGAAGATCACTCGACCGTAACCTTGCTCGCGCATGTGTGGCCAGGCGGCACGGGTCACCTTGTAAGCGCCTTCGACGTGCACCCGATAGACCAGATCCCAGTCGGCGTCTTCCATCTTGTGAAAGGTCTTGTCGCGGAGGATGCCGGCATTGTTCACCACCACATCGATGCGGCCGAAGCTGTCCAGCGCGTGCTGGACGATTTTGTCGCCCTCGGTCACCGAGTCATGATTGGCCACCGCAGTGCCGCCGGCCTGGCGGATTTCCTCGACGACGCGATCGGCTGCCGAGGCGTTGGCGCCCTCGCCCTGGGCACTGCCGCCGAGGTCGTTGACCACAACCTTAGCGCCATGGCGGGCGAACAGCAGCGCATGCGCGCGGCCGAGTCCACCACCGGCACCGGTCACGATGACCACCTTGTCTTCGAAGCGAATGGCTTCACTCATGGAAATTCCTCCAGCGGATTATTGTTGGATGCGTCGCAAAGTATGTGGCGAGTGTCGGCGAGGCCACAGCCGTCCACAATCAAACGGCCGCGAATGAATGCCCGAACATAAGGCTGCGGGATGATGTAGCAGCGTCAGGGCTGCGGCAGGAACGCCCGGATGGCCGCGGCGACTCGCGACGGGGCCTCCTCCTGCGGCACGTGACCGAGGTCGTCGAACATGACCAACTCGCTGCCTGCGATGTCGTCCTTGAAGCGACGCGCATTGAGCGGCGGAATCAACCCGTCGCGCCCGCCCCAGATGATCAGCGTCGGCGTCTGGATCGATGCGATCCGCTTAGAATTGTCGACTGCCGGCACCTGCTTGAACCGTTCGCGCAGCGCCTCACGATTGCCTTCACGCAGGGTCAGCTCGTAGTAGCGATCAACCAGCTCCGGCGTCACTTTGCCTGGATCGCCATAGACGCTGCGCGTGCTGGACTCAACCAACCGCCGCGGGAGTATGTTGGCCATCAGCGGCGCCAAACCCGGAATGCCCGCAAGCTTGAAACCGATCGGCACTGAGGTCGACTGGCGCGGGTAACCTGCCGCATCGATCAGTACCAGTCGCTCAACACGCCTAGGCTGGTCCAGCGCCATTTCCCAGGCGAGCTGGCCACCAAAGCTGTTGCCGACGAGCACTGCTCGCTCCACGTTCAGCCTGTCCAGGAATGTCGAGAGGAAGTCGACGTAATGGCGCATGCGGTAGTCGCCGTCGGGAAAGGGGCCGGTCAAACCGAAGCCCGGCAGGTCGAGGCTGATCACCCGCCGCTGCTGCTTCAGTTCGTCGACCACCGCTTCCCAGGTATGCAGGCTCGCCGAGGTGCCGTGCAGCAGCACCAGCGGAACGGGATCATCACGTTGCCCCTCGTCACGAACATGCACCTGCATACCGGACACCTCGACGAATCCGGACGGTTCCGGCGCCCAGCGTTCGGTCAGGCTTTCGACCGGTCGTGGCGGCGCCCAGCTGAGCGCCACCAGCACCGCAATGATCAGGAAGAGCAGTACGACTACAGCAGTCACCAGTTGCAGAACGATCTTCACCTTGTTGTCCTTGTGTGCAGAAGCGTCCGTGATCTTAGGCGGAGTCCCTCCACGCAGCAAAGCAGGTCTCTAATCACACCGACGTACCCGCCAAGCGCAACCGCCGTCATGCAAGCGGTGCGCGTGCATAGTCGGTGATCAGGCGAGACAAGTTTTCCAGCGACTCGGTGCACTGCGCCGCACCCAGCTGCAAGGCCTCCTTGGGCATTCCGAAAACGACACAGCTGGCTTCGTCCTGGGCTACCGTGCGGGCGCCGGCTTCGCGCATGGCCAGCAGTCCACGGGCGCCGTCGTCGCCCATGCCGGTCATGATCACACCCAGCGCGTTATGCCCGGCATGGCGGGCGACAGAGCGAAACAGCACGTCCACTGACGGCTTGTGCCGGTTGACTGGAGGCCCGTCGAGCACCTCGACGAAATACTGCGCGCCGCTGCGTTTCAGCTGCATGTGCTTGCCGCCGGGTGCCACTAGCGCCAGCCCGGAGCGCACGCGATCCAGATGGCGGGCCTCACGCACCTCGATCTGGCAGAGGCTGTCGAGACGCTGAGCGAAGGCGGCGGTGAATTTTTCCGGCATGTGCTGGACGATAACGATGCCCGGCGAATCGACGCGCAGCTGTTTGAGCACCAGTTCCAGTGCCTGGGTGCCGCCAGTGGACGTACCCAGGGCAACGACCCTGTCGGTGGTGGTCAGCGCGTTGCTGGTCGGCTCCGCCGGGCGCGCCGGTCCCGTTACCGTCGCGGTGCGTGCAGCCACAGCCCGTGGACGGGTCGCGGCGGCCTGCTGGATCTGTTTAATCAGATCGCTGGAGAGCTGCAGCAGACTGTCTTTAAGACCGAGTCGCGCCTTGGTGAAAACGCCAACGGCGCCCGCTGCAAACGCTTCGAGCGTGATGGCCGCGCCCGCCTCAGTCAGGGTCGAACAGATGATGGTCGGTGTCGGCCGCTCGGCCATCAGCTTGCGCAGAAAGGTGATGCCGTCCATGCGCGGCATTTCGACGTCGAGCACCAGCACATCGGGCCAGTTGCGCTGCATCTTCTCAAGCGCGAACAGTGGGTCGGCCGCCTGTCCAATCACCTCGATATTCGGATGGCTTTCCAGACAGGCCGACAAGACCTGCCGCACCAGTGCTGAGTCATCGACGATAAACACCTTGATCATGCGGTGCCCTCCAGCAGGTTGGCCGTGGTGAACGACTGACAGCTCAGGCGTCCGTCTCGGCCATCGACTGTCAATCGTCGATAACCCAAGCCACCGAGCTGCTCATCGTCAGCGCGCCAACCGAGCAAGGCGAACTGCTCACGGGCGAACGCGATGTTCATCAACCCGATCTGCAGGCTGTTGCGCCGGCCTGGCTGCAAGCAGGTGCCGCCACCATAGAGCCCTTTGCGGTATTCCTCCGGCGCGGTGCGGTGGCTAACCATGTCGCGCTGCAGCCGCGCGAACACCGCTTCGCCGGTGCGCGTGTCATCCTGGTCGGAGGCGCTGCGGGGCACGACGAAATGGCTTACGGCAAGCAGGCGACACCGCGGATGCCACAGGGTAACGGCGACACACGAGCCAAGCAGCGTGGCCACCGGCTCCTGAAGCGGACCGAACAAGTACTCGCCAGGCATGAGAAAACGAGGCGCGGTCATAGGCGCTCGAATACCGAAGAAGCGACGCTGCGCAGCGGCAGTCCGAACCCATGCAGGCTTTCCGCATGGCCGATAAACAGCAAACCGCCGACGCGCAGGCGTTCGATCAGGCGGGCAACGATGGCTCGCTTGTCCTCGGCGCTGAAATAAATGAGCACGTTGCGCAGGAAGATCACATCGAAGCGGCCGATGTCTTCAGGCAACGGCCGCATCAGGTTCAGTTCGCGAAAGCGCACCCGCTCCCGCAAGTCCTGACCGAAGCGAAAGGCGCCCTCGTGCTCACCGATACCGCGCAGGCAGTGGCGCTTGAGCCAGCCAGGCGGAAAGTTGCTCGACTCGTCCAGCGGATAGATCGCAGCCTCGGCCTTTTCCAGCACCGTGCGGCTGAGGTCGCTGCCAAGGATCGACCACTCCGCCGGCCCATGCTCGGCCAGCACCATGCCCAGGGTGTAGGGTTCTTCGCCCGACGAACAGGCGGCGCTCCAGATGCGCAACGGCTCGCGCCGGCCGTCCAGCCAGCGGGCCAGGAACTGGAAATGCTGCGGCTCACGAAAGAAGTAGGTTTCATTGGTGGTCAGCAGGTCGATCACCAAGCGTTGCTCGGCCTGCTTCGTCGGATCCTTGAGCAGCAACAGGTAGTCGCGGTAGCTGCTCAGGTTCAGGGCCCGCAACCTGCGCATCAGGCGGCCGGCGACCAGCGGCCGCTTGCTGTCGCTCAGATGAATACCCGACGCCTGGACCATCAGCTGCTGCAGGAACCGGAACTCCTGCTCGCCCAGCACCGGCAGGCTCGACGTCGGCATGCTCAGCTCGCCTGCGCCATCGCCTGGCTGATCTGCAGGATGTCGTCCAGCGACAACACCTTGCGCACGTCCAGAATGATGGTGAAACCCCGCTCGTCGCGCGCCATGCCGGCAATGAATTCTGTCCGAATCCCAGCGCCGAACCCTGGCGCGGGCTCGACGTCGGCAGCCTGGATATCCAGCACGGCGTCGACCGCATCGACCACCAGGCCGATGCGCTGCAGCGCATCGTTCAGGTCCAGCTCGATGATCACAATGCAGGTCCGCTTGCTCGGCACCGTGCGTTCCATACCGAAGCGTGCGGCCAGGTCCAGCACCGGCACCACATTGCCGCGCAGGTTAATTACGCCGTGGATGCACGCCGGCATCATCGGCACGCCGGTGATCTGCCCGTACTCGATGATTTCGCGTACCAGCTCGATCGGCAACGCGTAGCGCGCCTGGCGCACCCGGAACGACAGGTGCTGGATATCAGCCGGCGCGGTGTTGGCGGCACCGCTTACCTGTGGAAAATTCATCTGCGCCCCCTTATGTGAAGCTGACGAACTGACTGTCATCAGCCATGGCGGTCGGCTTGCGGATGCTGCGCACCGAGCGGTTGCCGCTGGGCTTGACGCTGGGTGCCTGTGGCTGGCGACCGAGGCCCTGAGCGACCCCATCGCGCGCATCAAGACGGAAGAAGCCGATCAGCTCCAGCAGTTGCGAGGCCTGGGCGTTCATCTCCTCGGAGGTGGCAGCCAGCTCTTCGGACGCCGAGGCGTTTTGCTGGGTGATCTGGTTCATCTGCCCCATGGCGATATTGATCTGGCCCGCGCCGGTACTCTGCTCCTGGGATGCCGCGGTGATTTCCTGCACCAGGTCCGAAGTCCTCTGGATGTTCGGAACGATATCGTCGAGCAGGCGACCGGCCTGCTCGGCCAGCTGCACGCTGCTACCGGCCACGCCGCCGATTTCCTGGGCAGCCACCTGGCTGCGCTCGGCCAGCTTGCGAACTTCAGCCGCCACCACAGCGAACCCCTTGCCATGATCGCCCGCTCGCGCCGCCTCGATAGCCGCGTTGAGCGCCAGCAGGTTCGTCTGGTAAGCGATGTCATCGATGATGCCGATCTTGTCCGCGATCTGCTTCATCGCAACGACCATATCGCGCACTGCCCGGCCACCGGCTACGGCGTCATTGGCGGCCTTGCCGGCAATGCTGTCGGTGATCTTGGCGCTTTCGGTGTTCTGCGCGATGGATGCGGACATCTGCTCCACCGACGCGGTGGTCTGCTCGACGCCCGCCGCCTGCTCGCTAGCCGCCTGACTGAGCGATTGCGAGGTGGCACTGACTTCCTCCGAGGCCGAGGACAGGGAATCGGCAGCGCTGCGCACATCGCCCATCACGCTACGCAGCCGCTCGGCCATGTTCTTCATGGCGTTGAGCAACTGGCCCGTCTCGTCCTTGCTGTTCACCTCCACCTGCACACTGAGGTCGCCAGCCGCGAGCGCATCGGCAACCGACACGGCGTGGTTGAGCGGCCGGGTAATGCTGCGTGTGACCAGAATGCCGATGCCGAAGCCGAGCACGGCGGCAATGATCACCAATGCGATCATCTGGGTCCGCGAATCGAGGTAGATGCCGGTGATTTGTTCATTGGCTTCCTTAGCATTGGCGACCTTACGCTCCACCAGGGCGGTCAGCAGATCGTCGGCCTTGTTTCCGGTCTCACGCAGTTGCGGCAGCATCACGGTCAGCTCGTCGGCCGGGCGCACCTCGCTGGAGGCTTCGCGCAGCTTTAGGGCCTGCTCGACGGTCTGCACGTAAGCGGCAACCGGCTCGCTGAGCGACTCGAACTGGGCGAGGCCTTCGGGCGTCACGAAGCTGGTGCGGGTGAGCTCGATGTACTCATACATCTTGCTGATCGCCTCGCGGGTCCGTTTGATGGAAGAGTCACGCTCCTCCAGGCTGGTGGCCAGCAGGCTCGAACGCAGACTACGTCCCACATAGATCAGCTGCACATTGGCCGACTGGATATTGTTCAGCGAGATCAACTCGCGGTCATACATCTGGTCGGACAGCTCGTTGACGTGCTCGAGGTTACGTATACCCAGCATGCCCACGGTAATGGTCAGTGCCACCACTATCAGGAAACCCGCAATCAAGCGCGTCCCTATCTTGAAGTTACCGAATACGTTCATGGTTGTTTCTCCTTACTGGCCTGCGAGGTCCTGGCGGGATTGGCTGATGCGCTGGGCAGCAGGATTCGCGTCGACGTGGTTTTGCAGGTAACGGAACAGGCTGGGGATATCCAGGATCAGGGCTACTTGCCCGGTACCCAGGATGGTGGAGCCACCAATGCCTTGCAGGTGCTGGAACAGCTGCCCGAGCGGCTTGATGACGGTTTGCAGTTCACCGTGAAGGTGATCGACGATCAGCCCGGCTTGTTGCCGGCCCTGGCTGACGACAATGATGTTGCGGCGTTTGGCGTGACTTTCCGCCAGGTTGAAATGGGCTGCCAGCGACAGACAGGGCAGCGGCTTGCCGCGCAGACTCAGGTAGCCGTAGGCGCCTGAACTGAGTTGCTCGGCGTCCATCTCCAGACACTCGGTGACCATGTCCAGCGGGATGACGAAATAGTCGTCGCCAAGGCTGACGAGGAAACCATCGATGATCGCCAGCGTGAGCGGCAGGCGGATGCGGAAGGTGCAGCCCAGACCTTCACGGGAATCGATCTCTATGGTGCCGCGCAAGGCGTCGATAGCGCTGCGCACCACATCCAGCCCCACGCCGCGTCCCGACAGGTCGGACACGCTCTCGGCGGTGGAGAACCCGGCGGCGAATATGAGCGCCTGGATGTCCTGTTCGGGCAGGTTTGATGCTGCATCGATCAGGCCGCGCGCGATTGCTTTCTCACGGATGCGCGCGGTGTTGAGGCCGCGCCCGTCGTCGCCGACCTCGATCACGATCATGCCCGATTCGTGATAAGCGTTCAGTCGCAGGTGGCCTTCGACCGGTTTACCAGCGGCGACACGGCCTTCTGCTGACTCGATACCGTGGTCGATGGCGTTGCGCACCAGGTGCGTCAGGGGGTCGGCCAGCTTGTCGATGACCGCTTTGTCGAGCTCGGTGTCCGCGCCACGGATATCCAGACGAATATCCTTGCCCAGTTGCTGGCTGACATCGCGCACCACGCGCTGGAAGCGGTTGAAGGTGTCGCCGATCTCGATCATGCGCAGCTTCAGCGCTGCCTCGCGGATCAGCTCAACATGCTGATTGACCGTTTGAGTACTTTCTATACAGCCGGCGTCGCCGTGGGAGCGCGCACGCAGCTGGGCACCGGCGGCGCTGATGACCAGCTCACCGACCAAGTTGATCAGTTCGTCCAGCTTGTTTGCAGCCACACGGATCTGGCTGTTTTCCTGGCTGCGCTTTTCACGGGCAACCTGTTGCTTTGCCAGCGCGGCGTTGACCACCTGGGGCGCTACCAGCCCCTCGTTTACCAGCACGGTACCCAGCGGCGACTTGACCCCGGTGCTTTCGGCCGCCTGCAGGGCCAAGCCTTCTTCGAGCTCGCGTTCGGTCAACAGGCCGCTGGCAACCAGAATCCGGCCAATCTGCTCATCGGTTTCCGGCAGCTCATGAATGAGCTGTAAATAATCCTCAAGGGCGCTGGTCGGAGGCAGGATGCGCAGGGTGCAGAAGTCCTCGATGAATTCGAAAACTTCCTCGATCTCGCCCTTGCTGGCCGGCGTGCACAGCGCGATTTCGAGGCCGAGGTAACAGGTCTCCGGCTGCAGTTCGGCCAGCGAGGGCAACGATTCACTGATTGTCTGTAGATGCAGGATGTCGCCCAGACGGCTCAGAAAGCGGACGAACGAACTGGGTTCGAAGCCGTTTCGCAGCAGATCGGCGTGAAACCGCAACGAGATGTGCCAGGCGCCATCGGCGTCGCAACTGGCGCAGCGTTGCAGCTGCCCACGACTGTTGCAGCCGTCCTCGGGCAGCATCACAACCGGGATCTGCAGCGCCTGGGGCGCAGCGTCGATGCAGCTGGCGAGCTCGGCAAGCAGCGGCTGGTGGCGGCTGTCGTCGACCAGCAGCTCGCCCTTGTCGGTATCGATCAGATCGATCATGGCGCTGATTTCATCCAGGCAGCGCAGCATCAGCGAGATCAGTTCTGGCGACAGGCTCTGCGCACCGTCACGCACCGCCATGAGCAGGTTTTCCAGATGATGGGTAAAGCCCACCAGCGGCGCGAGCGAAAACAGCCCAGCCGAGCCCTTGAGCGTGTGCATTGCGCGGAACAGCCCGTTGATCGCCTGTTCGTCGGTGGGGCACTCGTCAAGCAGCAGCAGGTACTCTTCGGCCTGCTTGGCCAGATCGCGGGCCTCCTCGACAAAGCTCAGCAACAGCTGGCTCCATTGTTCGCCATCAAGCATCACGGTTTCCTTTCAGCGATGAGCCAGTAGGACGTCGGGGTACAGCGTTTCAAGGCGCAACAGCTCGAGCACCTCGGTCACCGTGGCGGCCGGTCCCTGCACCTTCAAACTGCCGCCGGCGGCCTCGAAATGACGCTGGGTCGCGAGCAGCAGCTGCGCCCCGGCGGTGTCGAGTTCTTCGAGCGCTTCGAGGTCGAGCAGGCAAGGGTTTGCCTCAGGCTTTGCCAGCATGCTCAGCAAGGTCGCATGCGCCTCGCCGACTTCGTAGATGGTCAGGCTGCCGGACAGGCGAAGCCGGGCCGGCACCACGCTGCGGTCGTAGGTGAGTTCGAGCATGTCAGCCGACCAGCTTGTCGACAGCTGTCAGCAGTTGCTGCGGCTGGAACGGCTTGACGATCCAGGCCTTGGCACCGGCGGCCTGGCCCTCGGCTTTCTTGCCCTGCTCGCTTTCGGTGGTGAGCATGACGATGGGCGTGAAGCGGTAGGCCGCATTGGCCTTGACCGCCTTCACCAGGCCGATGCCATCGAGGTTTGGCATGTTCACGTCACTGATGATCAGGTTGATCTTCTGCCCGTTGAGCTTTGTCAGCGCGTCCTTGCCATCGACGGCCTCGATGACCTGATGACCCGCGCCGGTGAGGGTCATCTTCACCAGCTGGCGCATGGAGAGCGAGTCGTCGACGATGAGAATGGTCTTGGCCATGTGGTGATGCTCCTTGTTGAATCAGAAAAAGGTCACGTCGTCGGCAGCGCTCTTGCTACGGGTCTTGCCGTGGCGCTCCTCGTCGGTGGTGAAGTGCTGGTGCAGCTCGCGCAGCCAGCGCTGCGGGTCGTTCACGCTGTTGTCGCCGGCACGCACTGCCTGGTCGAGACGCTGCATGTCGTGCTGCAGGTGGTCGAGCATCTGGTCAGTACGGTCCTGAAACTGCAGGCTGACGACGATCTCCTCGATGGTCGCCTGGGTGACGCGGGTTTCCTGCTGCAGCTGCAACGAGGTGACCGAGAGTTCATTGAGGCTCTGCCCCAGCCCTTGCATGACGTCACCCGCCACGCTGTCGAGGTAGCTCAGGTTGTCGCGCTCGCTGGTGGTCAGTTCGTCTGCCGCGGTGACAGTGGCGCGGATCGCCTGGTTGATTTCGCTGACCTTGTTGCCCATCCGCTGGCCGGTCTCGGCCGACAGCGTCGACAGCTTGCGCACCTCGTCGGCGACCACCGAGAAACCACGGCCATAGTCCCCGGCCCGGGCCGCCTCAATGGCGGCGTTGAGCGCGAGCAGGTTGGTCTGGCTGGCGATGTCCTGCACGTGCTTGGCCATCGACTGCAGCTCAGCCGCGTAGCCGTTGAGGTCGGAAATGGTGCCCAGCAGTTCGGCCTTGCGGCCGCTGGCGGCGTGGAACGCCGAGGTCACTTCATTGAGGCGGTTCTGCGCCTGGCGCAGGCTGCTGGCCATGCCATCGCCGCCGATCACATTGTCCGAATTGCTCAGGGTCTGGCTGAGGCGAGCCGACAATCCAGCGAAGTGCTCGAACAGCAGGCGCACGCTGTTTTGCTGGATGTCGCGCACCTGCCCCAGGTTCTTGCCCCAGGTCGGCAAAACGGCGTTGAGCAGCGGCTCGACGGCCGGTACGGCAACCGGCGGCGCGGTGACTGGTTCGGGGGTGGCCGGCCCACGCGAGGCGCGAGGCTTCAGGAACACCGCAGCGGCGACGCAAATGGCGCTGCCCGTACCGACGATCCAGAACGAGCCCAGGGCAAGACCGGCAAGCCCGGTGGCGATTCCAATCCAGAGTACGGGGTAGGCAAACACGGTACGGCCTCGCATGACAGAGTCGAATGGTCGGCACGATAGGGTGCCGGCAGCGACCGCGATATCAGGCTAAACCCTAGGCGGCTCTAGGGTGTCCTAAGGTGTCAAAGCGCTAAAGTTTTCCCCGCCGCTGCCGGGGCTGCATGGGCCACCTCGCGTCATCCATCGGGCTGCAAGGTTGCGAGGGCCGGTGCGCGGACTAGGCTAGATAGAGCGCTCGCGCAGAAACAGCTACCCCTGGCGGTGCCGCACGCAGCGGCACCCACCGACCGCAGGTAACGGTTCTTAGATGACGGAGCGTGTGTCAAACATTACAGATCGCCTGGGTTCGCCCCACTCACTGTTGCGCTGGATGCCCTGGGCAATCGCCGCGCTGCATGCGGGGCTCATGCTGCTGGGCGGGCTCTGGATCGGGACACGGCCATCGATGCCCATCGGCTGGAGTCTGCTGGCGGTGCTGCTGTCGTCAGCGCTGGTGTGGCTGGCCATCCAGGTCATGCTCCGCTCGATGCGGGCGCAACAGTCAGCCGCCAGCGAAGGCGTAATCGCCCGCGCCACGCACGTCGCCCCATCGCCGCCAGCCGAACCGACCGGCACCTATCCGCCGCGCATTTACGAACGGGTGGTCGCCAGCCTACCCGACGGCGTGGTGATCATTCGCAGCGGACAGGTCCGCTTTTGCAATGCGGCGGCGGGCAGCCTGTTCGATCCGTCAGGCGAGGCGCCATCGGTCACAGGTGAATGGCAGCCCTACGTTGCCCCAGACCTGCGAGCACGCGAAGCCGAGCGGCTGGACCGCCTGCAGTGTGGCGTGATCGGCCCGCTGTGCTTTCGACACGTCACCCTGCTGCGCGCCGACGGCGCCCCGTTCCAGGCCGAAGTAAGCGAGCTGCTACTGGAAAACGACGGATACCACGACGTGCTCTTGTTGCTGCGTGACATCAGCGAGTCGGAGCGGATGCAGCGCGAGCTGGAGCAGGCCAACCAGCGCCTCCAACATCTGTCGCAGCGGCTGATGGAGGTCCAGGAGAACCAGCGCCGCCAGCTCGCACGTGACCTGCACGACGACATCGGCCAGCAACTCACAGCCCTCAAGCTGCACCTGCAACGGCTGTGCGGGTCGCTGGCGCATGAACCGGTGTTGGCTAGGCTCGCCGCCCAGCTCAGTGATGCTGCCGACGAAGCGCTGGACAAGGTGCGCAGCCTGTCGCTGGCGCTGCATCCGCTGCAACTCGAGACGCTCGGTCTGCAGGCCGCCGTCCACTGGCACCTGTCGCGTTTCCTCGAAGCTGCGCATACCCGCTGGTCGCTTAAGCTTGATGGCGAAACGGTCGGCCTATCTCCTGACATCGCGCTGGTTGCGTTCCGCATCATCCAGGAAGCGGTAAACAACGTCGCCCGCCATGCCCATGCCAGCCGCGTGGAGGTCCATATCCGCCGTACGGTCAACCTTCTTCAGGTCGAAGTCATTGATGACGGCGTAGGCTTCGACTTTCGAGCGGCTCGTGCACGCGCTCTAAGTCTGGGCCTGACCAGCATGGAAGAGCGCGTCGCTGCACTGAGCGGAGAACTGAACATAGCAAGCCTCAGCGGGGTCGGCACACGGGTAACCGTGAGCTTGCCGATAGCAGCCCCATCCCCGCACCACGGAGTAGATGCATGAAACGGGTAGCACTGATTGACGATCATGGACTGGTCAGAGCAGGCCTGCGGGCGCTGGTGCAAGACCAGCCGGGATACGAGGTGGTAGCCGAGGGAGCCGACGGCAGCGAGGTTCACACCATCCTCACCGAACTCAAGCCTGACATCCTGTTACTGGATATCAGCATGAAACACATGAGCGGCCTGGATGCCCTGCGTCAGTGGCGCACCGAATTCCCCAATGTGCAGTTCCTGATTCTGTCGATGCACACCACGCCGGACTATGTCCTGCAGGCGCTGCGCCTGGGTGCCAGCGGTTACCTACTCAAAGACGCCGCCGCGCAGGAGCTGGAGCTGGCATTGAGGGCGCTGTCGCGCAACGAGTCGTACCTCAGCCCCGGTATCGCGCAGACAGTCATCCAGTCGGCAGTGATCGAAGGCGGCCAGCGCGAGCAGCCTGGCGCTCCGTCGCTGACGCCACGCCAGGTTGAAATCCTGCGGCTGATCGTGCGCGGCGTTTCGACGCGTGATATCGCCAGCGGCCTGGGCTTGAGCGTGAAGACGGTAGATGCGCACCGGGCGCAGATCATGGATCGTCTCAAACTGCGTGATGTGCCTTCGCTGGTGCTGTATGCGCTGCGCAAAGGCCTTGTCAGTACCGATGACTGAAGATTTGTCGGCCGCTTCACTCGCCATGACTTCCAATCAGAGCGTCAGCCCCGGGCCACAGCTGTTCATTTTACGACCAGCCAGCTACACCCCAGTCGTAGCGCGCCCTGGCGCTTCGTTTCCCCATGTTATCCACAGAGAGCCCCACAGTAATACTGGACAATAAACGGCTGTGCTCCCAGCTCTCACCACGCAGTCGCTGTCAAGCAAAATATTCCGCGTAACAACCACTTAACGCTTCTCAGGCATTAGCTGATCAGTTCTTGATCAGCGCCCGCAACGCCAGTAGTTCCGGCTGTTTGCGAAGGTCACTAATAGGTTATGCACAGAAGCTTGCACAGACTAAGGGGATAAGTTTGGCACGAGGCCTATCGAAGCGATCAACAAAAGCTAAAGGGCATACCGTCGGGAAGCGACTAGGCTTGTTTTCAATAACGAGGAGCCGCCCATGCCCAGTCTTGAGATGATCCAGAGCTTGTTTGCTAACTACGCCTTAGGGATCAATGGTGTCTGCATTGGCGAGCGCTGCTGACGTTTTGGCCGCAGGGAATCCTGGCGTTCGCCGGGCACGTTTCGCGGCGCCAGTATCACTGGCTGTATTTCCAATGGACGGCATCACGCACCAGCCGCAGCGGACGGAGTTTCGGAATCGCGCAACAGGGCCTGAATGAGCGCGCAGTGTCCCGGCGTATTCCAGCAACGCGAATCACAGCAGCCGCTGGTCCCCTTGCTGAACGACCTGCAGCCCAGCTCCGCGACGCGCTGGGCAATGCACCCTCACCTACAGCGTTGGCCGATTGTCCGCCGTACCGCTGTACGAAAAACGACCGATCAGCTACAGCCCAGATACGGCGGCGTTTCGGCAGGGTTCACCTTCCTTTATCCACAGCACTCTCCACAGCAATCGGGGATAACCCCAAACCTCACGTTATGCATATGGACAAACACCCGCGAACGGCCTGTTTTTAGATTGCAAAAACCGCTTAGCTGTGTGTTTTCACCTGTAGCGGCGGCCTGATCAAAAGTTGATCAGGCGACGGAAAGCGGCGCAGCTTCTGGCGCTGCGCTGTTGACCCCAAGGTTATCCACAGAACACTTAACAGATATATGGGATAACTATCCGCGAGCGTTCCAAGGAGGCGTTCGCATCGCTGAACGGTGTTCGCGGTAACGAACTTCACTGGGGTCGCCTCCTCCAATAGTTACATTCGCCGTACCGGAGTTCTTCCATGCCGTCATGGCTCGTTTCTGCAAGCTCGCAGCCGTCAGTCCCGGAGGCCGCTCGATGATGAGTTTCCTGGCTCTGGTGCTAGCGGCATTCGTCTGCTTTGCGCTGGTCTTTTTTATCAAGCAGCGTCAGTACAACCACCCGGCGCTGCGCATGCCCTACCGGCTGCAAGAGCCGTTTTTTCAGCCGAGCGAGCAGGAATTGCTGGCCCTGTTGCAGCAGGCCGTGGGTGAGCGCTTCCTGATTCTATGCAAGGTGCGTGTTGCCGATGTGGTTGAAGTCACAGCGGTTCCGCGGCGTGCGCCCTGGTATCAGGCGGTCAACCGCATCTCCGCGGCACGGTTCGATTTCCTATTGTGCGACCCGCAGACGTTGACGCCCTGTTGCGCCATCGAAATGGAGGAGCCTGACGAGGCCAACGCGTTCGTCGATGAGCTCTGCCAGACCATCGATCTACCACTGATCCGCCTGACACCGGAGACCGCCCGCGCCTATGATCGCTTGTGTGCGGCCATTGATCAGGCAATCCCTCCGATCTCCCACGGCTCGGCATAATCAGCCGCTGCGATGCCTGAACGGCAGCCCGGGAACTCAAGCACAATAGCCTGCCTACAGAACAACGATGAGCCCCTCGCTCGTTCGGCGTCTGCCTCGTATCAATCGGAGACACCCCTCACTGTGAAGTCGACATGCCGTTGAAGACACTCTTCTTGAGCCTGTTCGAGCTGGCCTCGCGGCTGATTCGCCGCTACCCCGGCACGGTTGCACTCTTTGGCTTCTGTTCGGGCCTGGCCAGTTTTGTGCTGGTCGAGCGCCACGCCGGGTTGGCCAAGGTCATCGCAGCCTTGATGCTGTTCAGCTGGCTCTGGCTGATGTTGGAGAAAAGCCTACGCGCCGGTCTGGAACGCCGCTTCGGCTGGAAGGTGCCGCCGCCTTTGCTGCGCTATGTGACGCAAATGGTCCACCAGGAAAGCCTGTTCTTCATCATCCCGTTCTTTTTCATCACCACGACCTGGAACAGTGGCCAGGCCGCGTTCACCGTGATGCTGGGCTTGGCAGCGCTGGTCTCGCTGGTCGATCCGCTGTATTACAAGTGGCTCGCGCCGCGGCGCTGGGTCTATCTAGCATTTCATGCGCTGACATTGTTTGCCGTTCTACTCACTGCGCTACCGATCATCTTTCACCTGTCGACACCGCAAAGTTACCTCTGGGCATTGGGCATCGCCGTGGTACTCGCACTGCCGAGCCTCAGCGGCTTGTTTGCTTCGTGGAACTGGAGAAGCGTGTTGGGGGTGCTGGCGCTCGCTGCCGTGGTCGGGCTGGCCGGCTGGGTGGGACGCACCTGGGTGCCGCCGGCAACGCTCTGGCTGACGGATGTCGCAGTCACCACGACCCTCGATGATGCCTCGCGCAAACCTGGCAATCGTCTGCGTGAAATCTCCAGCCAACAGCTGCATAGCAATGGCCTTTACGCGTTTACCGCAATCAACGCGCCGCGCGGCCTGAAAGAACGCATCTACCATGAATGGATGCACAACGGTAAGCGGGTCGACCGCATCCCGCTGGACATCAGCGGTGGCCGGGAGGCCGGCTATCGTGCCTGGACCCACAAGCGCAACTTTCCAAAGCAGGCCGAAGGTAAATGGCGCGTGCGGGTGATGACCGAGGCAGGGCAAATGATCGGCATGCTGCGCTTCGAGGTCGTGGAATGAACCGCTGAAGCCAGGCGGTACTCGAACGGCAAAGCACGTCCGCTAAGCCCAAGGGAGGAATGCATGGAATGGTGGGACATCTTGAGCCGCACCGTCGCGTCGGAATTTTCCGACATCCCCGACTTCGAGCATGCGATTCGCGTCTCCGTACGGCTGGTCCTGGCTGCGTTTTTGGGTGGCGTGCTCGGCTACGAACGTGAATACAAGGGCAAGGCCGCCGGCCTGCGCACCCATATGCTGGTATCGCTGGGTGCCGCCCTTTTCGTTTTGGTGCCACTGGAAGCAGGGATGCCGATCGAAGACTTGTCTAGGGTCATGCAAGGCATCATCACCGGTATTGGCTTTCTGGGCGCCGGCACTATTCTCAAGGGCAGTTCAGTGGAGGACGTCAAAGGTCTTACCACGGCGGCAGGAATCTGGCTGACCGCGGCAATCGGCGTCGCCACGGGGCTGGGTCATGAGTCCACCGCAGTGATGACGACGGCCTTCGCATTGGTCATCTTTCTGCTGATGCCTCGCCTGGAACAACATGCAGCGCATAGATCGGCCAGTACCCACAAGAGGGGGCGTGATCAGGACAATGCCCCATGAGTCCAGCTGCGATCATCACACAGGAGTAGACCATGCCTAGCCGTTACGCTTACCTGACAACCGGGGCGCTTATGCTTGGCCTGGCCGGCTGCGGCGACACTGCAACACTGCCAGTCGAAGCTGGCTACGGCCCGGCCCCGGCGCTGCCCGAGCCGAACAAGTCGCTGATCCCGACCGTCAACATCGCCGAGGCCACCGGGTGGCCCGCGGATCGCTCGCCGCAAGCGGCTCCCGGCCTGCAAGTCCAGGCGTTCGCTGGCAACCTCGATCATCCGCGCTGGCTCTATGTGCTGCCCAATGGTGACGTGCTCGTGGCCGAAAGCAATGCGCCCGCGAAGCCGGAGGACGGCCAAGGCCTACGTGGCTGGATCATGAAGAAGGTCATGGCGCGGGCGGGCTCCGGCGGTACGAGCGCCAACCGCATCACGCTGCTGCGTGACAGTGATGGTGATGGCACGCTGGAGGACCGCTCGGTATTCCTCGAAGGTTTGAACTCGCCGTTCGGCATGGCACTCATTGGCGATCAGCTTTACGTCGCCAACACCGATGCACTGGTGCGCTTCCCCTACAAGCAAGGTGCGACCAGGATCGACGCGGCGGGTGAGAAAGTGGTCGACCTTCCAGCCGGGCCGATCAACCACCATTGGACCAAGAACGTCATCGCCAGCCACGACGGATCACGGCTGTACGTTACCAGCGGCTCCAACAGCAACGTGGGTGAAAACGGCATGGAGGCCGAGGAAAACCGCGCGGCCATTCTTGAGATTGACCCGCACGATAAGACGATGCGGTTGTTCGCCTCTGGCCTGCGCAACCCCAATGGTCTGGCCTGGCAACCAGACAGCGGCGAGCTGTGGACCACCGTCAACGAGCGCGACGAAATCGGCAGCGATCTGGTGCCCGATTACATGACATCGGTACAAGACGGCGGTTTCTACGGCTGGCCCTACAGCTATTACGGTCAGCACGTCGACGAGCGGGTCAAGCCGCCGCGCCCGGATCTGGTGGCCAAAGCCCTCATGCCCGACTACGCACTTGGCGCACACACAGCCTCTCTCGGACTGGCCTTCTATGAAGGCTCGCAGCTGCCCGAGCGATACCGTCACGGCGCGTTCATCGGCCAGCATGGTTCATGGAACCGCAAGCCTCGCAGTGGCTATAAAGTGGTTTTCGTACCCTTCAAGGATGGCGAGCCGGACGGCACAGCCGAAGACGTGCTGACCGGCTTTCTCAACGAGGATGAGCAGGCCATGGGTCGCCCGGTGGGCGTCGCAGTGGACAAGGCCGGCGCGCTATTGGTCGCCGATGACGTCGGTAACGTGATCTGGCGGGTGACACCCAGCGGCCGGTGAAGGGAGAGGATCGCGACCGGGGCCCAAGCCGGTCGCTACAGGTCTGCTTACTGAATGACCGGCAAGGGACGCACCAGCCGGATCTCTCTCGGCGACAGTTCGACGCCATAGGCCAGCACTTCGACGCCCGCCTCCACTGCATCCCGCAGCGCGGCGGCGTAGTGCGGGTCGATCTCGCCGGCAGGGCGCACGGCATCGATTCCAGTGAGGTTGACGCAATACAGTTGTACCGCCCGTACGCCCTGACGGGCCAGCACCGCCAGTTCGCGCAAATGGCGAGCGCCACGGGTCGTCACCGCATCGGGAAAGGCCGCGATAGCCGTATCAGCGAAGCCCAGGGTCACGCTTTTGACTTCAACGAATGCCGGCCCGGCGGGATAGTCCAGGCGGAAATCCACGCGGCTGCTCTCAATGCCGTACGCTACTTCACGCTTGAGCGCGGTGAAGCCGTTCAATTCCCCGATCACTCCGGCCAGCAGCGCCTCTTCGACCAGTCGATTGGCCCGTGCCGTGTTGACGCAGGCCAGCCGCCCTTGCGGGGTTTCAACCAGTTCCCAGGTGCCAGGCAGCTTGCGTTTGGGATCGCTGTTGCGCTGAAACCAGACGCGCGCGCCCTCGCCCATGCAATTGAGCATCGAGCCGGTATTCGGACAGTGGATGCACAGGTGCTCGCCGGTGTCGGTAACGACATCGGCGAGGAAGCGCTTGTAGCGCCGAACCAGCCGACCCTGTTCCAGAGGCGTTGTGAACTGCATCAGCCTTTCCAGCTCCGCAGGCCACGGGCAATGCGCTCGACCGCCTGCTCCAGCCGGGGCAAATTCTGCGTATAGGCGAAACGCACATGGTGACCGGCCTGGTGCCGCCCGAAATCCAACCCCGGCGTGATGGCGACAAACTCGGTTTCCAGCATGTGCTGGCAGAACGTGTAAGCGTCACCGCCGATGGCGCTGATATCGGCGTAGAGATAGAAAGCCCCTTCCGGCTCCACCGCAATGCCGAAGCCCAACTCGCGCAATGCGGGCAGCAGAAAATCACGGCGCTTGGCAAATTCGCCGCGACGCGCTTCGAGGATTTCCAGGGTGGCCGGCTCGAAGCAGGCCAGGGCGGCATGCTGGGCCATGGTCGGCGCACTGATGTAGAGGTTCTGCGCCAGCTTTTCCAGCTCGCTGACAGCCTGAGGTGGCGCGACCAGCCAGCCGAGGCGCCAGCCGGTCATACCGAAGTACTTGGAGAAGCTGTTGAGCACGAACGCCGAGTCGTCGACTTCCAACACACTGGCCGCATCGGTGCCATAGGTGAGGCCATGGTAGATCTCGTCCACCACCAGATGCCCGCCGCGGCTTTTCAACGCAGCGGACAGGCCCGCCAGATCGTCCCGTGTCAGCAAGGTACCGGTGGGATTGGCCGGCGAAGCCACCAGAGCACCCACGCTGTCCTTGTCCCAGTAACGCTCGACCAGATCGGCCGTCAGCTGATAACGCACATCCGGGCCGACCGGCACCAGCTGCGCGGCACCTTCGATCAGCCGCAGGAAGTGCCGGTTGCAGGGATAACCCGGGTCGGCCAACAACCAATGCTTGCCTGGGTCGACCAGCAAACTGCTGGCCAATAGCAGCGCACCAGACCCGCCGGGAGTAATCAGCACGCGTTCGGGGTCAATAGACAGTTGATAGCGCTGCTTGTAGAAACCGGCAATCGCCTCGCGCAGCTGCGGCAGCCCACGGGCGGCGGTGTAGCGGGTATGACCAGCCGCGAGGGCAGCCTGACCGGCCGCGACGATGGGCTCGGCGGTGGTGAAGTCTGGCTCTCCGATCTCCAGGTGAATGACATCATGTCCAGACGCCTGCAATTGGTTGGCCCGGGCCAGCAATGCCATGACGTGAAAGGGTTCGATTGCACGGCTACGCGCGCTATATGACGAGGTCATCTGACCTTCCTGACGAGTACAAAACGTGAATTCTACCGAAGGTCCCTCTGACACCGCAGCCACCGTGATATTCGGGAGTAGCGCACCCCGATACGATCTGGTAAGTTCGCCCGCTTGCAGCCGCAGGGCCGGCACGGGCCGGCAGAGGGATTCACTATCCTGCGCAATGGACATAGCGAGAGGCGTTCATCCATGCCCATTACTAAAACGACACCCAGCAACCAATTGATCCGCGCCTTCGTTCCCTATAAGGAGTCCAAGGGCGAGGAATACATGAGCGATAACATGCGCGCTCACTTCACCGGCATCCTCAATAAGTGGAAGCTGGAGCTGATGGAGGAAGTCGACCGTACCGTGCATCACATGCAGGACGAAGCGGCCAACTTCCCCGATCCGGCCGATCGCGCCAGCCAGGAAGAAGAATTCAGCCTGGAACTACGCGCCCGTGATCGCGAGCGCAAGTTGATCAAGAAGATCGACGAGACGCTGCAGCTGATCGAAGACAACGAGTATGGCTGGTGTGATTCGTGCGGCGTCGAGATCGGCATTCGCCGTCTGGAAGCCCGTCCGACCGCTACGCTGTGCATTGACTGCAAGACGCTGGCGGAGATCAAGGAAAAGCAGATCGGTTCCTGATCCCGAACGGGGCGCTACGGCGCCCCGCTTCATTTTCGGCCTCCCGCGCCTTTGCTTCACCCCGCCTCGACGCCCTTTACCCGAGCCGGCCCATGTCCACACCCTCTTCCTATATAGGTCGCTTCGCGCCGACCCCCAGCGGCTATCTGCACTTCGGCTCGTTGATCGCTGCCCTCGCCTCCTATCTCGATGCCCGTGCCGTTGGCGGCCGTTGGCTGTTGCGCATGGAAGACCTCGATCCGCCGCGAGAAATGCCGGGGGCGCAGACCTCGATTCTGCAGGCATTGGAAGCCTACGGCTTTCAGTGGGACGGGCAGATGGTCCGCCAAAGCGAACGGCTTGACGTCTATAACGAAGTGATCGATCGCCTCAGGCAGGACGGCCATGCCTATGCCTGCACCTGCTCGCGCAAGCAATTGCAGGCGTTTGCGGGACTCTACCCAGGGTTCTGCCGTGAAGCCGCCCGCGACACCCCTGACGCCGCCATCCGCCTGCGCGTGCCGGACCGGACCTACAGTTTCAGCGATCGCGTCCAGGGCCAGTACAGCCAGAACTTGGCCCGCGAAGTGGGCGACTTCGTTATCCGCCGCAGAGACGGGCTGATTGCTTATCAGCTGGCGGTGGTGCTCGATGATGCCTGGCAGGGCGTGACCGACGTCGTCCGCGGTGCCGATCTGCTCGACTCGACCCCGCGGCAACTCTTTCTGCAGGACCTGCTTGGCCTGCCACACCCGCGCTACCTGCACGTCCCTCTGATCATTCAGCCCGATGGCCATAAATTGGGGAAACGTTACCGCTCACCGCCGCTGCAACCGGCTGAAGCCACACCACTGTTACTGCGTGCGCTGCGCGCGCTCGCCCAACCCACGCCGGGCGAGCTGAGCGACGCCCTGCCCGACGAGGTGCTGACTTGGGCGACAGCCCACTGGAATGCTGAGCGCATCCCGCGCTGTCGAACCCTGGCCGAGTCGCAGCTTCGCTGAGGCGACATCCGTGCCTCTTAATATGGGCAAAACCGACGCGCGACGCTCTTTTCCGCCAGCCTGTGGCTTGCCACTTGCCGCTTCCTTTACCATCCGCCTACTTTCGACACGAGTTCCAGCATGTACATCTACCGACTGGTGCTGCTCCTGGTGGTGGGGATCTATCTGTTTTCCCCTGCAATCATGGACTGGTGGATCGACCCCAACGGCGCGTGGTACCGGCCTTATCTGTTGTGGCTGATCCTCATCGTGGTGACCTTCATACTTCAGAGTCAACGCGATGCAGACGAGCTTTAGCCTCAGCCACCTGATTCTGATCAGTGTCGCCTATCTGCTGGTGCTGTTCGGGGTGGCCTGGATCAGCGAGCGAGGACTGATCCCGCGCTGGGTCATTCGGCACCCGCTCACCTACACCCTGTCCCTCGGCGTCTACGCCAGTGCCTGGGCGTTCTATGGCACGGTGGGTCTGGCCTATCAGTATGGGTACGGGTTCCTCGCCACCTACCTGGGCGTGTGCGGTGCGTTTCTGCTGGCGCCGGTCCTGCTCTATCCGATACTGCGTATCACCCGAACCTACCAGCTGGCCTCACTGGCGGATCTGTTCGCCTTCCGTTTTCGCAGCACCTGGAGCGGCGCGCTGACCACGGTGGTCATGCTGATTGGCATGCTGCCGCTACTCGCCTTGCAGATTCAGGCAGTCGCCGATGCCATCGGGATTCTCACCCTCGAGCCCCTGCAGGAACGGGTCGCGCTGGGTTATTGCGTGATGATCATGCTGTTCACCATTCTCTTCGGCGCCCGGCATATCGCCACACGGGAGAAGCACGAAGGGCTGGTCTTCGCCATCGCGTTCGAATCGGTGGTCAAGTTGCTGACCTTCGGCGCCATCGGTTTGTACGCGCTGTTTGTCGTGTTCGGTGGGCCGCATCAGCTGGAAATCTGGCTACTGCAGAACCAGTCGGCGTTGCAGGCGTTGCATACGCCGCTGCAGGAAGGGCCGTGGCGCACCCTGCTGCTGGTGTTCTTCGCCTCGGCGATTGTCATGCCGCACATGTATCACATGACCTTTACCGAAAACCTCAACCCGCGCGCGCTGGTCAGCGCCAGCTGGGGCCTGCCGCTGTATCTGCTGCTGATGAGCCTGGCCGTGCCGCTGATACTCTGGGCCGGGCTCAAACTTGGCGTCAGCACCAACCCCGAATATTTCACCCTCGGCCTCGGTATTACGGCGCAGAGCGAGGCATTGACGCTGTTGGCCTTTGTCGGCGGACTTTCAGCATCGAGCGGTCTGATCATTGTCAGCACACTGGCCCTGTCGGGTATGGCGCTCAACCATCTCGTGTTACCGCTCTACCAACCCCCTACCGAAGGCAACATCTATCGCTGGCTGAAATGGACCCGGCGCAGCCTGATTCTCGCCATCATCATGGCCGGCTACGGCTTCTATCTGATGCTGGGCGCCGAGCAGGACCTGTCAAACCTGGGCATTGTTGCCTTTGTGGCGACCCTGCAGTTCCTGCCCGGCGTGCTTTCAGTGCTCTATTGGCCGACCGCCAACCGTCGTGGCTACATCGTTGGGCTGCTCGCCGGTATTACCGTCTGGGTTGTGACCATGCTGCTGCCGCTAGTCGGCAACCTCGATGGCTTCTACATCCCCCTGTTCAACGTGGTTTACGTACTCGACGACACCAGCTGGCACCTGGCGGCGATCGCCTCGCTGGCGGTCAACGTGCTGGCGTTTTCGCTGTTATCGCTGTTCACCGAGACCAGCGCCGAGGAGCAAGCCGCAGCAGAAGCCTGCGCGGTGGAAAACGTGCGCCGACCTCAACGTCGTGAGCTGGCAGCCGCCTCGCCGCAGGAGTTCGCCACTCAGCTAGCCAAGCCGCTGGGCGCCAAGACTGCGCAGCGGGAGGTGGAACAGGCGCTGCGGGATCTGCAACTGCCCTTCGACGAGCATCGCCCCTATGCCTTGCGCCGGCTACGCGATCGTATTGAGGCAAACCTGTCTGGCCTGATGGGGCCGAGCGTCGCCCAGGACATCGTTGAGAATTTTCTCTCGTACAAGAACGGTGCAGACAGCTATGTGACCGAAGACATCCATTTCATCGAGAGTCGCCTGGAGGACTATCACTCACGCCTTACCGGCCTTGCTGCCGAACTCGATGCCCTGCGCCGTTACCACCGGCAGACCCTGCAGGAGCTGCCGATGGGCGTCTGCTCGCTGGCCAAGGACCAGGAAATCCTGATGTGGAACAAAGCCCTGGAAGAGCTCACCGAAATTCCCGCACTGCAGGTGGTGGGCTCTCGCCTGTCGACCATCGCCGAGCCCTGGCAGAGCCTGCTAAGCGATTTCACGCAGCAGCGCGAGGAGCATCTGCATAAACAACGCTTGCAGCTGGACGGCCATAGCCGCTGCCTGAACCTGCACAAAGCCGCGATCGCCGAGCCGTTGGCGCCCGGCAGTAGCGGTCTGGTACTGCTGATCGAAGACCTCACCGAAACCCAACAGCTGGAGGACCGCCTCGTTCACTCCGAACGTTTGGCCAGCATTGGTCGGTTGGCGGCGGGGGTCGCTCACGAAATTGGCAACCCGATCACAGGCATCGCCTGCCTGGCGCAGAACCTGCGCGAGGAGCGCGAGGCAGACCCCGAGATCATCGAGATCAGCAACCAGATCGTCGAGCAGACCAAGCGCGTCTCACGCATCGTCCAGTCGCTGATGAGCTTCGCCCATGCCGGCGGCAGACAACAGGACCGGTACCCCGTAAGCCTGGCAGAGGTGGCGCAAGATGCGATTGCCCTGCTCTCACTCAACCGGCGAGGAACCGAGGTGAGATTCTTCAACCTCTGCGACCCCGATCATCTGGCAGAAGGCGACCCGCAGCGCCTCGCTCAGGTGCTGATCAACCTGCTGTCCAACGCACGCGACGCATCCGAGCCCGGCGGCGCGATCCGAGTACGCAGCGAAGTGTCCGAACAGACTGTCTATCTCATCGTTGAAGACGAAGGTAGCGGCATTCCGCAGGCGATTCAGGATCGGCTTTTCGAGCCGTTCTTCACCACCAAGGATCCAGGTGAAGGGACAGGGCTGGGCCTCGCACTGGTCTATTCGATCGTGGAAGAGCATTATGGGCAGATCAATATTGACAGCCCGGCCGACCCGGAAACCCAACGCGGCACGCGTTTCCGCATCACTTTGCCGCGTCATGTCGAGGCCACAGATTCCGGTGAATGACGAGGCACCGGCCGTTTTCTGCCAAGTCTCGACCATGGGCGGCCCAGCGTATAGGTGGCCCCGCCGCGTCCTGGATGAAGATGACACTGGCACCCCGCACCAAGCCGCAGCGCGGCAACTAGCACAGGTTCGGGAACGAGCCCTCTTTTGGCGCCGTTCCCACCACCGTGTAGCCGCCTTCAGACCGTCGAGAGAGTACTGATGTCCCATATTCTGATCGTCGAAGACGAAACCATTATCCGCTCCGCCCTGCGCCGACTGCTCGAGCGCAACCAGTACGAGGTGAGTGAAGCCGGCTCGGTGCAGGAGGCACAAGAGCGGTTCAGCATTCCCTCCTTTGATCTCATCGTCAGCGATCTGCGTCTGCCTGGCACGCCCGGCACCGAACTGATCAAGCTGGCCGAAGGCACCCCCGTGCTTATCATGACCAGCTACGCCAGCCTACGGTCGGCAGTGGACTCGATGAAAATGGGGGCAGTGGACTACATCGCCAAGCCCTTTGACCACGACGAGATGCTGCAGACCGTGGCGCGCATTCTTCATGATCGGCAGCAGGCCGCCTCGGCGCCGGCTGAGGCGTCGCGCAGCGCCACGCCCGTTGCCGGCAAGACAGACGACTCGATCAATGGTGAGATTGGCATCATCGGACGCTGCGGCCCGATGCAGGATTTGTTCGGCAAGATCCGCAAGGTCGCCCCAACCGACTCCAATGTGCTGATCCAAGGCGAATCGGGTACAGGTAAAGAGCTTGTTGCCCGCGCGCTGCATAACCTTTCCCGTCGCGCCAAGGCGCCGATGATTTCAGTCAACTGCGCCGCCATTCCGGAAAGCCTGATCGAATCCGAACTCTTCGGTCACGAGAAAGGGGCCTTTACCGGCGCCAGTGCCGGTCGCGCCGGCCTGGTCGAGGCCGCAGATGGTGGCACCCTGTTCCTCGACGAAATCGGTGAGCTGCCTCTGGAAGCACAGGCGCGGTTGTTACGCGTATTGCAGGAAGGCGAGATCCGGCGGGTAGGCTCTACCCAGTCGCAAAAAGTCGATGTGCGCCTGGTCGCCGCGACCCACCGTGACCTGAAGACGCTGGCCAAGAATGGGCAATTTCGTGAGGATCTCTACTACCGGTTGCATGTCATCGCCTTGAAACTGCCCCCCCTACGCGAGCGCGGCGCCGACGTGCTGGAAATCGCTAAGGCCTTCCTGGCGCGCCAGAGCGCGCGCATGGCCACCGAGGGGTTGCACTTCTCCCGAGAGGCCGAGCAGGCCGTACGGCAATACACCTGGCCGGGGAACGTGCGCGAACTGGAGAATGCCATCGAGCGGGCGGCGATTCTCAGTGAGAGCGAGGAAATCAGTGCTGAGCTGCTGGGTATCGACATCGAGCTCGACCCCCTCGACGAGGATTTTGATGAGCCCGGTGCCCTTCTAGGTTCCGCTGTCTCGACCAGCAACGAGCCGACCGAGGATCTATCGCTGGAAGACTACTTTCAGCATTTCGTACTTGAGCACCAGGACCACATGACCGAGACCGAGCTGGCACGCAAGCTGGGCATCAGCCGCAAGTGCCTTTGGGAGCGTCGTCAGCGGCTCGGGATCCCACGACGCAAATCGGCCACGGCTGGGTAGTGAGCTGTTACCCCCACTACCAAGACGTAACAAAATGCGGGTTCATCGGTAACGAACGCTACAGACTCTTCGGGCCAGATCAACAACCAAAAAGACCAACCCATTGATTCTAAAGGCTTTTCAAAAACTGGCACGGCGAATGCTTTATATCTGGCACAACAACAATAACAAGCAGACCCACAATAAGAACAAGACGTACCGGCTCTAGCAAAATAAAGACAATAAGGCAGAGGCGTAGCTAACTGATTCTTTTGGAGAGGAAATGCCAAATGGGGTTTTGCCCCGCGACCAGGCTGAGAACAACAAAAACTGCATAAGCAGCGCCTGAACTGGTTGGATCGAATGATCGATGGTAAATCAGCGACCAAAGAAATCCGTTTGCTCTTTGCTCCCAACGTAGGAGCGATTCCTGGATGCGATAGCTGAAGGGAACGGGTGACCCAAACAAAAACAACACGCCCGAAATACTAATAACAACAAAGCACGCGACATCATTTAAAGGGGGAGCTTCGGCTCCCCCTAGTGCTTTCTGGCCTCGGCCGAGTTTTGACACCTCTCCGCGCTTCGTTCACCATCCCTGCTCCCGGTGCTAGAATCCACGCCTGTTTCGTGGCTATTCACGCCGCCACCTTGTCATTTCGCCACACAGTGCCTCTCATGCTGAAAAAGCTGTTCCAGTCTTTTCGTCTTCCCCTGCGCCGACTACCGCATCCTCGTCGCACCCCCGAAATACTGTCCAGCCGGCAGCATTCGCTGCACCGCAACGATCTCAGCCGGCACGCCGTCAGTGTCGTCGAGCGGCTCCAGCATGCCGGCTACGAGGCGTATGTCGTGGGTGGATGCGTCCGCGACCTGCTGCTCGATCTGGAGCCAAAGGACTACGACGTGGCTACCAGTGCCACGCCCGAGCAGGTGCGCGCCGAGTTTCGTAATGCACGCGTCATCGGTCGTCGCTTCAAGCTGGTTCACGTGCACTTCGGCCGCGAGATCATCGAGGTCGCAACCTTCCGCGCCAATCATCCCGAAGAAGACGATGATGAACCCAACCACCTGGCTTCGCGCAACGAGAGCGGGCGGATTCTGCGTGACAACATCTATGGCACGCTAGAAGACGATGCGCAGCGCCGCGATTTCACCATTAACGCTCTGTATTACGATCCTTCCAGCGAGCGGATCCTCGACCACACCCACGGGGTTCACGACATTCGCAACAGGCTGATCCGCCTGATTGGCGACCCAGAGCAGCGGTACCAGGAAGATCCGGTACGCATGCTGAGAGCGGTCCGCTTCGCCGCCAAGCTCGACTTCGAGATCGAAAAGCATAGCGCCGAGCCGATTGCCGACCTGGCCGACCTGTTGAACGACGTGCCGTCTGCGCGACTGTTCGACGAGATCATCAAGCTGTTCCTTAGCGGTAAAGCCGAACGCACCTTCGATTTGCTGCTTGAGTACGACCTGTTCGCACCGCTATTCCCGGCCAGCGCCGATGCGCTGGAAGACAACCCTGAGTATGCCGGTACGCTGATCCGCAACGCCTTGGCCAATACCGACCTGCGCATCGCCCAAGGCAAGCCCGTCACCCCGGCATTCCTGTTTGCGGCCCTGCTCTGGCCGGCCTTGCCGGCGCGCGTCGCCGAGGTCCAAGCGCGCGGCCTGCCGCCAATACCGGCGATGCAGGAAGCCGCGCATGACCTCATATGGGAACAGTGCCAGCGCACGGCCATTCCCAAGCGTTTCACCATGCCCATGCGCGAGATCTGGGACATGCAGGAACGCTTGCCACGCCGACAAGGACGTCGTGCAGACCAGCTACTGGAGAATCCACGCTTCCGCGCTGGCTACGATTTCCTGCTGTTGCGAGAGAGCGCCGGCGAGGAAACCGATGGTCTTGGCGAATGGTGGACCGACTACCAGGAAGCCAGCGACAGTGAGCGCCGTAACATGATCCGCGGCCTCAGCAGCAAAGACGAGGGTAACGGTGCGCCGCGCAAACGTCGCCGAAGCAACCGTCGCAAGCGGGGCCCGAACGAAAGCGCACCCGCATCAGCGGACTGATATGGAACGTGTGTACATCGGCCTCGGCAGCAATCTGGCCGAGCCGCGTCGGCAGCTGCGCGGCGCCCTGGACGCTTTGACATGCATTCCCGACTCGCAGCTGGCAGTCGTCTCCTCGCTTTATCTCAGCGACCCGCTCGGCCCTGCTGACCAGCCCCGATACAACAATGCCGTGGCGGCGCTGGATACCTCGCTGTCACCGCTTGCTCTGCTTGATGCGCTGCAAGCGATCGAGCGCGCTCAAGGGCGTGAGCGCAAAGCCGAGCGCTGGGGCCCTCGCACACTGGATCTCGATATTCTGCTGTTCGGTAATCGGCTGATCAGCGAGCCCCGCCTGACGGTTCCGCATTACCACATGCATGCGCGGGCTTTTGTGCTCTACCCGCTGGCCGAGATTGCCCCCGCCGAACTCAAGCTCGCCGATGGCCGCATGCTTGCTGAGTTGCTCGCTGCCTGCCCATTTGAAGGCCTCGAGCGGCTCGGCGACCCGCTGTAACCACTGGGTAACAGATGTAACCTGCGGGTAACACTCGCGATTGACTTAGCTCGCCGCCATCAGGACTATAAGCGCCCTCTGCCGGCACGCATCGAAACGGGGCAACCCTGACGCTCCGCCTGCAACCGTGATCCCCGAGAGGCTTTAGGAGGACGGCTTTCATGCCAGACGTAACCCTGACCACCCTGCAAGGCCTCAAGCAGAAAGGCGAGAAGATCGTCATGCTGACCTGCTATGACGCAACCTTCGCCAAGACAGCCTGCGAAGCTGGTGTCGAGATGCTGCTGATCGGCGACTCCCTGGGCATGGTCCTGCAAGGTCACGACAGCACGCTGCCGGTTTCGGTTGACGAGATGGCGTACCACACGGCCTGTGTCAAACGCGGCAACCGCGGCGCCATGATCGTCGCTGATCTGCCGTTCATGGCCAACGCGACCGTCGAGCAGACGCTGAACAACTCATCAACCTTGATGAAGGCCGGCGCCCACATGGTCAAGGTTGAAGGCGCGGCCTGGCTGGCCGAGTCCATTCGCCTGCTGGCCGAGCGCGGGATCCCGGTTTGCGCGCACATGGGCCTCACCCCGCAGGCGGTCAACATCTTTGGGGGGTACAAGGTGCAGGGGCGCGAAGAAGCGCAGGCACAACAGATGATTGCCGACGCCAAAGCGCTTGAGGATGCTGGCGCGGCCATGCTGCTGCTCGAATGTGTCCCAAGCGAGCTGGCTGCGAGGATCACACGGGCGGTTACGGTGCCGGTGATCGGTATCGGTGCGGGCAGCGACACGGACGGCCAGGTACTGGTTCTGCACGACATGCTCGGTCTGTCGCTGACCGGCCGCGCGCCAAAGTTCGTCAAGAACTTCATGCGTGAGCATGGCGATATACCGACGGCCATTGCCGCGTACGTCCAGGCGGTCAAGTCCGTTGAGTTTCCTGCAGCCGAACATGGGTTCTCCGCATGAACGTGGTGAAAACCGTTGCTGATCTGCGTGCCGCGGTGGCCCGCGCGCGGGGCGAAGGCAAGCGCATCGGCTTCGTGCCGACCATGGGCAACCTGCATGCCGGCCATATCGCACTGATTAAGAAGGCCGGCCAGCGTGCCGACTTCGTGGTTGCCAGCATCTTCGTCAATCCGCTGCAGTTCGGCCCCAACGAAGACCTCGCCAGCTATCCACGTACGCTCGCGGCCGACCAGGACAAGCTGTTCGAGGCCGGCTGCCACTTGCTGTTCGCGCCCAGCGTCGAGGAAATGTACCCGCACGGCCAGGCACTTCAGACCATCGTTCGGGTACCGGGCGTGTCCGAGGGACTCTGTGGCGGCAGCCGCCCAGGGCACTTCGACGGCGTTTCGACCGTGGTGAGCAAGCTGTTTAACATGGTGCTGCCGGACCTTGCGGTCTTCGGCCAGAAGGATTTCCAGCAACTGGCGGTTATCCGCACCATGGTCCGCGACCTGAACATGCCCGTGCAGATCATTGGCGAACCCATCGTGCGGGCTGACGACGGCCTCGCACTGTCTTCGCGCAACGGTTACCTCAGCGCCGACGAGCGCGCAACCGCGCCCGTACTTCACCGTACGCTGCAACAGCTGGCGGACGCCCTGCGCAACGGAGAACGGGACTACCCCGCCCTGCTCGCATCCGGCCATCAGGCACTGCAAGCTGCCGGCTTGCGGCCCGACTACTTGGAGATCCGCAACGCCGCGGACCTGCAACCGGTCAAGCCAGACAGCCACGAAGTTGTGATCCTCGCCGCAGCGTTCCTGGGCAAGACTCGGTTGCTGGATAACCTGCTGGTCGACATCGCTCCGCCAGTGGACTGATAACGGCCGATCATCGGCATAACCCAGCTCGGCCCTCGGTCTTGAACCGACCTGAGGGTTCGGGCACACTCTGCGCCGCTTGCGCCTCCGGAGGACCCCGCCATGCACGCCATCATGCTCAAGGCTAAACTGCACCGCGCCCAGGTGACCCATTCGGTGCTGGATTACGAAGGCTCCTGCGCCATCGACGGTGACTGGCTGGACCTCGCCGGCATCCGCGAATACGAGCAGATCCAGATCTACAACGTCGACAACGGCGAGCGCTTCACGACCTATGCCATCCGTGGCGAAGAAGGCTCGAAGATCATTTCCGTCAACGGCGCCGCCGCACACAAGGCTGGCGTTGGTCATCGGGTGATTATCTGTGCCTACGCCCACTACAGCGAAGCCGAACTGGCCAGCTTCAAACCACACGTTCTATATATGGGCGCTGATGGGGATCTCAGTCACACCAGCAACGCGATTCCAGTTCAGGTCGCCTGATTCACCATCGGCTGTTCGAAAGCCTGCATCGCCAAGCGTGATGCGGGCTTTTTTGTGTGCAAAGGGTTTCCCCTGGCGGCGGAAATCTGCAATGGTCGCCTTGTTCTGGCCGCTATCCGCACCCTGTGCGCAACGCTTCGGAACGCCGCGCGTTTTTGCCAGTCAGACCAGTCTCGACGGTGCAGGATGCGCCGCCGCCGTTGCGGTCCAGCCGCAGCGGAACGCGCCTGTCACATTCAGGACGA
This sequence comes from Pseudomonas sp. 10B238, assembly GCF_000970615.1. NCBI lineage: Bacteria > Pseudomonadati > Pseudomonadota > Gammaproteobacteria > Pseudomonadales > Pseudomonadaceae > Pseudomonas > Pseudomonas sp. 10B238. The sequence goes on from NZ_KQ033932.1 coordinate 248,160, forward strand.
ATGCCAGCGTGCCAGCATGATCGAATGACTGTCCGAACGAATCGCAGAGCCGCAGACAGTCCGCCAAAGCAAAGGAAGCCGCACAACCATGAGTTACTACCAGCACCCTCTCGATGCCACCGGCCTGCCATCCTGGAAGGCTTTGGAAGAACACCGCCTGACCATGCAAAACTTCAGCATGCGCGAGGCATTCAAGGCCGATCCGACGCGCTTCGATGACCTGTCGGTATCCTGTTGCGGCCTGTTTCTCGATTATTCGAAGAACCTGATCACCCCCGAGACCCGCACTCTGCTGGTGAACCTGGCCCGCGAGGCTGGCGTCGAGCAAGCGGCTCGCGCCATGTTCGAAGGCGAGCGAATCAACGGCTCAGAGAATCGTCCGGTCCTGCACACCGCGTTGCGACGCCCCATGGGCGAATCCGTGATGGTCGACGGGCAGAACATCATGCGTGACGTGCATGCCGCCCTGGCGCAGATGACTGACATCGTCACCCGTATTCATAACAACCTTTGGCGCGGCTTCAGCGACAAGACCATCACCGACGTGGTCAACATCGGCATCGGCGGATCCTTCCTCGGTCCACAGCTGGTCTCCGAAGCGCTCCTGCCCTTTACTCAGCACGGCGTGCGCACTCATTACCTGGCGAACATCGACGGTAGCGAGTTCCGCGAGGTGACCGCCAAACTGAACGTCGAGACGACGCTATTCATCATTTCCAGCAAGACCTTCGGCACCCTCGAAACGCTGAAGAACGCCCAAGCTGCACGCACTTGGTACCTAGGCAAAGGCGGCACCGAAGAAAAGCTCTACCGGCATTTCATCGCTGTCACAAGCAACAAGAAAGCCGCCGTTGAGTTCGGTATCCGCGAGAAGAATATCTTCCCGATGTGGGACTGGGTTGGCGGCCGCTACTCGCTATGGTCGGCCATCGGTCTGCCGATCGCACTGGCCATCGGCATGTCCAACTTCAAGGACTTGCTCTCCGGCGCGTACAGCATGGACCAGCACTTCCTCAACGAGCCGTTCGAAAGCAACATGCCGATTCTGCTGGCGATGTTGGGCATCTGGTATCACAACTTCTGGGATGCGCAGAGCTACGCCTTCCTGCCCTATGACCACTATCTGCGCAACTTCGTCAAACACCTGCAGCAGATGGACATGGAATCCAACGGCAAGAGCGTGCGTCAGGACGGCACCCCAGTGTCCTGCACCACCGGACCGGTGATTTGGGGCGGCGTCGGCGCCAACGGCCAGCACGCTTACCACCAGCTGCTGCACCAAGGCACGCCGCTGATTCCGGCAGATTTCATCGTGCCAGTGGTCAGTCACAATCCGGTTGCCGATCACCATGAGTGGCTGTACGCCAACTGCCTGTCACAGAGCCAGGCGCTAATGCGCGGCAAGACGCGCGAAGAGGCCGAAGCGGAGCTGCGAGCAAAAGGCATGAGCGAAGCCGAAGTCGAGCGCCTGGCGCCGCACAAGGTCATTCCGGGTAATCGGCCAAGCAATACCGTGGTCATGGAAACCATCAGCCCCGGCCGCCTTGGTGCGCTGATCGCGCTCTATGAACACAAGGTGTTCGTCCAGGGCGTGATCTGGGGAATCAACTCCTTCGACCAGTGGGGCGTGGAGCTCGGCAAGGACCTGGGCAAAGCCGTCTACGGCCAGATGACCAGCTTCGATGCGCAACCCGCCGAAGACGCCTCGACCCAGGGGTTGATCGACTTCTTCCGCGGCCGCCATCGCGGCTGATCGATGTGCAACACCGGACAGCGCCTGACCGCTGTCCGGTGCTCCTTCCTCCGCTGCTTCGCAGATACGCCTTCGGCACCACGCTGATCGACTGGGCCTGGGTAACGCCTGGACATCGAGTAAGATTCGACTTCCCAGTCCAGCCAGATGTCGCCCTTTTGGAAATGATCCGCCGTCATATCGAATCGCAGGTGCTCAGCCTCACCGGGCTGGCCATCGGCGGTGTCGACTACGAAAACCCACCAGGCGACCCCGGTCTGTTCGGCCCGGATTCGGTCTGCTGGCGCGTGCACGGCGACTTTACCTCGATGCTAATCGGCGGCATTTCTGCACTGCTGCTCCAAGCCCTGCATCCGCTTGCGCTCGCCGGCGTCTGGGATCACTCGAATTTCCGCGACGATCTGCTCGGCCGACTGCGTCGCACCGGCCAGTTCATCTCGGCGACCACCTTTGGTAGCCAGGCCGATGCGCAGCGGTTGATTGAACGGGTCCGAGCCATTCACCTGAAGGTTACCGGCCACGCACCCGACGGCCGCCCGTACGCCGCGTACGACCCGGACCTGCTGACCTGGGTGCATGTCGCCGAAGTCAGCAGCTTTCTCAAGGCGCACCTGCGTTACCTCAACCCGGCGTTGCCAGGTCAGGAACAGGACCGCTACTACGCCGAGGTCGCACGTATCGCCGAAGCGCTCGGCGCACGCAAGGTGCCGCGCTCGCGGCAGCAGATAGAGGACTATTTCGCGGCTATCCGGCCAGAACTGCGCTGTGATGAGCGCTCTCGGGAGATCGTACGCATCCTGTTCGAAGCGCCCGCTCCGAGTCGCCTCGCCAAGCCGTTCGGTGCCCTGATGATGCGCGCCGGCATCGACCTGTTGCCGGACTGGGCCAGCGATATGCTCGATTTCAGCCAGTCCGACCGCGAACGGCAACTGATTCGGATAGCAGTAAGGCGAACCGCCCCGGTGCTGCGCTGGGCCGTACGCAGCGGCTCGGTGCACCGGGCACGGCGCCGCATGGGCCTGCCCATACGCTAGCGTGACCGGCAGGTTCCGCACCTGGAGCCGCCTTCAGGCCTGTGCCAACATGAGCGCCCCGCGGGAGCCCGCACCTTCTTGAGGTTCAAGATCATGCAAGACGTCGTCATCGTCGCCGCCACTCGCACTGCTGTCGGCAGCTTTCAGGGCGCGCTGGCCAACATCCCTGCCGTCGACCTGGGCGCCGCGGTGATTCGCCAACTTCTTAAGCAGACCGGAATCGACGCCGCCGAGGTCGATGAAGTCATCCTCGGCCAGGTTCTGACTGCTGGCGCGGGGCAAAACCCGGCGAGACAGGCGGCCATGAACGCAGGGTTGCCCCATGCGGTACCGGCGATGACCCTGAACAAGGTTTGCGGCTCCGGCCTCAAAGCGCTGCACCTGGCGGCGCAAGCGATCCGCTGTGGCGACGCCGAAGTGGTGATTGCCGGCGGCATGGAAAACATGAGCCTGGCGCCGTACGTCATGCCCGCCGCACGCACGGGCTTGCGCATGGGTCACGGCAAGCTGATCGACAGCATGATTCAGGACGGCCTTTGGGACGCGTTCAACGACTACCACATGGGCATCACCGCCGAAAATCTGGTGGAAAAGTACGGCGTCACGCGCGAAGCGCAGGATGCATTCGCTGCCTCCTCACAGCAAAAGGCAATTGCCGCCATCGAAGCCGGGCGTCTGCGCGACGAAATTACCCCGGTCGAGATTCCGCAGCGCAAGGGCGAGCCGCTGGTTTTCGATACAGACGAGCAGCCACGGGCGGGCACCACGACAGAGAGCCTGGCCAAACTCAAACCAGCCTTCAAGAAGGACGGCAGCGTAACGGCCGGTAACGCCTCCAGCCTCAACGACGGTGCCGCAGCCGTGTTGCTGATGAGCGCCGAGAAGGCCAAGACGCTTGGCCTAACAGTGCTGGCTCGCATCGCCAGCTATGCCAACGCTGGCGTCGATCCTGCGATCATGGGCATCGGCCCGGTATCGGCCACGCGCCGCTGCCTGGAAAAGGCCGGCTGGACGCTCGATGAGCTGGACCTGATCGAAGCCAACGAAGCCTTTGCGGCACAAGCGCTATCGGTCGGCCAAGAGCTGGGTTGGGATCAACAGAAGGTCAACGTCAACGGCGGCGCTATCGCCATCGGCCACCCGATTGGCGCGTCGGGCTGCCGCATCCTAGTGACCCTGTTGCATGAGATGATCCGCCGCGACGTCCATAAAGGACTGGCGACGCTCTGCATCGGTGGCGGTCAGGGCGTCGCGCTGGCAATCGAACGCTGACCGACAGGCAGCCCGCCGGCCCATTATCGGCAATTTCCGATAAACTGCGCGGCCCTCTTTCCCGAGTCGCCGCGCATGCCCTCTCTCGAACAGGCGCTGCGCGCCGCCTACCTCAATCGCGAAGCACTGCTCTCCGAACTGCACCGTCAGGCCACCGACTGCTATCGGTTGTTCCATGGCAGTCAGGAGGGCTCACCAGGGCTCACCGTCGACCGTTACGGCCCGCTGCTACTGGTACAGAGCTTCCATCAGCCGCTTGAACGTGACGCCCTGCTGACGCTGCATGAGCAGATATGCACCGAGCTCGACCTGCCCGTGGCACTCGTCTACAACGATCGCTCCCAAGGCAACTCGCGTATCGACCGCAGCGATCCGGTATATCGCGCAGCACCCTCAGCACTGGAAGACGTGATCGGTCACGAGTGGGGCCTGAACTACCGCGTCCGTGCACGCCATAGCGGCCAGGACCCGCTGCTGTTTCTGGACTTGCGCAATGTGCGCGGCTGGGTTAAGGCCAACAGTGCCGGCAAGTCTGTGCTTAACCTCTTCGCCTACACCTGCGGGGTCGGCCTTTGCGCTGCCGCTGGTGGTGCTCGTGAGGTTTGCAATCTGGATTTCGCCGAAAGCAACCTCGCGGTGGGCCGCGAGAACGGCGCGCTGAATCCTGAGCTGACCCCGATGCAGTTCATTCAGTCGGATTACTTTCCCGCGATCCGTCAGCTCGCCGACATGCCGATCCCGCAGCGACGCGGCCGTCCACTGCCAGACTACCCGCGCCTGTCACCGAAGCAGTTCGATATGGTGTTGCTCGATCCTCCCGCCTGGTCGAAGAGCGCGTTCGGAACCGTCGACCTGCTGCGCGACTACCAAAGCCTGCTCAAACCCGCCCTACTCGCGACCGCCGAGAACGGCGTCCTCATCTGCTGCAACAACCTGGCAAAGGTCGATCTCGACGACTGGCGCGATCAAGTCCTGCGCTGCGCAACCAAGGCTGGTCGGCCGGTTCAGGACTGCCAAGTACTGCCACCGGCCGCCGACTTCCCGTCAACTGACGGCAAGCCGCCGCTCAAGGTGCTGATGCTCCAGTTGTGAGGTAACGCGCGCCCGCGCGCGCAGGAGGAACCCGCGTGCCATGCCATACTCCAAGGCAGTTCATCGCCTGGAAAGTAGATCCGCATGCCCAACGGAATGAAGCGCGCGCTCATCGGCGTGATGACCGCCCTGATCGTCTATTGCCTGCTCGGTTTTCTGATCCTGCCCGGAGTGGCGGAGCGTGTCGTCAACCAACAGCTGGCAAAATACGCGACGGTACCGGCTCGCCTTGGGCGGATCGAGTTCAATCCGTTCACCTTGAACTTGAGACTCCACAACCTGCACTTGGGCGAGCCGGATGCCGAGCAACTGGCTTTCGAGCGGTTATTCGTTGACCTCGATTGGGACAGCCTGTGGAGCCGCTCCCTGCACTTTTCGGATATCGAGCTCATCGGGCCGAACGCCGAAGTCTTGTTTGACATTGACGGCAAGCTGAACCTGGCCGAGCTGTTCGAGCTGCCCAGCAATGAAGATACGCCCGCAGAGGATAAAGAGCCCCTTGCCCTGCGCATCGATCGCCTGCAACTGGCCGGCGGACGGGTGCATTTCGCTGATCAGCGAACCCAGGAGCCGATCGACTTCCTGCTCGACTCGCTGGATTTTGAGCTCCTTAACTTTGCGACCCGCTCGGACGACGCCGCTGATGCCGTCCTAGTTGCCAGAGGCCCGGACGGATCACGCATCAAATGGAAAGGTCAGCTCAACCTCTCCCCCGTCACGTCCACCGGCCAGCTTGAAATAGATGGGCTGGCACTGAAGACCTTCTGGCCCTATGTCCGCGACATGGCACCGCTCGCCCTTAACGAAGGGCAGCTGAGCCTAAAGACCGAGTACCAGCTCGACCTCAGCAAGGGCACTTCACTTCAATTGAGCGACGCGAGCGCTACGCTGGCATCGCTGAGTATCGATAGCCTCCAAGGCCAGCCATTACTCCGTTTGGAACAGGCAGAGATCGCCCAAGCTTCGTTGGACTTGCCGAAACGACAACTCACCCTTGGCCAGCTGCGCAGCCAGGCACTGGAGAGCTGGCTGATTCGTGAGCCTGACGGCCAACTCAATTGGCAGCGCTTGCTTGCCAGCAAGCCAGAACCGCAACCGCAGCCAACCGACACGGAGGAGCAACTGGCGCAGGATGAGCCTAAGCCAACGCAGGAAGGTGATGCATCTGATCAGCCTTGGCGGATAGTTCTACGTGACGCTGAACTGCGTAACTATCAGCTGCACCTGGCGGATAAGGTTCCTGAGCCAAACGTCGATTTGGAACTCGGGCCCCTCGATCTGGACGTGCGTAACTTCGACAGCCGCGGCACAGCTCCGATGGAGCTCAAGCTGACCACCGAGGTCGGTAAACAAGGTTCGCTACTTGCCGAAGGCCAGCTGACATTGACGCCAATGCAGGGGAGCTTCGACGTCACGCTGACAGGCATCGACTTGCGCTTGGCGCAGCCCTATTTGTCGCCGTTCGTTCACCTGGAGTTACGCAGCGGACTGCTGGCGAGCCAGCTTGCGGTCGAGCTGACGGGCGTCGAGCCGCTAGCATTTCATATAGGCGGTTCCGCCGAGATTACCCAGCTTCATACGCTCGACACCATCCAGGACCGTGACTTGATGAAATGGCAGTCGTTGCAGGTCAGCGGTCTGGACTATAGCTATCCGAACGCGCTGCAGATCGAAAAGATCGACCTGACCCAGCCCTATGCCCGCTTCATTATCAACCCGGACCTGACGACCAACATCAATGACCTGCTGGTAGACAAGCCCTCAGCTTCGCCCGACCAAGAGGCTCCACCCTCCGAAGCACCCGCCTCCCCAGACGAGCCAGACGTGCCCTTCGCGTTGCGGATTGGCGGTATTCAGATAGCTGACGGCTCAGCCAACTTCTCCGACCTCAGTCTGCGCCCGCCCTTCATCACTGCTATCCAAGATCTCGGCGGTAGCATCGGCACCCTCGATAATCGTCAGCACAACGCTGCCAGCGTTGATATAGAGGGCAAAGTTGATCGTTACGCACCCGTGAGCATCGAGGGCAGCCTGACGCCTTTCGAGCCGCTCCAGAGCCTCGACATCACCACCCGCTTCAGGCAGGTCGAGCTGACCACGCTCTCGCCCTATTCCGCCAAGTTCGCGGGCTATCGCATTCGCAAGGGACGGCTTAACCTGGATTTGCATTACCGTATCCAGCAAGGGCAGCTGAACGCTGAAAACGAAGTGGTGCTGGAAGAGCTGCAGCTAGGCGAAAAAGTTGACAGCGAGCAGGCCGTAGATCTGCCGGTGCGCCTTGCGGTGGCGCTATTGAAAGACAGTAGCGGCACCATTGCGCTGAAGATTCCCGTACAGGGAGATCTCAAGAATCCGCAGTTCGACGTGGTGCCCATCATCTGGCAGACGTTGCGCAATCTGGTAGTACGGGCAGCCAAGTCGCCCTTCAAATTCCTTGGAGGACTCGTCGGTCGTGAACAGGCGGATCTTAGCCAAATTCTATTCCTGCCCGGTAGCAGCGAACTGGACAGCAGAGCGCGCAGCAACCTCGACGCGCTGGCCAGCGCACTCAAGGAGCGCCCTGTACTCCGCCTGGAGGTCGAAGGCATGGGTGCTCCGGCAGTTGATGGCGCACTGCTCGCCGAACAGTGGCTGGAGCGTGAATATCAGCAGACCTGGTATAAAGTTTTGCAGCGACGTGGTGATACCGTTCCCGCCGATCCATCCATGCTCGAAATCGGTGAAGAAGAAAAGGCCGCCATGTTGGAAGGAATCTATCGCAGCCGCCTGCAGCAACAACCACCCGCCGAGTGGCAAAGTCTCGATGCTGAAGCCCGCACGCGGCAGCTTCGGCAAGCGATTCTAAGCAGCCGTGAAACCAGCACGGCACTCCTGCGGCGCCTGAGCCGTGCACGGGCCGCCAGCATCAAGGACTATCTGGTAGACAACGCAGGGCTGGCTGCGGACAGGGTGTACCTGCTCGATACCGGCATCACCCAGACTGTCCAGGACGGTGGAGTCCCAACGGTGCTGCATTTGGAGGCGGAATGAGAACAATCGGGCGTCATTGGAAGATGGTCTTCCTGTTCGCGGCCAGCTTGGCGAGTTCAATAGCCGGCGCAGACACCCTCCGCTGTGGAAGCAACCTGATCAACACAGGCGACCGCACCTTTGAGGTCGAGCGTAAATGTGGCCAACCTGTTCAGCGTGATCTGGTGGGCTACACACTGGGCCCAAACCAACGCCGGGAAATGATGCGCGAGGAATGGGTATACGGCCCCGACAATGGGGTATTCAATATCCTCACATTCGAGGGAAACCGACTGGTACGGATCGAAACCAGCCGAGCTAATTGATCAGGGAGTCACCATGCAAAAAAGTGCCGTACTGGCTGCGCTTACCATCACGTTCTGTGCACTGGCGCAGGCCTCCTCGACCTTTCGCTGTGGAAGCAACCTGGTAAGCCTGCGAGCCTCGACAGCCGAAGTACAAGCCAAGTGCGGTGAGCCCACCAGCCGTGCACTGACCGGGTATAGGGAGCTGGTCGACGAATACGGTTTTCGTCAGGAGGTGCAGATTGAAGAATGGACCTATGGCCCCACCAATGGCATGTACCATTTTCTGCGCTTCGAGGGTAACCGCCTCAGCAACATCGATAGCGAACGAGGCTGACCGGCGACAAAAAAAACCCGCTGCAAGCAGCGGGTTTCAGTGTTACCTGACCCGTTAGTCGACCGCTTTCAGACCGTCTGCAGAAACGTCTTTGACGCCTTCGATCGTCTTGGCCTTGTCGATGGCCATCTCACGCTGTGCTTCGGTGGCCACAGTACCGGACAGTGAAACCACGCCGTTGTTGGTTTCGACTTCAATCTCCATGCCTGGAGTCGAGTCGCCAGCAAGCAGAGCAGATTTAACTTTGGTGGTGATCCAGGTGTCAGACATCGCCTCGCCCGCTTCGTCTGCGGTGTGCTCAGCAGCGTCCATGGTGTCACTGGCGGCCAACATCATTGGTTGGGCCTCGTCAAATGCAGGCGTGGTGTCGGCGAACGCAGCCCCTGCCAGCGGCAAGCTCAAGGCAGTCGCAATGGTGGCAGCAGTAATAGAGGTCTGGATCTTGTTCATGAGTGGCACTCCTGTTTTCTCATAGTAACTGCGGTATGTCTCCGCAGATTCACCTAATAGGTCGCAAGCTACGTGCCAAGCTAAGGATTTATAAATATTCTTAATATTCAACGACATAAGGCATAGTAGTGCCGCTCTGCCACTAGCACTCTGCATGTTTCGATCAAGCGAAGCGTGCAGACTGCAATGCGCTCAACGCGCGCAACGTTTTGACCAGCATTTCGCCGCCGCAAAAAAAAGAGCCCCGAGGGGCTCTTCTTGTCACTGGGATGCTTTATGCGCCTGATGCTTCGGCAGCAGCCACATCCTTGATCGACAGTTTGATACGGCCGCGGTTGTCGACGTCCAACACCAGGACCTTCACTTCCTGGCCTTCCTTGAGCACGTCGGTCACCTTCTCGACGCGCTGATCGCTCAGCATCGAGATATGCACCAGACCATCCTTGCCTGGGAGGATGTTGACGAATGCGCCGAAGTCGACGATGCGCTCAACTTTGCCGACGTAGATCTTGCCGATCTCAGCCTCAGCGGTGATACCCAGAACCCGCTGCTTGGCGGCTTCTGCAGCTTCCTTGGTCTCACCGAAGATCTTGATCGAGCCGTCATCTTCGATATCGATCGAGGCTTTGGTCTCTTCGCAGATGCTGCGAATGGTCGCGCCACCCTTGCCGATAACGTCGCGGATCTTGTCTTGGTCGATCTTCATCGCAATCATGGTCGGCGCGTTGGCCGACAGCTCTGTACGCGACTGACCGATGACCTGGTTCATCTGGCCGAGAATGTTCAGACGCGCTTCAAGCGCCTGACCCAGCGCGATCTCCATGATCTCTTCGGTGATGCCCTGGATCTTGATATCCATCTGCAGCGCGGTCACGCCCTTGGAGGTACCGGCCACCTTGAAGTCCATGTCACCCAGGTGATCTTCGTCACCCAGAATGTCGGTCAGAACCGCGAACTTTTCGCCTTCCTTGACCAGACCCATGGCAATACCGGCTACCGGCGCTTTCATCGGCACGCCGGCATCCATCAGCGCGAGCGAAGCACCGCAGACCGAAGCCATAGAGCTGGAGCCGTTCGACTCGGTGATTTCCGACACCACGCGAATGGTGTAGGGAAATTCGTCAGCGCTCGGCAGCATTGCAGCAACCGAACGGCGAGCCAGACGGCCGTGACCGATTTCGCGGCGACCGGTAGCGCCCATGCGGCCACACTCGCCCACCGAGTAAGGCGGGAAGTTGTAGTGCAGCATGAAGGGATCTTTCTTCTCGCCTTCCAGGGTGTCGAGCAGCTGCGCATCACGGGCAGTGCCGAGGGTGGCAACGACCAGCGCCTGGGTTTCACCACGGGTGAACAGCGCCGAGCCGTGGGTCTTGTCGAGTACACCGACCTCAATGTTCAGACCACGAACAGTGCGGGTGTCGCGACCATCGATGCGCGGCTTACCGTTGACGATGTTCTCGCGAACGGTGCGGTACTCGATTTCGCCGAAGGCTTCTTTGACTTCGCCAGCTGTCGGCTGGCCTTCTTCACCGGAGAACTTGGCAACGACCTGATCTTTCAGCTCACCCAGACGCGCGTAGCGGTCCTGCTTGATGGTGATGGTGTATGCCTGCGAGATCGCCTCGCCGAATTCGCTGCGAATGGCATTGAGCAGCTGGGTATTTTCAGCCTTTGGCTGCCAATCCCAGGTCGGCTTGCCCGCTTCGGCTGCCAACTCGGTAACGGCCTGCACTACGGCCTGGAACTCGTCGTGAGCGAACAGTACCGCGCCCAGCATCTGGTCTTCGGTTAGTTCTTTGGCTTCCGACTCGACCATCAGTACGGCATCTTTGGTACCGGCAACGACCATGTCCAGGCTCGAGGCCTTGAGCTGCTCGTAAGTCGGGTTCAGCAGGTAGCCGGTTTCCGGGTGGAAGGCAACGCGAGCAGCACCGATCGGACCGTTGAACGGGATGCCGGAAATCGCCAGCGCAGCCGAAGTACCGATCATCGCAGCGATGTCCGGATCAGTCTTCTTGCTGGTCGAAACGACAGTACAAATCACCTGGACTTCGTTCTGGAAGCCTTCAGGAAACAGAGGACGGATCGGACGGTCGATCAGGCGCGAGGTCAGGGTTTCCTTTTCGGAAGGGCGCGCTTCACGCTTGAAGAAACCGCCTGGAATCTTGCCGGCTGCGTAGGTTTTTTCCTGATAGTGGACCGAGAGCGGGAAAAAGCCCTTGCTCGGATCAGCAGTTTTGGCGCCGGTGACGGCAACCAGCACGGTCACGTCGTCATCAACGGTGACCAGTACGGCGCCGCTGGCTTGACGGGCGATACGGCCAGTCTCGAGGGTTACGGTCGATTGACCGAATTGGAATTTCTTGATTACCGGGTTCACGGTGGTTCCTTCTCTATGTTGCCTTGGGGAAACTTGACTCACGCCTCGCGGGCCATGCCTCGCGCGAAGCGCTTTATCCGAATGCTTGGGCAGTGGCGGGTATCGAACCCAAACGCTGTCCAGAGGTGTACCTCTGAAAGGCAAAAGCTGGAAGCAGGGCGAGCCCTACTTCCAGCTTTGGCATTCAGCTTCGCACCAGCATCGCTTAGCGACGCAGACCCAGACGACCGATCAGGGTGCTGTAACGAGTGGTGTCCTTGCCCTTCAGGTAATCCAGCAGCTTGCGGCGCTGGTTAACCATACGAATCAGACCACGACGCGAGTGGTGATCTTTACCGTTGGCCTTGAAGTGACCTTGCAGCTTGTTGATGTTGGTGGTCAGCAGGGCAACCTGCACTTCCGGCGAACCGGTATCACCTTCAGCTTGCTGGTACTCGCTAACGATCTGAGCTTTTTCTTCAACGCTAAGTGCCATGATGGGCTCCTTCTATGAACAGGCCGGGACATGTCCCGTGTTTTAAAAGAGGTGTGACCGTGCCTGCCAACAGCCATCCTCGTAACGCTGCACACCTTAAAGGTAAGCTGCGTATCGGTCATTCCGACCGAATCAGTCGACGCGGCGCAATACGCCCGTCTTCGCTCACCTCACCGATACCGATGAAGCGACCATTATGATCCTGCACTCGCAGCATGCCGAACTTCGGCGCTTCCGGGGCGCGTACCGGCTGCCCATGCAACCAATAAAACGCGCTGTGCTCTGAAAGTTGCAGTAGAGGCCAATGTTCAAGCCCGCTATCCACCGGTTTCAGAAAGGCATCAACCGCCTCAGCGCCCCCTTCTGCGTGCACTCGTTCCAGCTCTTCAAGACTGACCGTCTGGCTGAGATCGAACGGCCCTGCTTGAGTTCTACGCAGTTCGGCGACGTGCGCACCACAACCCAGCGCATGCCCGATATCCTCGACCAACGTCCGGATATAGGTGCCTTTGCTACAGGCAACCGCCAATCGCGCACGGTCATCTTCAAGCGACAGCAAATCCAAGCGCGCAATGGTAACAGAACGCGGCTCGCGCTCCACTACCTCTCCAGCTCGCGCCAGCTTGTACAGCGGTTGGCCATCGCGTTTAAGTGCCGAATACATCGGCGGCACTTGCTGCAGATCACCGCGAAACTGTGGCAAAAGCGCCTCTAGCTGCGCTTGGCTGACGGCGACAGGCTTACGCTCGATCACCTCACCTTCTGCATCGGCCGTGGTAGTGGTCACACCGAGTTGGGCAACGGTCTCGTAGCCCTTATCAGCATCCAGCAAATATTGAGAGAACTTAGTAGCTTCCCCGAAACACAGTGGCAGAACACCGGTCGCCAGCGGGTCCAGACTACCGGTATGCCCGGCCTTCTCGGCGTTGAGCAACCAGCGAACTTTCTGCAGCGCGGCGTTCGATGTGAAGCCGCGGGGTTTGTCGAGAAGAATGATGCCGCTGACCGCGCGGCGGATGCGTTTTACCTGGGCCAAACCTTACTCTCCAAGATCGTCGCTGTGCTTGCGGTCTTCCGCTACCGCTCGCTCGATGAGCGACGTCAATTCGACGCCACGACGCACGCTGGCGTCATAGTTGAAATGCAACTGCGGCACGGTCCGAAGCTTCATCGCCTTGCCCAGCTGCATTCGCAGGAAACCGCTGGCATCGTTGAGAATCCGGAGATTGCCCTTGACCGCATCTTCATCGTCATCCTTGCCCATGACCGTAATGAAAATCTTGGCATGGGACAGGTCACGACTGACCTCGACTGCCGTGATGGTTATCAGACCCAGACGGGGATCCTTAACTTCACGCTGGATGAGCTGCGCCAACTCGCGCTGCATCTGATCGCCAATACGCTGGGTACGGCTGAATTCTTTGGCCATAAAATCTGCCTTGAGCAGCAAGCTGCTAACCTAAAAAAAACGTCGTGCTGCAAAGGCAAACGGCAAGCTTCCCGGATCTCTCCTGAAAGCTTGCCGCCGATTTGCCTAACAGCTGCTGTTAGAGCGAACGCGCCACTTCGACTTTCTCGAACACTTCGATCTTGTCGCCAGCTTTGACGTCGTTGTAACTCTTCACCGCGATACCGCACTCCATTCCGGCACGCACTTCCGCAACGTCGTCCTTGAAGCGACGCAGGGATTCCAGCTCGCCTTCGAAGATGACCACATCGTCGCGCAGGACGCGGATCGGACGATTGCGGTGCACCATGCCTTCGATGACCATGCAACCAGCCACGGCACCAAACTTCGGTGAGCGGAACACGTCCCGAACCTCTGCAATACCGAGAATGTTCTCGCGAACATCGCTGCCCAGCATGCCGGTCAGGGCCTTTTTGACGTCTTCTATGATGTCGTAGATAACGTTGTAGTACCGCAGATCCAGACCTTCCTGTTCGACGATCTTGCGCGCACCAGCGTCGGCACGCACGTTGAAACCAAACAGAACAGCGTTGGATGCCAGCGCCAGGTTGGCGTCGCTCTCGGTGATACCACCGACACCGCCACCGATGACACGAACCTGCACCTCGTCGTTACCCAGGCCGCTAAGCGAACCTTGCAGCGCTTCCAACGATCCACGAACATCGGATTTGAGGACGATGTTAAGCGTCTTCTTCTCTTCCTGCCCCATGTTCTCGAAGATGTTTTCCAACTTGCCGGCATGCGCACGGGCCAGCTTCACTTCGCGGAACTTGCCCTGACGGAACAAGGCCACTTCACGCGCCTTCTTCTCGTCAGCGAGCACGCTGAGTTCGTCACCTGCGTCCGGTGTACCGTCGAGGCCAAGAATCTCGACCGGAATCGAAGGTCCTGCTTCCTTGATCGATTTGCCGTTCTCATCGAGCATGGCGCGGATACGGCCGTAGTTCGACCCGACAAGCACCATATCGCCCTGGCGTAGCGTACCGTCCTGAACCAGAACGGTAGCAACCGGGCCGCGGCCTTTATCCAAACGCGACTCGACCACAACACCACGACCTGGAGCCGACGGGGTAGCGGTGAGTTCGAGGATCTCGGCCTGCAGCAGCACCGCCTCGAGCAGGTCATCCACGCCAGTACCCATCTTCGCGGATACCGACACGAACGGCGTATCACCGCCCCATTCTTCCGACGTTACTTCGTGAACAGACAACTCGCTACGAATCCGATCGAGATCGGCGCCAGGCTTGTCGATCTTGTTCACCGCAACCACCAGCGGAACACCAGCAGCCTTAGCATGCTGGATCGCCTCGATGGTCTGCGGCATCACGCCGTCATCGGCTGCTACCACAAGGATCACGATATCGGTCGCTTGTGCACCACGAGCACGCATCGCGGTAAACGCGGCGTGGCCAGGGGTGTCGAGGAAGGTGACCATGCCGCGATCCGTTTCCACATGGTAGGCGCCGATGTGCTGCGTGATACCGCCCGCTTCGCCAGCAGCCACCTTGGCGCGACGAATGTAGTCGAGCAGCGACGTCTTACCGTGGTCGACGTGACCCATAACGGTCACAACCGGAGCACGTGTAATCGCCTCACCTTCGAACTTCAACAGCTCAGCCAGCTGCTCTTCAAGCGCGTTGTCGCTGACCAGCTTGACCTTGTGGCCGAGCTCTTCTGCGATCAGCTGTGCGGTTTCCTGATCAAGCACCTGGTTGATGGTCACCGGGGTACCCATCTTGAACATGAACTTGATGACTTCGGCGGCCTTGACCGACATCTGCTGCGCCAAATCGCCAACAGTGATGGTCTCACCAATGGCAACTTCACGAATGACCGGGCCGGTCGGGCTCTGGAAGCCATGCGCGTTGCGCTTCTTCAGCTTCGATTTGCCACGCCCACCGCGACGGAAGCCGTCAGCGTCGTCTTCGCCACTACGCGCAGTACGCGACAGCGGCGCCTTTGCTTTCAACGAAGGACGATGTTGAGCCTGCTTGCGATCACGACGTTCGTCGTCTTCACTACGGGCCTTGTCCGGACGACGTGGCTCATCCTTCTTGCGATCCTCAACAGGAGCAGTAGGCGTAACCGGTACGGACTCAGGCGCAACAGCTGCGACAGGCTCGGGAGAGACGGCGGCTGGCGTTTCAGTCTTGGAAGACTCAGCCTGACGGCGCGCTTCTTCCTCGGCCCGCTGCCGTGCTTCTTCTGCCGCCTTTTGACGAGCAGCTTCCTCGGCGGCGCGCTGCTCTTCGAGCTCGCGCTGCTTCTCAGCTTCGATCTCATCAGGGCTGCGCTTGACGAAGGTTTTCTTCTTGCGCACTTCAACGCTGATGGTCTTGCTGTTACTCACTTTCAACTTGGTCGTGGTTTTGCGCTGCAAGGTGATCTTGCTTGGCTCGGCCACTTTAGCCCCATGGCTGCTCTTAAGGTGCGCCAACAGGGCTTGCTTTTCGTTATCGGTCACTACTTGCTCGGCGCTGGTGTGCGACAGTCCTGCCTCACGCATCTGCTGTAGCAGTCGCTCGACCGGTGTGTCGACCACCTGGGCCAGTTCTTTCACCGTGACTTGCGTCATGCATCTCTCTCCTCAGGCCGCTAATTACTTACTCGAACCAATGGGCTCGGGCGGCCATGATCAGCTTGCCGGCACGCTCTTGATCTATGCCGTCTATGTCGAGCAGGTCGTCAATTGACTGCTCGGCCAGGTCTTCGCGGGTGATAACACCTCGCATTGCCAACTCGACCGCCAGTGTCTTGTCCATGCCTTCCAACGCGAGCAAATCCTCGGCTGGCTGGGCGTCTGCCAGTTTTTCTTCCGTTGCGATCGCTTTAGTCAGTAAACGATCTTTAGCGCGGGTTCTCAGCTCATTGACGATATCTTCGTCGAAGCCTTCAATGCCGAGCATTTCCTCCATTGGAACGTAGGCGATCTCTTCGAGCGAAGTGAAACCTTCCTCGACCAGTACTTGTGCCAGCTCTTCATCGACGTCCAGCTCTTCGATGAAGTTGCGCAGAATGTCGCCGGTTTCTTCTTGCTGCTTGCTCTGGATGTCTGCCTCGGTCATCACATTCAGCGTCCAGCCGGTCAATTGACTGGCGAGGCGAACGTTCTGACCACCACGACCGATGGCTTGAGCCAAGTTGTCTTCGCCAACCGCGATATCCATGGCGTGGGCATCTTCGTCGACGATGATGGCAGCCACTTCAGCCGGGGCCATTGCATTGATGACGAATTGTGCAGGGTTCTCGTCCCACAGCACGATGTCGACACGCTCACCGCCAATCTCCCCAGAGACGGCCTGTACGCGCGAACCGCGCATACCAATACAGGCACCCTGCGGATCGATCCGCTTGTCTTTCGAGCGCACTGCGATCTTGGCGCGAGAGCCCGGATCACGTGAGGCGGCCATCACCTCGATCAGGCCTTCCGCAATTTCTGGCACTTCAATGCGGAAAAGCTCGATGAGCATCTGCGGCGCCGTACGCGAAAGAATCAATTGCGGTCCGCGGTTCTCGGTGCGAATTTCTTTGAGCAGCGCACGCACTCGGGCACCAACGCGGAAGGTTTCGCGAGCGATGATATCTTCCCGAGCCAGCAGTGCTTCGGCATTGTTACCCAGATCAACGATCACGCTGTCACGGGTCACTTTCTTCACAGTGCCGGAAATGATCTCGCCGAGCCGATCGCGATAAGCCTCGACGACCTGGGCGCGCTCAGCCTCGCGGACTTTCTGCACGATGACTTGCTTGGCGGTCTGAGCAGCAATCCGACCAAACTCGATGGAGTCGATCTTTTCTTCGAGCACATCACCAACCTTGGCGTTGGCTTCTTGTGCCTGCTTCATGTCCGTGGTCAGCTGATGGGCCGGATCGTCGAAATCCTCTTCCTCTACCACTGTCCAGCGGCGGAAGGTTTCATAGCTACCGTTCTGCCGATTAATCTCGACCCGCAGGTCAACTTCATCTTCGAAGCGCTTCTTGGTAGCAGTGGCCAGAGCCAGCTCCAACGCTTCGAAGATCACACTGGCCGGTACGCCTTTTTCGTTGGATACCGACTCCACAACCAGCAGTACTTCTTTGCTCATCGTACGCCTCGCCTATCGCAATCCATTGGGGTCCGCGGGATCCGCGATTCACTCAAAACGGGGAATTATGTTGGCCTTGTCGATCATATCGATTGGCAGCAGATATTCGTGATCATCGACCAGCACCACCACATCCTGTGCCTCGATCCCGCGCAAAAGACCTTGGAAATTGCGCCGACCCTCGAAGGGCGAGCGCAGCTTTATTTTGACCTGTTCGCCGACGTGCGCCTCGTACTGCTCAAGTGTGAACAGCGGCCGATCCATACCAGGTGAAGACACTTCAAGCGTGTAATCGGAGCTGATCGGGTCTTCAACGTCGAGCACACCACTCAGTTGACGGCTAACCTTTTCGCAGTCATCGACAAGTATCCCGTTGGGATTATCGATATAGACGCGCAACAGAGAATGCCGGCCCTGTGATATGAATTCGATGCCCCAGCATTGATAGCCGAGGGCCTCTACCACTGGGGCCATCAAGGCCTGCAACTGTTCTAGCTTGCTCGACATCGAAGTCCCTCGTGCATGCCGTACAAATGAAAAATGGGCGAAACGCCCATCCATGATGATCGCCTGTGAATGCCGGCGACCTGGCTTGAAGCTAATAAAAAGCCCCTTAACAGGGGCTTTTCATCAACTGGTTGCGGGGGCTGGATTTGAACCAACGACCTTCGGGTTATGAGCCCGACGAGCTACCAGACTGCTCCACCCCGCGTCAAACTGGGCACGAATTATACGACCGCACCAAAACCAGGTCAACCTAAACACTAAAAACAAGAAAGCCCGCATCTGCGGGCCTGCTTGTTTGGTACCGAGGAGGGGACTCGAACCCCTACAGCCTATGGCCACTACCACCTCAAGGTAGCGTGTCTACCAATTCCACCACCTCGGCAAAAACCTTAGTCTTACTCCTGCAGCTGAGGCACTTCATCTGCAACAGGCGCGGACGGAGCACTTTCCAGAACAGGTACATCTTCCACTACCGGCTTGCTCGCCGGAACTTCCAGCACTGCCGGATCCGGCAGGCCTGCGCCCGAAACCTGGTCAGCCTGGCGCGTTGCAAAAAACGCCAAACCCAAGCTTGTAGCGAAAAAAACGCAGGCGAGTATAGCAGTAAAACGACTCAGAAAGGTAGAAGAACCTTGGCTTCCGAACACAGTTGCCGAAGCACCCGAACCAAAGGACGCACCTGCGTCAGCCCCCTTACCTTGCTGCAGCAACACCAACGCAACCACGCCAATGGCAACCAGCAGATGCACCACAATCACAACAGTTTGCAACATCTGATCAGTTCCCTGCGGCACGACAGATCGCACCGAAATCATTCGCTTTCAGAGAGGCGCCACCGATAAGCCCCCCATCGATATCCGGCATGCCAAAAAGCTCGGCAGCATTTTCCGCCTTTACACTGCCACCGTACAGGAGCCGCACGCCTTCGGCGATACGTTGATCCTCACGGGACAGCTGCTCTCGAATAGCCGAATGTACTTCCTGAGCCTGTTGCGGCGTCGCCGTCAGCCCGGTACCTATAGCCCAGACCGGCTCGTACGCCACAACCGCCCCCTCAAAAGCGGAAACCCCGGCATCAGCCAAAATGCGAGCCAGCTGACGCTCAACCACTTCAAGAGTCTGCCCAGCCTGACGCTGCTCCAGCGTCTCGCCCAGACACAGCACCGGAGTCATACCGCACGCCAATGCTGCTGCAAACTTTTTGCTTACCACCTCGTCACTTTCGCCCAAAATCAGGCGCCGCTCAGAGTGGCCAACCAACACCCAACTGGAACCCGCATCAGCCAGCTGAGAGGCGGACTCCTCGCCCGTCAATGCACCAAAGCCAGCATCCACCGCACAGTCCTGAGCACCTACGGCGATTGCCATGTCTTCCAGGCCACTCACAACCTGCATCAGGTGCAGAGTGGTCGGAAACACCACCACCTCGACCATTTCAGGAATGCCCTGCTGGCGAAGCGCCTCGATCAGCTCTGCGACGCTGGCGCGGGTACCGTTCATTTTCCAGTTACCAGCTACCAATGGGCGACGCATGCTTTACCTCGTCGGTCAAAGTGGGCGCAGATGGTACTCAACGAAAACACCTCTGGCAAGCGGCAATCACGCACAAACTTGCGTTACAGCGTTCGCTAGTTCCTCAGCGTAACAGCGAACCTGACTTTCATCATCGCCTTCGACCATCACCCGCACCAAAGGCTCGGTCCCGGACTTGCGCAACAGCACGCGCCCCCGCCCTGCCATCCGTTCTGTAACGCTGTCACAGACTGCCTGAACCTGAGGATGTGCAATCGGATCCATATCACCGCGGAACCGAACGTTTATCAACACTTGGGGGCATTTACTCCAAGCCAGACGCTCCTGTGCCAGGCTGCACCCGCGGCGTTTTAAAGCGAGCACAACCTGGAGCGCGGCGATAATGGCATCCCCCGTGGTGGCATGCTGCGCGCAGACAATGTGACCTGAGTTTTCGCCACCGAGCACCCAGTCGCGCTCAAGCATTTCCGCCATCACATAACGATCCCCGACTTTGGCGCGAATGAAGGGGATATCACGCGCCTTGAGCGCCAGCTCCAAACCAAGGTTGCTCATCAAAGTTCCGACAACACCACCTACCAGGCGGTCGCGGTCCTGCAGGTCAGTGGCGATGATGTAAAGCAGCTCATCACCATCTACTTGGGCCCCGGTATGATCGACCATCATCACGCGGTCGCCGTCACCATCGAAGGCGATACCAAGGTCTGCACCCTGCTCGATCACAGCCCTCTGCAACTGCGCTACATGAGTGGACCCCACATCAGCGTTGATATTCAACCCATCTGGCTGAGCAGCGATAACCACCACTTCGGCACCAAGTTCTCGGAAGACACTAGGCGCCACCTTGTAAGTAGCTCCGTGAGCGCAATCGAGCACGATTTTCATACCGCTGAAATCGGTACTGGTCGGCACGCTGCTTTTACAGAATTCGATATAGCGCCCCGCTGCATCGTTAATCCGCGAAGCTTTACCGAGCTGCACCGAATCAACCACCGTCATCGGCGTGTCGAGCAGCTCCTCGATCATCAGCTCAACTTCATCAGGCAGTTTCGTTCCGCGCCCGGAGAAGAACTTGATCCCATTATCGTGATGCGGATTATGCGAGGCACTGATTACGATGCCGGCATCGGCATGGAAGGTGCGCGTTAGATACGCAACTGCCGGGGTAGGCATGGGCCCCAAAAGCAATACATCGGCGCCTGCGGCAGACAGCCCAGCCTGCAGCGCAGATTCGAACATGTATCCGGATATCCGCGTGTCTTTGCCGATCAGAATGCGACATTTCCCGTGCTTACGAAATGCCATACCCGCCGCCCAACCAAGCCTCAGCATAAATTCCGGCGTGATCGGAAATTGGCCGACATGACCCCGAATGCCATCGGTGCCGAAGTACTTTCTACCCATGAATTAATCCCTATTCTGCCGCTTGCACTGCGGCAATCATTCGAACCACATCAACCGTTTCGGCCACGTCATGCACCCGGAGGATGCCAGCCCCCTTCACTACAGCCAGCGCTGCAAGCGCCAAACTTCCATATAGACGGTGCGCCACGTCGCGCTGCAAAACTTGGCCGACCATACTCTTGCGGGAAACGCCAACAAGCAATGGCCGCCCCAACACATGGAGTTGTTCCAGCCTGTTGAACAGATGCAGATTATGAGAGAGGGTCTTCGCGAAGCCGAACCCCGGATCGAGCACAATCCGGTCGTCAGGGATGCCTGCAGCCAAGCAAACCTCCATACGCCCACGCAAGAAGCTCACGACCTCGCTGGTGACATCGTCATAGCGAGGATCGTTCTGCATATCACCAGGCTCACCCCGCATATGCATCAGGCACACCGGCAGTCCGCTGTCTGCTGCCGCATCCAGGGCCCCATCACGAGACAACGAACGGACATCATTGATTAAACCCGCACCAAGTCGGGCCGTCTCGCGAATCACGGCAGGTGTCGAGGTGTCCACCGAAATAATCACGTCAAGCTCACGGGCAATCGCCTCTACCACAGGCGCAACACGCTCAAGCTCTTCGATTGGCGAAACAATGCTTGCACCCGGGCGAGTCGACTCCCCACCTACGTCGATCAACGTCGCACCCGCCACCACCATTGCGGCGGCGTGCCGCAGCGCAGCATCGACACTAGCATGCTGGCCGCCATCGGAGAACGAATCGGGCGTAACGTTCAGAATACCCATGACATGCGGGCGCGCTAAATCAAGAACCCGGCTGCCACAGGACAGCCGGGTCGAGAACGACTTTTCACTCATCTAACTCAGCCTTAGCTTAGTGCTCGCCAGCTGGGCCACCAATCGGCGTCTGTGGGCGGCCGCTTTCAGGCTGAACGGGCGTTCCGGTTGGGCCGGAGCCGTCCTGCCAGTCCCGCGGCTCGCGCGGAGTCCGGCCAGCCATGATGTCATCAATCTGATCAGCGTCGATGGTCTCGTACTTCATCAGCGTCTCAGCCATAACATCAAGCTTGTCACGGTTGTCGGCGAGAATCTGTTTCGCTGTGCCATAGCATTGATCGATGATGCTACGAACCTCGAGATCGATCAGCTTCGCAGTGTCACCTGACACATTTGTGTGCTGACTACCCGCACTGCGACCAAGGAAAACTTCACCCTCTTCCTCCGCGTACATCAGCGGGCCCAACTTTTCGGACAACCCCCACTTGGTAACCATGTTACGAGCCAGCTGGGTAGCGCGCATGATGTCATTGGACGCGCCGGTCGTAACACCTTCAAAGCCGAGCGTCATTTCCTCTGCGATCCGTCCCCCGAATAGCGAACAGATCTGACTGATCAAGGCGCGCTTGGAAAGGCTGTAGCGGTCTTCCTCAGGCAGGAACATCGTCACTCCCAATGCTCTGCCGCGGGGAATGATCGATACCTTATAGACCGGATCGTGTTCCGGAACGACGCGTCCAACGATGGCGTGACCCGCCTCGTGGTAGGCCGTATTGAGCCGCTCCTTCTCGGACATGACCATCGACTTGCGCTCAGCGCCCATCATGATCTTGTCCTTGGCCAGCTCGAACTCTTTCATTTCAACCACACGCTTACCAGCGCGCGCAGCAAACAACGATGCTTCGTTGACAAGATTGGCCAAGTCAGCGCCTGAAAATCCAGGAGTTCCACGCGCAATCAAAGCCGGCTCGACACTATCGCCAAGCGGAACCTTGCGCATATGTACTTTCAGGATCTGTTCGCGACCACGAATATCGGGCAGTCCAACAACCACCTGACGATCGAAACGGCCGGGGCGAAGCAGGGCAGGATCGAGGACATCCGGACGGTTAGTGGCAGCAATGACGATGATGCCGTCATTCATTTCGAAACCGTCCATTTCGACCAGCAACTGGTTCAGCGTCTGCTCCCGCTCGTCGTGACCGCCACCGAGACCTGCACCGCGATGGCGCCCGACGGCGTCAATCTCGTCGATGAAAATGATGCACGGTGCGTGCTTCTTGGCTTGCTCAAACATGTCGCGCACGCGGCTGGCACCCACACCAACGAACATCTCAACGAAATCGGAACCGGAGATCGTAAAGAATGGGACCTTGGCCTCACCTGCAACCGCTTTAGCCAACAGCGTCTTACCAGTACCCGGCGAACCGACCATCAGCACACCGCGTGGAATACGCCCCCCAAGCCTTTGAAACTTGCCCGGATCACGCAGGAACTCGACCAACTCGGTAACTTCTTCCTTGGCCTCGTCACAACCCGCAACATCAGCGAACGTCGTCTTGACCTGGTCTTCAGACAATAGCCGAGCCTTGCTCTTGCCAAAGCTCATCGGCCCACCCTTGCCGCCAGCGCCGCCTTGCATCTGACGCATGAAAAACATGAAGACAGCAATGATCACTAGAATCGGGAAGCTCGCCACCAATAGCTGCGTCCAGATGCTCTGCTGCTCGGGCTGTTTGCCTTCGATCACCACATCGTTGTTGATGAGGTCACCGATCAGACCATTGTCCTGAATCGCAGGCCGAATGGTTTTAAAGGTCTCGCCGTCACTGCGCTTTCCGGTAATGACGAAACCGTCAACGGTCACGCGCTCGACTTGGCCTTCTTTGACCTGCTCGATGAAATCGGAATAGTTGAGCGTCTGCGGCTCGGTAGGGCTGGAAAAGTTGTTCATCACCGTCACTAGGACAGCGGCAATGATCAACCACAAAATCAGGTTTTTTGCCATGTCGTTCAATTCACTACCCTCTAGAGCAGGCGTATTGTCGGGAGCCTGCATGACGGCCGATGGTTCGCTCTCGGCCTAACTTACTACACAACGTAGCTGAACACGCAGCTCGGTCTGTAACCCGATATGAAACATGCTAGCCCGTAATTTCACGGCTGGCATTTGCCAGAATAGTTTCAGTCCCCGTGCGGTTAAGACCGCAGCGCTTGCATCTCGTTGCCATCACCCCGATAACCGCGCGCCAGCAGATACTGTTCCCGGGAGCGATCCCTTGAGGACAAGGGTTTGCGCATCTGTACCTTGTCGAAATTCTGTCTGACATCCTTCAGGTAGGCATCGAAACCATCCCCCTGAAAAATCTTGATCAGAAAATCGCCACCTGGGCGCAACACTCGCATGGCCAGATCCAGCGCAAGCTCGCAAAGAAACATCGCTCGCGCCTGGTCAGCGACCTTCACCCCACTCATATTGGGGGCCATATCGGAAATCACAAGGTCCACTTGGGTTTCACCGATGGCCTGAAGGATCTCGGCGAACACCTGGTCTTCAGTAAAGTCACCGAGCACAAAGGTGACGTCCGCGATGCTGTCCATGGGCAGAATATCGGAAGCGATCAGCCGCCCGCGATCACCGATCACTCGACTGGTGACCTGCGACCAGCCTCCCGGCGCCGCACCGAGATCGACCACCGTCATGCCTGGCCGCAGAATACGATCCTTTTCCTGTATTTCGAGAAGCTTGTAGCTGGCCCGAGAACGATAGCCGTCGCGCTGCGCCATCTTCACATAGGGGTCATCAAAATGTTCTTTCAGCCAACGCGGGCTGGTCTTGGAGCGTGCCAAGCTGTTACCTCATCTGTGCGGCTCAGAGCGTGTCAGTTACACTAGCCGCCATTTTCAGGGTTCTGACGCAAGGGTCGAATTATGCCGCTCACTAACGAGCAGAAGAAACAGTACAAATCCATCGGCCATCATCTGAAGCCAGTGTTGATCGTATCGGAGAACGGCTTGACCGAAGGCGTACAGGCCGAACTGGAGCGCGCCTTGAACGATCATGAGCTGATCAAGGTGCAGCTGCGGATCACCGAGCGTGAGGATCGGCGTGCGGTAACCGATGAGCTATGCAAGATTGGAGGCTGCGAACTGGTCCAGTCCATCGGCAAGATGGCGCTGGTCTATCGCAAGAACCCCAACGTGAACAAGCTGCTATCCAACGTACATCGTTTTCAGGCCTAAGCCTGACGCAAGCATCGCCAGTCATGACCGCTCCCGTCCGGGAGCGGCCTGCAGCACCAGAATCAGCCCGCACATGCCAATAACCAGATAACTGAACACCAGCCAGTACGGAGACTGGACGACACCGGCACGCACCACGAAAAAACTCGCCGCCAGCAGCAATATGCTGAGCAAAAGCTGACCGCGCAAATCTTCCCACAGGCTTCGCAATCCGCCGAGCTGAATCAGCACGACGGCCTGAAGGACGACACAGAATGCAGCGAAGCCCACCAGCAATGGGCGAAGGCTATTCGCGATTTCGTCAATAAGCATCGGCGCAAGGCCAATCTTGCCGAGCGCCGGAAGCATGACAAACTGCAGCAGCCAAAGACCACCGACCCAGAAAGTCTGAGCCAGCTGCCAGCTTATGGTTCCGGCCCGCATCGATTGACGCTTAGAGATGGCGAACCTCGACAATCTCAAACTCGACCAACCCACCCGGAGTCTTCACCACAGCGACGTCACCCTCCACCTTGCCAATCAGAGCGCGTGCTATAGGCGAGCCTACCGAAATTTTGCCCAGCTTGATCTCCGCCTCGTCTTCACCCACGATCTGGTAGGTGACACGCTCGTCGGTCTCGACATTGGCAATCTCAACGGTCGTACCGAATATCACTTTGCCGGTGTGCGGGATGCTGCTGACATCGATGACTTGGGCATTCTGCAGACGCCCCTCGATATCACGAATCCGCGCTTCGACCATGCCCTGCTGTTCGCGCGCGGCATGATACTCGGCGTTTTCCTTGAGGTCCCCCAGTTCGCGCGCCACGCCGATGTCGTGACTGAGCTTGGGGCGAAGCACCTTGGTGAGATGGTGCAGCTCTTCTTCCAGGGCACGCGCACCCTGGACAGTCATTGGGTATTTGGTCATGCCTTGATTCCTGCATGAAGATCCTGCAAACGACGCACAGTCTTCTCGGGACCGAACTTCAGCGCCTCACAGATCGCCTGCCCACCAGCCAAGGTGGTGGTGCAGCAGATCTTGTGCTGCAGAGCGTTACGACGGATTGAATAGGAGTCGGCGATGGACTGACGCCCCTCGGTAGTATTGATGATCAGAGTGACCTCGTCATTCTTGATCATGTCGACAACGTGCGGGCGACCCTCGGTTACCTTATTGACGCGGCGCACCGGCAATCCGGCAGCCTCAATCAACTTGGCGGTGCCAGCAGTTGCGACCACTTCAAAACCCAATTCGACGAGATCACGAGCGACCTGTGCAACGTGCGGCTTGTCGTCGTCACGCACGCTGATGAAGGCGCATCCACTATTCGGCAGGATTTCACTCGCACCTAGCTGTGCCTTGGCAAAAGCTTCGGCGAAGCTGTCGCCGACACCCATCACCTCACCGGTGGATTTCATTTCGGGGCCGAGAATCGGATCGACACCCGGGAACTTGGCGAAGGGGAATACCGCTTCCTTGACACTGTAGAAGTTCGGAATGATCTCTTCGGTCAAGCCAGCTTCCGCCAGTGTTTTGCCGGCCATGACGCGTGCGGCAATCATTGCTAACGACACGCCGATGCACTTCGATACAAAGGGAACGGTGCGTGACGCACGCGGGTTCACTTCGATCACGAAGATGTCTTCACCCTGAACGGCCATTTGCACGTTCATCAAGCCGACCACACCGAGCTCGAGGGCCATCTTTTTGACCTGATCCCGGATCTCGTCCTGGATATGCGGCGGCAAAGAGTAAGGCGGCAAGGAACAGGCAGAGTCGCCCGAGTGTACGCCAGCCTGCTCGATGTGCTGCATGATCGCGCCAATAACCACGTGTTCGCCGTCGCACACCGCGTCGATATCAACTTCGATAGCGCAGTTAAGGAAGTGATCGAGCAGCACCGGACTGTCATTCGACACCTTCACCGCTTCGCGCATGTAGCGCTTGAGCTCTTCTTCCTGGTAGACAATTTCCATCGCCCTACCGCCGAGTACATAAGACGGACGCACCACCAGCGGATAACCGATCACTTTCGAGGCGGCGAGAGCCTCTTCTTCGCTACGGGCGGTAGCGTTTGGTGGCTGGCGCAGGTTCAGGCGCTCGACCATCTGCTGGAAGCGCTCGCGATCTTCGGCTCGGTCGATGGAGTCAGGACTGGTACCGATGATTGGCACACCCGCTTCTTCCAGAGCACGAGCCAGCTTCAGCGGAGTCTGACCGCCATACTGCACGATCACGCCCTTAGGCTGCTCAACACGGACGATTTCTAATACGTCTTCCAGGGTTACCGGCTCGAAGTACAGACGATCTGACGTGTCGTAGTCAGTGGAAACGGTCTCAGGATTGCAATTGACCATGATGGTTTCATAGCCATCGTCACGCAGCGCCAGCGCGGCATGTACGCAGCAGTAGTCGAACTCGATGCCCTGACCGATACGGTTCGGTCCGCCACCGAGAATCATGATCTTGTCGCGACTCGACGGATTGGCCTCGCACTCTTCCTCGTAGGTCGAGTACATGTAGGCTGTGTCGGTGGCGAATTCGGCGGCGCAGGTGTCAACGCGCTTGTAGACCGGCAGCACCTTGAGCTTGTGGCGATGGGCCCGCAGGTTCTTTTCGGTCACGCCGAGCAGCTTGGCCAGCCGCGCGTCGGAAAAGCCCTTGCGCTTGAGCTTGTACATCACATCGCGGTCGATGCTGGACAAGCCCATGGTCTTGATCCGCTCCTCCTCCTTGATCAGATCCTCGATCTGCACCAGGAACCACTCATCAATCCGTGTCAGATCGAAGACTTCGGCAACCGACTTTCCAGCGCGGAAAGCGTCGGCCAGATACCAGATGCGATCTGCGCCCGGCACGGTAAGCTCGCGCTTGAGCGTGCCCTCGCTTTCCGGATCAGCCAGATCGAGCTTCGGATCGAAGCCGGATACACCCACCTCGAGACCGCGAAGTGCCTTCTGTACCGATTCCTGGAAGGTACGACCGATGGCCATGACCTCACCGACAGATTTCATCTGGGTGGTCAGACGCGCATCGGCCTTGGGGAATTTCTCAAACGCAAAACGCGGAATCTTCGTCACAACGTAATCGATGGCGGGCTCGAAGGACGCCGGAGTGCGACCGCCGGTGATGTCGTTCTGCAGCTCATCGAGGGTGTAGCCCACAGCCAGCTTGGCCGCGATCTTGGCGATCGGGAAGCCGGTGGCCTTCGAAGCCAGCGCCGAGGAACGCGAAACACGCGGGTTCATCTCGATCACGACCATGCGGCCGGTGTTCGGACAGATGCCGAACTGCACGTTGGAACCGCCGGTTTCCACGCCGATCTCGCGCAGCACCGCCAGGGATGCGTTACGCAGGATCTGATATTCCTTGTCCGTCAGAGTTTGCGCCGGGGCGACGGTGATGGAGTCACCGGTGTGCACACCCATCGGATCGAAGTTTTCGATGGCGCAGACGATGATGCAGTTGTCCTTCTTGTCGCGGACTACCTCCATCTCGTATTCCTTCCAGCCGATCAGCGACTCGTCGATCAGCAGCTCGCTGGTCGGCGACAGGTCGAGACCGCGGGCACAGATTTCCTCGAACTCTTCACGGTTGTAGGCGATACCGCCGCCGGTGCCACCCATAGTGAACGAAGGGCGGATGATGCAGGGGAAGCCGACTTTCTCGAGGACGCCGTAGGCTTCGTCCATGTTGTGCGCGATGCCGGAAACCGGGCACGCCAGGCCAATGTTCTTCATCGCCTTGTCGAAGCGTGAGCGGTCTTCGGCCTTGTCGATAGTGTCGGCGTTGGCACCGATCATCTCGACGCCAAACTTCTCCAGGATGCCGTGCTTCTCCAGGTCCAGCGCGCAGTTCAGCGCAGTCTGGCCGCCCATGGTTGGCAGCAGCGCGTCGGGCCGCTCCTTCTCGATAATCTTGGCAACGGTGGCCCACTTGATCGGCTCGATGTAGGTCGCATCTGCCATGGCCGGGTCGGTCATGATGGTCGCCGGGTTGGAGTTGACCAGGATGACCCGGAACCCTTCTTCGCGCAGCGCCTTGCACGCCTGCGCGCCGGAATAATCGAACTCGCACGCCTGACCGATAACAATCGGGCCAGCGCCGAGGATCAGAATGCTTTTGATGTCTGTACGTTTTGGCATGGTCTCTCTCGAATTCTGTGCTCGGCGGGCTTAGCGGCGCTTGGCCATGGCGTCGATGAAGCGATCAAACAACGGCGCAACATCATGCGGACCCGGGCTAGCCTCAGGATGACCCTGGAAACTGAAGGCGACCTTGTCGGTGCGCTCGATGCCTTGCAGCGTGCCGTCGAACAGCGACTTGTGCGTCGCTCGCAAATTGCTCGGCAGGCTGGCTTCGTCCACGGCAAAGCCATGGTTCTGGCTGGTGATCATCACCACGCCGGTATCGAGGTCCTGTACCGGATGGTTGGCCCCGTGGTGACCGTTAGGCATTTTCACCGTCTTGGCGCCTGAGGCCAGGGCCAACAGCTGGTGACCAAGGCAAATCCCGAATACGGGTATGTCCGTCTCAAGCACTTCCTGAATGGCCTTGATCGCGTAATCACAGGGTTCAGGGTCACCTGGGCCGTTGGCGAGGAATACGCCGTCCGGATTCAGGGCGAGCGCATCGCTGGCCGGTGACTGGGCCGGCAATACAGTGACACGGCAGCCACGCGCGACAAGCATGCGCAGGATGTTGTACTTCACGCCATAGTCGAAGGCGACAACATGGTATGGCAGCTCGCTGGCAGGCACCTCGGCATGACCATCATTCTCCAAGCACCAAACGTTCGAGCGCCACTCGTAGCGCTCCTTGACGCTGACTTCCTTGGCCAGGTCCATGCCCTTGAGACCGGGGAAGCTGCGCGCCAGCTCCAGCGCCTTCTCTTCGGTTGCATCATCTCCCGCCAGGATGCAGCCATCCTGAGCGCCTTTCTCACGCAGAATACGGGTCAGTCGGCGGGTGTCGATGCCAGCAATGGCCACGGTACCGTTGGCCTTGAGGTAATCCGGCAGCGACTGCTTGTCGCGCCAGCTGCTCGCGATAAGAGGCAGGTCGCGGATCACCAGTCCGGCAGCCCAAACCTTCCAGGATTCAGCGTCTTCTGGGGTTGTGCCGGTATTCCCAACGTGCGGGTAGGTCAGGGTGACGATTTGCTTGGCATAGGAAGGATCGGTGAGGATTTCCTGATAGCCGGTCATGGCGGTATTGAACACCACCTCACCGATAGTCTGGCCGTCGGCGCCGATAGATTCGCCGCGAAAAATACTGCCATCGGCAAGGGCGAGAATGGCTGGCTTAGTCAAGAGACCTCCCTAAAGATCAAGGCTGAAGCAAGCGCAGATTGTAAAAAAGCGGGATGACGTGTGAAGGTCATCCCGCTTTTTATTTGATTCATTCTGCGCAACTTTTAGTGGACACACTAAAACGGGAAGCTTACAGAAACCGCCCTTTCAGGTCCAGCCGCAATCAGCCAAAACGCTCTGCGAAGCGCTTCATTAGCGCAACCCAAGCACATCCTGCATGTCATACAGCCCCGCAGGCTGCTGCTCCAGCCACATCGCGGCACGCACCGCGCCTTTGGCGAAAGTCATCCGGCTAGACGCCTTATGGGTGATCTCGACTCGCTCGCCCTCAGCAGCGAACAAAACCGTATGGTCCCCCACAACGTCGCCCGCACGCACGGTGGCAAAACCGATCGTCTCCCGCGCACGGACGCCCGTCTGCCCTTCGCGGCCATAAACTGCAACTTTCTGCAGATCGCGACCAAGCGCCTGCGCAACGACCTCCCCCATGCGCAACGCAGTACCCGACGGCGCGTCGACCTTGTGGCGGTGATGCGCCTCGATGATTTCGATATCGACCTCGTCGCCCAGCACACGCGCAGCCGTATCAAGCAGCTTCAGGCACAAGTTGACGCCGACGCTGAAATTCGCGGCAAACACGATGGGGATATCCTGTGCTGCAGCAGCCAGTTTTTCCTTCTCTGCAACCGAGAAACCAGTGGTACCGATCACCATTGCCTTGCCGGCGCGCCGGCACACTTCAAGGTTCTTCAGCGTGACCGAAGGATGAGTGAAGTCGATCAGCACATCGAACTCGTCGACGACCTTCGCCACCTCACCGATCAGCGGTACGCCGAGCCGCCCGATAGCAGCCAGCTCGCCTGCATCAGCGCCCACGAGGGTGCTATCTGGCCGGTCAATAGCTGCGGTCAAGCCCGCAGCACCGGCGGTTTGCTGAACAGCCTCGACCAGCGTCTTGCCCATACGCCCCGCGGCGCCCGTTACTGCAATACGTCGCATAAAAACAGCTCCAAGCTGCAAGCCTTAAGCTGCAAGGACGCCTTCAGGAAGGCTGCCGCCTGCAGCTCGCCGCTGGGTTAAAGATCGCCAAAAAATCGCTTCACGCCTTCGAACCAGCCGCTGGCTTTTGGCGAATGAGAGCTGTCGCTCTGCAATGTTTTGCGGAATTCGTCGAGTATTTCGCGCTGGCGCTTGCCCAGGTTAACCGGCGTCTCCACCGCCACCCGGCATAGCAGATCGCCGGCGGCACCGCCACGTACAGGGGCGACACCCTTACCACGCAAACGGAACTGCTTACCGGTCTGAGTGCCTTCCGGAATTTTCAACTTCACACGCCCGTCGAGGGTGGGCACTTCCAACTCACCGCCCAGCGCCGCATCAGCGAAACTGATCGGCACCTCGCAAAACAGGTGCTTGCCGTCACGCTGAAAGATTGGGTGCTCGCGGACGTTGACCACCACATAAAGATCTCCAGCCGGACCGCCTTGAGCGCCCGCTTCGCCCTCACCCGTCAAACGAATCCGGTCACCTGTATCGACGCCCGGCGGCACCTTGACTGAAAGTGTCTTCTGCTCTTCGACGCGGCCTTGTCCATGGCAGCTGCCGCAAGGATCGGAAATCATCTTGCCACTGCCATGACAGCGCGGGCAGGTTTGCTGCACCGAGAAGAACCCTTGTTGCATGCGCACCTGGCCGATGCCGCCACAGGTGGTACAGGTCACCGGGCTGGTGCCCTTCTTGGCGCCGGAACCGTCGCAGGTCTTGCACTCGACAAGCGTCGGCACTCGAATGGTAACCGTGGTGCCCCGCACAGCCTCTTCCAGATCCAGCTCGAGGGTGTAGCGTAGATCACTGCCGCGCTGAGCACCGCCACGCGAACTGCCTCGTCCGCCAGCGAAAAAATCGCTGAACACGTCGCCGAAGATATCGGAGAAGTTGGCGTTACCGTACGCCGCGCCCGCGCCAGCCCCCATCTGCGGATCGACACCGGCATGACCATATTGGTCATAGGCCTGACGCTTACTCGCATCGGACAGCACCTCGTAAGCCTCATTGGCTTCCTTGAATGCATCTTCGGCGGCTTTGTCTCCGGGATTACGATCCGGATGATGCTTCATTGCGAGGCGACGATAAGCCTTTTTTAACTCCGCCTCGCTGGCGCCGCGCTCGACACCCAGCACTTCGTAATAGTCACGTTTGGCCATAAGTTTCCTGAACCTTCAAATTCGTACCCTCCAGACACGCCGACGCGGGAGCAAGCCCCCGCGCGGCGATTAGACCCGTCGCGGCATCACCGCATCGGGCTGGAGCAAAAGGCAGCGGCCAGAATGCAGGCCCCTGCGCTCTCTCCACTCATGGAGGTCATAAGCCGCGGCTTACTTGTTGTCCTTGACCTCTTCGAACTCAGCATCGACCACGTCGTCACCGGACTGTCCGCTGTCGCCACCCTGTTCGCCTTCGCCGCCTTGAGGCTGCTCGGCATACATCTTCTGCGCCAGGGGTGTGGAGGCCTGAGAGACCGCCGCGATCTTGGCTTCGATCTCAGCCTTGTCGTCGCCCTTGATGGCAACTTCCAGCTCGCCGATGGCTTTTTCGATGTTGGACTTATCTTCTTCGGTGGCCTTGTCACCGGCTTCAGTCAGCATCTTGCGGGTCGCATGAACCAGCTGATCGCCCTGATTGCGGACGGTCACCAGCTCCTCGAACTTGCGGTCTTCCTCGGCATTGGCCTCGGCGTCACGCACCATCTGCTCGATTTCCTCCTCGGAAAGACCAGAGTTGGCCTTGATCACGATGGACTGATGCTTGCCTGTGGCCTTGTCTTTCGCTGACACGTGCAGGATGCCGTTGGCATCGATGTCAAATGTCACCTCGATCTGCGGAACACCACGCGGAGCTGGCGGAATGTCAGCCAGATCGAAGCGGCCCAGCGACTTGTTCTGCGACGCCTGCTTGCGCTCACCCTGCAGCACATGGATGGTCACTGCGCCCTGGTTGTCATCGGCCGTCGAGAACACCTGCGATTTCTTGGTCGGAATGGTGGTGTTCTTTTCGATCAGCGCAGTCATCACGCCGCCCATGGTTTCGATACCCAGGGTCAGCGGCGACACGTCGAGCAGCAGTACGTCTTTCACGTCACCCGCCAGCACGGCCCCTTGAATCGCGGCGCCCATGGCGACAGCTTCATCCGGGTTCACGTCCTTGCGCGCTTCCTTGCCGAAGAACTCGGCGACCTTCTGCTGCACCAGCGGCATACGGGTCTGGCCGCCGACCAGGATCACGTCGTCGATCTTGGCCACGTCGATACCGGCATCTTTCATTGCCATACGGCAAGGCTCGATAGTGCGTTGCACCAGATCCTCGACCAGCGCTTCCAGCTTGGCACGGGAGATCTTCACGTTCAGGTGCTTAGGACCGGTCGAATCCGCGGTGATGTAAGGCAGGTTGACGTCGGTCTGCTGGCTGGAGGACAGCTCGATCTTGGCCTTTTCTGCGGCTTCCTTCAGGCGCTGCATCGCCAGCGGGTCACCCTTGAGGTTCATACCGCTTTCTTTCTTGAACTCGTCGACGAGGTAGTCGATCAGGCGAATGTCGAAGTCCTCACCACCGAGGAAGGTGTCGCCGTTGGTGGCCAACACTTCGAACTGGTGCTCGCCATCGACTTCAGCGATCTCGATCACCGATACGTCGAAGGTACCGCCACCCAGGTCATAAACGATGACCGTGTGGTCGCCCCTGGCCTTGTCCATGCCGTACGCCAACGCAGCCGCTGTCGGCTCGTTGATGATGCGCTTGACGTCCAGACCAGCGATGCGGCCAGCGTCTTTGGTCGCCTGACGCTGACTGTCGTTGAAGTAGGCCGGCACGGTAATGACTGCTTCGGTAACCGGCTCGCCGAGATAGTCTTCGGCAGTCTTCTTCATCTTCTTCAGGATCTCGGCAGAGATCTGCGGCGGCGCCATCTTCTGACCGCTCACTTCAACCCAGGCGTCGTTATTGTCCGCCTTGACGATCTTGTAAGGGACCATCTGGATATCTTTCTGCACGACCTCTTCGTCGAAACGACGGCCAATCAGTCGCTTAACCGCATACAGCGTGTTGTGCGGGTTGGTCACGGCCTGACGCTTGGCCGACTGGCCAACCAGGATTTCACCGTCATTGGCATAAGCAATGATCGACGGGGTGGTGCGACCGCCTTCGGCGTTTTCAATCACCTTGGCCTTGCCGTTTTCCAGGATGGAGACGCAGGAGTTGGTCGTTCCCAGGTCGATACCGATAATTTTGCCCATGTGCTTCTCTCCGAACTTTGATTGATCCGCGCCTGTTTACCGGCTGCGGGTAACACAAAAACGCTTGGCTACGAGATGGGGGTCGCTAGCCGAAATTCAAGCCTTCTCATCAATCGAAGGCGGGGTTTCTGCCGGCGCCTTGCTGACGACTACCATCGCCGGTCGCAACAGGCGTCCGTTGAGCAGGTAACCCTTCTGGAATACCTTGAGCACACTGCCAGGCTCGGCGTGGGTGCTCTCTTCCATCGCCATGGCCTGGTGATGCTCAGGATTGAAGGGCTCTCCCTGCGGGTCCAGCTGTACCAACTGATGGCGTGCCAGGGTGTCGAGCAACAACTTGAACGTTAGCTCGACACCTTCACGCATCGGCTTGACCGCCTCGTCGTCCGGGTTCGACAACTCGAGGCCACGCTCCAGACTATCCGCGACAGCCAGAAGGTCTCCAGCAAATTTCTCTAACGCAAACTTATGCGCCTTCTCGACATCTTGCTCGGCGCGACGGCGAATGTTCTGCAGCTCGGCTGCCACACGCAGAGACTGATCCTGGGCTGCGGCCAACTGCTCTTCTAGAGAATGCACGCGGCCAGCTAAATCCTCGGCCACCTCTGCTTGCGCGGTCTCGTTCTCTTCGGGGGTCTGGTTATCCAGGTTTTGCTCGTCGGCCATGCGGTCCTCCTCATCGATACGTCAGCGGGCGTCGACCCGCGCTTGTGCCGCTATATGGGGGCGACAAAATCTGCTTCAAGGGCGCGCCCACATCTCGACCTCGTACACACGAAACGCGGAAAGATTTTCGGAGCGAACCCGACCGCTTTGTTTACGTACCGCTTATGCCGAGCAGCTTGATGAGTCACGCGAAAGCACTGTATAAATAGCCAGTCGCCAATGCAGGAGCCCTGCCATGCTGGTTCATCTTTCCGTTCACAATTACGCGATCGTCGAGCATCTCGATCTTGAGCTGAAACGCGGCATGAGCGTGATCAGCGGTGAAACCGGCGCAGGTAAGTCGATCATGCTGGACGCTCTGGGCCTCACTCTGGGCGACCGCGCTGATAGCAGCGTGGTGCGCATTGGCGCGGACAAGGCAGACATCCTTGCCAGCTTCGACCTGGATGACATTCCAGATGCGCGTGCCTGGCTGGCCGAGCGAGACCTGGACAACGATGGCCCTTGCATTCTGCGCCGCGTGATCACCGCCGAAGGGCGTTCACGCGGCTATATCAACGGAACGCCTTGCCCGCAGGGCGATTTGAAAGCGCTTGGTGAATTGCTGATCGATATCCACAGCCAGCACGAACACCAATCACTGCTCAAACTTGATACCCACCGGCGACTGCTCGACGAGTACAGCGGCAGCCAGGATCTTGCCCGCCAGGTGCAGCTGGCCGCGCAGCGCTGGAGGCAAACCCGGCAAAGCTTAGAACGCTTGAGCAGCAGCAGCGACGAACAGCGCGCCCGCCACCAGTTGCTCAGCTATCAACTCGAAGAGCTCGAGACGTTGGCTCTAGGTGACGACGAACTGGAACACTTGGAGCAGGAGCACAAGAACCTCGCCAACGCGGAGCACCTGCTTGGCGCTTGTCGCCAGGTGATCGAGCTGTGCAGCGAGAACGACGCTGGCAATGTGCTGTCGGCGCTGACCTCGAGCCTGCAGCGCCTGACTGGGTTCCAGAACCAGCCAGGCGCTCTCGGCGAGGCCGTCAACCTACTCTCCAGCGCACAGATCCAAGTCGAAGAAGCGGTGGGCGAACTCAACCGCTTTCTCGATCACTTCGATTCCGACCCACAGCGGCAGCAAACGCTGGAAGAACGTCTCGACAGCATTTACACCCTGGCGCGCAAACACCGCGTTCAGCCGCCGGAATTACCAGCCTTGCAGCAACGCCTCTTCGAAGAACTGGAAAGCCTCAACGCCGACGACACTGCTCTAGAGCAGCTCAGCGAGGAGCTCGCTGCCTATGAAAGGCACTATCGAGAAAAGGCCGAACAACTGAGCGCTTCGCGCCAGCACGCGGCCGATTCGTTGGCAGAGTCAGTCGAAGCGGAAATCCAGCGTTTGGGCATGCCGGGTGGCAAATTCAGCGTCGTGTTGAAGCCCGCCGCAGACGGAGACCTTATGCCGCACGGACTGGAACAGGTGGAGTTTCTCGTAAGCGCCAACCCAGGCCAGCCATTACGCCCGCTGGCAAAGGTTGCCTCAGGCGGTGAGCTGTCGCGTATCAGCCTGGCGATCCAGGTGATCACTGCACAAACCTCACGCATCCCGACTCTAGTGTTCGATGAAGTAGACGTCGGCATCGGTGGGCCAACCGCGGAAGTGGTTGGCCAATTGCTGCGCCGACTTGGCGAGCGAGGCCAAGTGCTGACCGTAACCCACCTGCCGCAAGTCGCTGCTCAAGGCCACCACCACTTGTTTGTCCATAAGGCACGCGGTGCCGAGGAAACCCACACAGCCGTTGCCGCCCTGGATGGCGGCGAGCGGGTCGAGGAAATCGCCCGCATGCTTGGCGGACTCGACCTGACCGAGCAAGCGCTGGCCCATGCCCGTCAGATGATCGACTCTGCCCAAGCGTGCTAATCAAACTTAAAAGCACTGCGACTCAGGATCGCCTCGCCTGCTGAGAAAGGCTAGTTAGCGGCCTTGGGGCCAGCCACCTTACGCTTACTTACTTGCGGCTCGCACTGACTGGCATACAAACAGAGCGCACGCACGCGGCCAACGCTTGGCCGTTGATAGGCTAGATAGCCGAAAAACCGAAGCGGCGGTTCTCGAACAATCATTTACTCAAAAACAAAGCCCGCCAATAGGCGGGCTTTGTCATGCGGCAAGAAGTGTTAGAAATCAATTTTGCTGCAGACTGCTGGCGATCATTCGGGTTTCTTGCGGACGTATAACACCAAGTTGTGATCGACCAGATCGTAGCCGTGACGCTTGACGATTTCCTTTTGCAGCTTCTCGATCTCCGGATCGAAGAACTCAATGACGTCGCCACTATCAACGCAGACCATATGATCATGGTGGCCGCCGTCTGCCAGCTCGAATACGGCATGGCCGCCATCGAAATTATGCCGAACCACGAGGCCAGCCGCCTCGAACTGGGTCAACACGCGGTAAACGGTCGCCAGACCGACATCCTCGCCGGCCTCCATCAACGCCTTGTAGACGTCCTCGGCACTCATATGGCGCCGATCGGTGGTATCCAGCATCTGCAGGATCTTGACCCGTGGCAGGGTTACTTTGAGGCCAGCTTTGCGTAGTTCGCTATTTTCAACCATGGTTGGCTTTCTCGCTGCTGCTGTTTCGCAGCCTCCTTCAATACGGGTATGATCCGGGCTTTGCCCAGCCAAGATAGTGGAAGTCACCTACCGATGCAAAACACCAAGCTCATGCTGTCCAGCCTCACGCTAGTGGGCCTGTTCGCACTCGCCGGTTGTTCATTCCCCGGGGTTTACAAGGTCGACATTCAACAGGGCAATGTCGTTACGCAAGACATGATAGACCAGTTGCGCCCAGGAATGACCCGATCGCAAGTGCGGTTTATCATGGGCAACCCTCTGATCACCGATACTTTCCACGCCGACCGCTGGGATTATCTGTACAGCATCCAGCCAGGCGGTAGACAACGCCAGCAGGAACGGGTGAGCCTTGTATTCAACGCAAACGACCAGCTCGCCGGTCTCGCGGGTGACTTCAAGCCCGGCGTGAGCCGTGACGAAGCCATTCTGGGGACCGATTTGCCAGCGAGCACTGAAGATCCCGTCAGCACTGAGCCTGAGGCAACCAAACCCGGCTCCTTGCTCGAACAGATTCAGGGCGACGTAGACGCGGCCGAGCCTGTTCCGGTGCCAACTCCAGGCCGTTTGGAAACAGACTAGACATCAAACGAACACAACAAAGCCCGGCATGCCGGGCTTTTTTCGTAGCACGTCACGGCCTAGGCGGCTGACTCACCCGCTTCGCCCGCCTTGTTCTGCGCGGCCTTCGCCGCGCGCTGCTTGCGAACTTCTTTCGGGTCGGCGATCAGTGGCCGGTAGATTTCGACACGCTCCCCCTCGACCAATGTGCGTTCTTCCGGCTTGGGCACCGCCTTGCCGAAAATGCCCAGCGGTGACGTGGCGAGATCTAGCCCCGGAAAGTAGTTGTCCATTCCCGAGCGTAGCGCTGCCTCACGGACGCTGGTGCCCTGAGGCACGGCCAAGCTCAGCAACTTCTGCTTGTCCGCCAGTGCATAGACGATCTCGACCGCAATCATCGGCTTATCCATACAGCTGCTTAGCCCTGTCGCAAAACGCATCGACCAAGGTATTGGCCGCCTGATTGAACAAAGGCCCCAGGGTGGCACGGACCACGGGCCCGGCATAATCAAAGGTCAGATCAAGACTGATCTTGCAGGCCTTCTCTCCCAACGCTTTGAATTCCCAGACACCATGCAAATGGCTGAAAGGCCCCTCTTCCAGCGACATTTCGATGCGTTTACCCACCTGCAATTCGTTGCGTGTGAGGAAGCGCTGGCTAATGCCAGCCTTAGCCACGGTCATGCTTGCCTGCATCTGGGTTTCGCTGTTGGACAGCACCTCGGTCGCCGAACACCAGGGCAGAAACTGGGGATAGCTGGCTACATCGTTGACCATGTCGAACAGCGCGCGTGCCGGATAAGGCAGCAGCGCCGAACGTTGAATATGCGTCGTCATTCGATCCCTTCTACTTCGTCAGTCAACAACAGCAGCTACGGCCAAAGCCGGCAGCGGCTATCGAGAACAAGCATGAAAACTCAGATCCCGGTGGCGGAGCAGGTCCCTGAGCATGAACAAACGTAAAGATCGCCATTGTCGGGGATAAGCGCACCCCTCTCAAGTTTCGCACGGTCGCAGCATGAGGTTATCGCCAGCCGCAACGCGACTCCCTATAATGCGCAGCCTATGGCCAAACAGAAGAAACAGTCCCCCGGGACCATTGCGCTAAACAAGAAAGCGCTACACGACTACTTCATCGAACAGAAATTCGAGGCGGGCCTCGTTCTGGCCGGCTGGGAAGTAAAAAGCCTCCGCGCCGGCAAAGCGCAATTGGTAGACAGCTACGTCCTACTCAAAGATGGCGAAGCCTGGCTAATGGGCTGCCACATCACCCCGCTGACCACGGCTAGCACCCATGTGATTGCCGACCCGACTCGCACCCGCAAGCTGCTGCTGAACAAGCGTGAGCTGGGCAAGCTGTTCGGTGCCGTGCAGCAGAAGGGTTACGCCTGCGTCGCCTTATCGATTTACTGGAAAAAGCACCTGATCAAGTGTGATATCGCACTGGGCAAGGGCAAAAAGGAATTCGACAAGCGCCACACCGAGAAAGAGCGTGACTCCGACCGTGAGATTCAGCGCGCCATGCGCACCAAGGGAAAGGAAGACTAAGCCTTTCACGTTACCGAGCGGGCCTGCCCCGCTCAGTCGTGCCCCGCTCAGTCGACCGGACTGCTTAGCTGCCTCTCTCAGCGCATCAGTTCTCTATATGCTTTTCCGACCGCCCCTGACGCCGCTGTGCACGCGCTAGACGCTGAGCCTCTTGCTGGCCTTCCGCCAACACCTCCTGCACGTAGCTGATATGTCGATGGATGACGTCGCGCGCATCGTTCGCTCGACGGGCAATGATCGCGTCGTACAACTCCTGGTGCTGACGCATGAGCATGTCCCGCGTTTCGTTGCGCAGCGCGTACATACCACCGATGTTGGTCACCACGTTGCGCTTGAGCAGATCGAACAGACCACGGATGGTGTGCAGTAGAACCGCGTTGTGGCTGGCTTCGGCAATCGCCAGATGGAATCGCGCATCAGCAGCGCCCTCCTCGGCACGAGTGACCGTTCCCTCCCGCGCATAGCAGTCCTGCAATGCCGCAAACGCTTCGCCGAGACGCTGCTGGTCGACCTCAGTCGCCCGCAATGCGGCGTAATAGGCGCAACTACCTTCGAGCGTATGACGAAATTCCAACAAGTCGCGCTGCGCATCAGCGTTGTTCTCGAGCAGATGCAATAGCGGATCACTGAAGGTCGAACCCAGGGACTCAGCGACGAAATTACCACCACCATGTCGACTGATCAGTAAGCCTTTGGCCGCCAGCTTCTGGATCGCTTCTCGCAGGGATGGACGAGACACACCGAACTGTTCAGCGAGCACACGCTCGGCCGGCAGGCGCTCGCCGGCCTTGAGCGTGCCTTCGAGAATCATCGTTTCGAGCTGCTCGACGATGTTATCGGCCAGCCTCCGCTGACGCACCATTCCCACTTCCATCACGCCTCTCGATTGGTTTGACCACTGTATATGGAAAGCCAGCGTAGCCAGCCACCTGAGCCTACGCAACAGCTGGTGCTGCGACCAAAGTCTATAGCTAGCTAATTGACGCAACGCCGACGGACCTCTTACGCTGGCCGGACTTCCTTGTAAATTGGTAATACCACTTTACAAGCGGAAGTACCCAACAAGAAGAGGACTACTTCATGCGGTCTCCGTTTATCTGTTCATCACCGGTCCGCTCGGGCCCCCATTCGCTCAATTCGACCCTGGGAGCCTGACATGTCTAACGGACTGCTCGCCCTGTTTGCCTTTACCCCGATCCTGCTAGCTGCCGTTCTGCTGATCGGGCTGCGCTGGCCAGCCAGCCGCGCCATGCCGGTCGTGTTCTTGTTCACTGCCGCCATTGGCCTGTTCATCTGGGACATGAGCGTTACCCGCATCATCGCCTCGACCCTGCAAGGCCTGGTCATCACACTGGGGCTGTTGTGGATCATCTTCGGCGCGATCTTACTGCTGAACACTCTCAAGCATTCGGGCGGCATTACCGCCATTCGCGCAGGTTTCACCACCATCAGCCCAGACCGTCGGATTCAGGCCATCATCATTG
Source organism: Pseudomonas sp. 10B238 (assembly GCF_000970615.1). NCBI lineage: Bacteria > Pseudomonadati > Pseudomonadota > Gammaproteobacteria > Pseudomonadales > Pseudomonadaceae > Pseudomonas > Pseudomonas sp. 10B238. The sequence continues at coordinate 289,759 of NZ_KQ033932.1, forward strand.
CCTGGCTGTTCGGCTGCTTTATCGAAGGTGCATCCGGATTTGGAACACCCGCGGCGATTGCAGCACCGTTGCTGGTTGCGGTGGGATTCCCGGCCATGGCTGCGGTGCTGATGGGCATGCTTGTACAGAGCACGCCGGTGTCCTTCGGCGCGGTCGGCACACCGATCATCGTCGGCGTAAATAGCGGACTGGACACTGCTACCCTCGGTGCGCAGCTGATCGCCCAAGGCTCCAGCTGGCCGATTTTCCTGCAGCAGATCACCAGCAGCGTTGCCATCACCCACGCCATCGTCGGCACCGTCATGCCGCTGATCATGGTAATGATGCTGACGCGCTTCTTCGGCAAGGAAAAAAGCTGGAAGGCCGGATTCGAGGTACTGCCGTTCGCACTCTTTGCCGGCCTGGCCTTCACCCTGCCCTACGTTGCCACTGGCGTGTTCCTCGGCCCCGAGTTCCCGTCGCTGCTTGGAGGCCTGGTCGGCCTGGCCATCGTCACCACCGCTGCTCGTTTCAATTTCCTGGTGCCGAAAACCAACTGGGATTTCGCTGACGCTAAAGACTGGCCAGCTGAGTGGATCGGCACCATCGAGATGAAGCTCGACGACCTGGCGGCGCGCCCGATGAGTGCTTTCCGCGCCTGGCTGCCCTATGTATTGGTCGGCGCGATTCTGGTCATCAGCCGCGTCTTCCCCCAAGTCACCGCCGCACTGAAGTCCGTTTCAATCGGCTTTGCCAACATCCTTGGCGAGACCGGAGTGAGCGCCAGCATCGAACCACTTTATCTACCCGGCGGAATCCTGGTTGCTGTGGTGTTGATTACCTTCTTCATGCACAGCATGCGCGCCGCAGAGCTCAAGGCGGCAGTGAAGGAGTCTAGCAGCGTTCTGCTCAGCGCAGGTTTCGTGCTGCTGTTCACCGTGCCGATGGTGCGCATCTTGATCAACTCGGGCGTCAATGCGGGTGATCTGCCAAGCATGCCAATCGCCATGGCCCGTTATGTGGCCGATAGCGTAGGCGGCATCTACCCGTTGCTGGCGCCTTCAGTCGGCGCGCTAGGCGCGTTTCTCGCCGGGTCGAACACCGTCAGCAACATGATGTTCAGCCAATTCCAGTTCGGTGTTGCGCAGTCGCTGGGTATCTCCGGGGCGATGATCGTAGCGATCCAGGCTGTCGGCGCCGCTGCGGGCAACATGGTCGCGATCCACAACGTGGTTGCTGCTTCGGCCACCGTCGGCCTACTCGGCCGCGAAGGCATCACACTGCGCAAGACCGTTTGGCCTACCCTGTACTACGTGCTGGCCACCGGCGTGATCGGCATGATCGCCATTTACCTGATGGGCGTGACGGACCCACTGGTCGGCGTCTGATGTAATGCACGGACTCTGCCCCGATTGAACTCGGGGCAGAGTCGTTTGGAATCTCCCTCTGGTCGCGCGATTCGCCTCGGCACTGGATCGAAGCGTCAGACTGAACAAGCCCTCTCGTCTCATACGAGAGCACCACGAGACCTACCTCGTTTCATTCGGTGAGAACACACGATGATCATCTCTGCCTCCACGGATTACCGCGCCGCCGCGAAACGCAAACTGCCGCCTTTCCTCTTTCACTATGTCGACGGCGGCGCCTATGCCGAGCACACCCTGCGGCGCAACGTCGAGGATCTGGCCAGCATCGCCCTACGCCAACGCGTGTTGCGCAACATGTCGGAACTCAGCTTGGAGACCCAGCTTTTCGGCGAAACCTTGTCAATGCCGGTGGCCCTTGCCCCGGTCGGTCTGACTGGCATGCTCGCCCGGCGCGGTGAAGTCCAGGCCGCTCGCGCTGCAGACAAGAAAGGGATTCCTTTCACCTTGTCCACCGTATCGGTTTGCCCGATCGAGGAAGTCGCACCGGCAATCAAGCGGCCGATGTGGTTCCAGCTCTACGTGCTGAAAGACCGCGGCTTCATGAAAAACGCACTGGAGCGCGCAAAGGCCGCGGGCGTTACTACCCTGGTCTTCACCGTCGATATGCCGACACCCGGCGCCCGCTACCGCGACGCGCATTCGGGCATGAGTGGTCCCAACGCCAGCATGCGGCGCATTTTGCAAGCCATGACGCACCCCTTCTGGGCTTGGGACGTTGGGCTGCACGGCAAGCCGCACGACCTCGGCAACATCACCACCTACCGTGGGCACACCACAGGCCTCGAAGACTACATCGGCTGGCTCGCGGCCAACTTCGATCCGTCGATCTCCTGGAAGGACCTGGAGTGGATCCGCGAGTTCTGGGACGGCCCGATGGTGATCAAAGGCATTCTCGATCCCGAAGACGCCCGCGACGCCGTGACCTTCGGTGCCGACGGCATCATCGTCTCCAACCACGGCGGACGTCAGCTCGACGGCGTACTGTCCAGTGCCCGCGCGATGCCGGCAATTGCCGACGCGGTCAAGGGTGACCTGAAAATCCTGGCCGACTCGGGCATCCGCAACGGCCTCGATGTAGTGCGGATGATCGCCCTTGGCGCGGATACCGTGCTGCTCGGGCGCGCCTTCGCCTACGCCCTGGCGGTCGATGGCGAAGCGGGGGTGACCAACCTCCTCAACCTCATCGAGAAGGAAATGCGTGTTGCCATGGTTCTGACCGGCGCCAAGACCATCAGCGAAATCAGCGCCGACTCGCTGGTGCGCGAAGTGGACCACTATCAGACCAGCCGCCACGTCGACTGACGTCTGGCTGGTTCCATCCAGAAGGCCGTGCGGCACACCGACGCGGCCCGCTTCTCCTACCGGAGCCCGAAAATGAACGCGCCTGCCGCTCTACCGACCGACTTTCTCGCCGCCGTGGAAAAGCTGATACCGGCTGAACGGCGCTTCGACGATCCGCTTTCGACGCTGGCCTTCGGCACAGACGCCAGCTTCTACCGGCTGATTCCCAAGTTGGTGGTACGGGTCGAGTCCGAGGAGGAAGTGGTGGGCTTGCTCAAGCTAGCGCATGGCGCGCGGGTGCCAGTCACCTTTCGCGCCGCCGGCACCAGCCTGTCCGGTCAGGCGATTTCCGACTCGGTGCTGATCGTGCTGGGCGATAACTGGAACGGGCGCGAAGTTCGTAACGGCGGCGCGCAGATTCGCCTGCAGCCGGGCGTAATCGGCGCCAACGCCAATGCAGTTCTGGCGCCTATGCAGCGCAAGATCGGCCCGGACCCAGCCTCGATCAACGCGGCCAAGATCGGCGGCATCGTCGCCAATAATTCCAGCGGCATGTGCTGCGGAACGGCACAGAACAGCTATAAAACCCTTGCTGGCCTGCGCCTGGTGCTGGCCGACGGCAGCGTGGTCGACAGCGAAGACCAGGCCAGCGTCGCGTTCTTTCGACAGACGCACGGCAACATGCTCGATCAGCTTGCAGAGCTCGGCCGCACCACGCGCGCCAACACCGATCTGGCTGCAAAGATTCGCCACAAGTACCGCCTGAAGAACACCACGGGCTTTTCGCTGAACGCGTTGGTCGACTATGACGAGCCGCTCGACATCCTCAACCACCTGATGGTCGGCTCCGAAGGCACGCTGGGCTTTATCAGCGCGGTGACCTACGACACCGTGCCGGATCATCCGCACAAGGCCAGCGCGCTGGTCGTGTTCCCCGATGTGGAAACCTGCTGCCTGGCCGTACCGGTGCTCAAGCAACAGCCCGTCTCGGCAGTGGAACTGCTCGACCGCCGCAGCCTGCGCTCGGTAGAAAACAAGGCCGGCATGCCGGAATGGGTCAAGGCGTTATCGGCAGGCGCCTGTGCGCTGCTGATCGAGTCGCGAGCAGCCAGCCAGTCGCTGCTGCACGAGCAGATCAATCTGATCATGACGTCGATAGCCCACTTCCCCGTGGAAAAGCAGGTCGACTTTAGCGAAGACCCAGCGGTCTACAACCAGCTCTGGAAGATCCGCAAGGACACTTTCCCGGCCGTAGGTGCGGTGCGCCAGACCGGCACCACTGTGATCATCGAGGACGTGACCTTCCCCATCGAGCGCCTCGCCGAGGGGGTCAACCGTCTGATCCAGTTGTTCGAGAAACACGCCTACAGCGAGGCCATCCTCTTTGGCCATGCTCTGGAAGGCAATCTGCACTTCGTCTTCACCCAAGGCTTCGACGATCCGCTGCAGGTCGCCCGCTATGAAGCCTTCATGCAAGACGTGACACAACTGGTTGCGGTGGAGTTCGGTGGTGCGCTGAAAGCCGAGCATGGTACCGGCCGTAACATGGCGCCTTTCGTCGAGTTGGAATGGGGTCACGAGGCGTACCAACTGATGTGGCAGATCAAGCGCCTGCTGGACCCGCAAGGCATCCTCAACCCGGACGTGGTGCTCAGCGAAGACCCACAGATACACCTCAAGCACCTCAAGCCGATGCCGGCTGCCGACGAGATCGTCGACAAATGCATCGAGTGCGGTTTCTGCGAACCGGTGTGCCCGTCAAACGGACTGACCTTGACGCCGCGCCAGCGCATTGTCGTATGGCGCGATATTCAAGCGAAGAAGCGGGCCGGCATCGACACAAGCGAGCTTGAGCGACTCTACGACTACCACGGCGTCGAGACCTGCGCCGCGACCGGGCTTTGCGCACAGCGATGCCCGGTCGGTATCAACACGGGCGATCTGGTTCGCAAACTGCGCGGTCGCAATGCGGACAGTACCCGCGCCGCCAGCTGGTTGGCCGAGCATTTCAGCACCGCTGTGCATGGCGCACGGTTCATGCTGCATGTCGCCAATGGCGCGCACCTGATCATGGGCACCCGCCTGCTGAGCAAGACGTCCGCAGCGTTCACCAGCGCCAGCAAAGGTCGCGTACCGCAGTGGACACCAGCCACACCGCAGCCTCTACAGCGGCTTCATCTGCCCATACCATCGTCGCAGGACCAACGTCCGCGCGTGGTTTACCTCGCCGCCTGCGTTTCGCGAGCCATGGGTCCCGCAGCACGCGATCAGGAACAAGAGCCACTGCTCGACACCACCCGTGCACTTCTGGAGAAAGCCGGCTACCAAGTCGTCTTTCCCGAGGAGCTGAACAACCTTTGCTGCGGCCAGCCATTTGCATCCAAGGGCTACGCCGAACAGGCCGAACAAAAGCGTCAGCAAACCCTCGATGCTCTGCTCAAGGCCAGCCGCGGCGGACTCGATCCTATCTACTGCGACACCAGCCCGTGCACACTGCGCCTGGTTCAAGACCTGGCGGATGATCGTCTGCAGGTTTTCGATCCAGTGCGCTTCATCCGCACGCATCTGATCGACAAGCTGGACTTCGAGCCCCAAGACGCGCCGATTGCTGTGCACGTCACCTGCAGTACACAACACCTCGGCGAAGCCCAGGCCCTGATTGATATCGCACGCCGCTGCGCCAAGGAAGTGGTCGTGCCAGAAGGTATCCATTGTTGCGGCTTTGCTGGAGATAAAGGCTTCACCACCCCCGAGCTCAATGCCCACGCTCTGCGCAGCCTGAAAGACGCTGTGCAGATCTGCGAAGAAGGCATCTCCACTAGCCGAACCTGCGAAATCGGCCTGTCACAACATGGCGGGATCGACTATCACGGTCTGGTTTATCTGGTTAACCGAAACAGCCGGCCCAGAGCGGCTACAGCACAGGTATGAGAGGTTCTCAGCGCCGCAGCGGGCGCACATGAATGAAACGCTTCAGCGCAGCCGCAGTCGGAAGTTAGGAGCCCAGTTTGAACAGAGGCTCACCCGCCTCGGCGCCGCCGCGCAATTTGCAGAAACAGGCAGGCCCGCCGGGAAGTTAACTCCCTGGAGGACTTTATGAAGAAATTTGCCCTACTTGCCGCCGCTGCCCTGATCGCCAGCCCCGCCGTGTTCGCCGACGACAAGAACCTATGTCAGTTGAACATGCAGGAAATCGAAGACGACATGGCCACCAACAGTGCCACGCTCGGTGAGCCGGCTCGCAGCGAAGTTCAAGAGCTGATCAAGCAAGCGCGCCAGGCGCAGCAAGCTGGCGACGTCGAAAACTGCATCGTGCACACCACCCAAGCACTGCGCAGGCTGGAAGGCCCAGGCAGCTCCGGCAGCACAGGCACCAGCGGCACCGGATCAGGCACCGGTAACTGATACGCCCGCTAGGCAGGGCCGCGAGCAGTTGGCCTTGCCGATTCTCTGTTCACCCTTGAATTTCGACGAGCCGCCCTAATCTAGGGAATCAAGCGTTCGACGTAGCTAGACCTTATGGCGTACACTGCGCAACACATGAGGCAGCGACACGCTTCATGGGGCCGATTAGGATTCGACGCCGGTAACAAAGCTCTAGGTGCATGCCGAGTTGGTAACAGAACTCGTAAATCCACTGTTGCAAACTTATAGTTGCCAACGACGACAACTACGAAGGGTACGCGCTAGCCGCCTAACCTTCATCTGGTCGCTTCGGCGCCAGCGGTCACTAGGGGATGCCTGTAAACCCGAAATGACTGTCAGATAGAACAGGATCGCCGCCAAGTTCGCTGCAGACGTAACGGCTAAAACTCATGCAGCTCGCTCCAAGCACCCTGCCAATCGGGCGGCGCGGAGTTAACTCAATAGATTTGGCTACGCATGTAGTACCGACAGTGGAGAGCTGGCGGACGGGGGTTCAAATCCCCCCGGCTCCACCATTTTGTCTTCCCAGGAAGACCCAGAAAAGCCGTAAAGCCCAGAGAAATCAAAGCTTTACGGCTTTTTTATTGCCCACGTTTTGCTATCTAATCCCAGGGCATCCCACGGTTGACGGGGGCACATATGGGGGCATAAAACGCTCATCAGCTCGCTCGGAGAGGATGTGCCCCCAATGCCCTTGAAAGACACCAACTGCCGCAACGCCAAGCCCCAGGACAAGCCCTACCGGCTGTATGACGAACAGGGTTTGTATCTTGAAGTGCAGCCTAATGGAGGCCGTTACTGGCGCTTGAAGTACCGCTTTCTGGGCAAGGAAAAACGCCTTGCTCTTGGCGTTTACCCAGAGGTCGGCTTACAGGATGCTCGTCGCAAGCGTGATGACGCTCGTGTTCAGCTTGCCGGCGGCCAAGACCCTTCGCTGCAAAGACGCATGGCCAAAGTGGTCAGCCAGCTCGATCACCAGCACACCTTTGAATCGGTCGCCAAGCAATGGCTCACTGTTCGCGAATCCTCCTGGGATCCGGAGTACACCCGCACAGTAAGGCAGCGCCTTGAGCTCAATGCCTACCCCTGGTTGGGAAAACTTCCGATCAGCAGCATCAGCACGCCCATGCTGGTCGAAAACCTCCAGCGCATCATCAAGCGCGGTGCTCGCGAGACGGCACGTCGTGTAGCCCAAATCTACAAACAGATTTTCGAGTTCGCCGAAGCTGCCGGTATCACCCCACCCAACCAGATTGGCAATCTCTCACGTACGCTCCCAGCCAAGCGGGTGAAACATTTTGCTGCCGTGACCGATCCTGAAAAACTCGGCGCACTGCTTAAAGCACTAGATAGCTACAGCGGAACAATGCCTGTCTGTTGTGCCTTAAAACTGGCCCCGTTGCTGTTCTGCCGGCCCGGAGACCTTCGACATATGGAATGGTCGGAGGTCAATCTGGATGCTGGCGAGTGGTTGATTCCTGGTCACAAGATGAAAGGGCTAACTGCTACCAAACAGGATCGCCCAGATCACCTGGTTCCCCTCAGCCAACAAGCAGTCGCTGTTCTACGCGAACTGAAACCGCTCACCGGCAGGCATCGGTATACCTTCCCCTCGGCCCGAGGAGGCGACCGACCGATGTCCAACAATGCCGTTCTCAGCGCGTTACGCCGCATGGACATCAGCGGCGACGAAATGACTGGGCACGGCTTTCGTGCAACAGCGAGAACCATAGGTGCTGAGGTGCTGGGATTTCGCCCCGATCTCCTGGAGCATCAGCTTGCTCACACGGTAAAAAATCCGTTGGGACGGGCGTACGACCGAACGTCATTTCTGCCAGAACGACGCGACATGATGCAGCGCTGGTCAGATTACCTAGATGCGATCAAGGCCTGAGCTCACTGCCTGGGCTTGCAATACCGATTCCCGCTTGGTAAAAATCAGGCATCCCTCGGACGTTCATAGGACTCCATGGGATCGTCACGCTGCCCCAGTTACGGCGTTAAGAATCCGAAGTCCATCTGCTGTTAGCAAATGGACTTTCTGGGTACCTCATCGGGGTATCGCCAGCATCTCGCAGGCCTTTTGCGCCTGCTCGCCTGCAACAAGGCTGCTAAAGAAACGTATGGACTCCTATTCCGTACCAGCAGGGTCTTTCCTCTCCCCCACGCCAAAGACACAGCTTCAGCTGTCATGCGCACAGCTGAAGCCGGCAATAAACCTCGGAGGCCCGTAACACGAGGCCCGACAAACATCCCTGCTTTGCAGTAGGAAAATCCGAGCGCCACTCCCAACACATATGCGTATTGCAGTACTTGAGGACCGCTGCAACGCCACCGCCTGAGCACCAGTTAAATGTCAGCACAAACTATTGCACCCAGCCCAGAGGAACCGCGCTTCCTTCGCCTGCCCGAGGTTGAACTCGCTGTCGGGAAAAAGAGATCCACGATCTATCGCGACATAGCAGCGGGAAAATTCCCTGCTCCATATGATCTAGGCAGCAGCAGATCGGTTGGCTGGCTCAGCACGGAGATATCTGCCTGGATCCTGAGCCGGCCGCGCGTACAGTTACGTGGGAGGCATAACAATGACTAACACCTCCGCCCCACTGCGCGCACAGACTCAGTGGTTTCATGTCTTTAGGGCCATGATCGATCAGGGTGATGTCGCCCGAATCGGGCCCCATGCATTTACGGTTTATGCCGTCATCAAGGCACACGCCAATTTCGACCATGGATTATCGAAACCGGGCATCCAACGGATTTCCGAACAGTCTGGAGTCAGTCAGGCACAGGTCAAACGGGCATTAGGGGTTCTCGAAAAAGCAGGTTTCATTGCAAAGAAAAAGTTCGGCCGATCCAATCACTACATGCTACGCGAAAAGGTCCAGGTCACTGAGGCCGGCTTACCACATACCGTAGTAACCTGGGATTACGTGCCGGACCGCGCCCAGCAGACCGTTACTGAGCTTAAAAAAGCCATGATCGCTGGCGATCTCGCAAGTACGCGAACACTGAATATCGAGCGTCTGAATATACAAATCAATCTGGCAGGTGGTAATTCCCAGATCGATTTAGGCTCATTGCACACCGACCTAGATCGACTGCCAGCCGGCATTCGAGAAACGCTGCGTAGAAACCTCAATCGCCGTGGTGATCTTATACACAGCTCAGAGTGACACGTATCAACCTGAGCTGTGTACCATCTGGATGGAGCTCACCTAGAGCTCCGTCGCGTTGGAATACAGCTCAGGCTGAGCCGCTAAAAAGAAAGATAAAATAAAAAAGAGTAGTTCTGGGGGCGACGCAACCTCCTGAGTGAAAGCCCCGAAGCCATTTTGGGTTACGGGCAGCTACCGTAAGCTCGATTCGACGAAACCCACCAGCCCATTTGCCGCTTTTTCGCATTGCAGAAGCGCCTTCCTTTATCATCCCCGGCATCGTGTAATGATTGATTCCCCATTCACTGGCTCAGGGCGCTCGGCTGTCGAATCCAGTGGCATCCAGCATAAACCGAGGCGACTGAGCAGAGCTGAGTTGCGATGCTGACGCCAGGCCGACAGAGCGGCATGTGCCGGCCGGGATGTGACCCTCGCCCAAAAATTTTAGCGGCTAAAATCGCCGCCTTCGCGCATCAGCGATCTGGACAGTGGTAAACCATGAATGCAGTAGAAATTGAGTCCGCCATTTCGGACCTGGCCCTAGAGCCCTTTGACGCGGCGGAGTTCCCGTTCACCTTCCTGGCCGCATTCGGCAACAAGGAAACCGCGCTCAAGCGCCTGCGCGCTGGCAACAACAACGCCTCGGATGTACCTGGCGGCGTACTACTGCGCAGCAACATTCATATCGCCGCATGCGAGCCTGGCACCGTGGGCGAAACGCTCAAGGCCTTGCGCGCCAGCCCGGCCACCATAAAAGCTAAAGCCAAGTTCATCCTCTCCACCGACGGGCAAACGCTGGAGGCCGAAGAACTGATCACGGGTGAAACCATCACCTGCGACTACCCTGACTTTCCCAACCACTTCGGCTTCCTGCTGCCGCTGGCCGGCATCTCCACCATCAAGGAGATCAAAGACAACCCCATCGACGTGCGTGCCACCAGCCGCCTGAACAAGCTGTACGTCGAACTGCTGAACGAGAACCCGGACTGGGCCAAGACCGAACGCCGCCATGACATGAACCATTTTATGTCTCGGTTAGTGTTCTGCTTTTTTGCTGAAGACACAGATATCTTCACTGGCGACGGACTGTTTACCACGACGGTTGAGCACTACAGCGAGCGCGACGGCTCCAACACCGCCCAGGTGCTGTCGGAAATCTTCCGCGCTATGAACCTCAAGTTGGCCGAGCGTGCCGGTGCAGAACCGCGCTTGCCTGGCTGGGCCAACAAATTCCCGTATGTGAATGGCGGCTTGTTCTCTGGAAGCACTGAAGTACCGCGCTTTACGCGCATGGCGCGTACTTACCTGCTGCACGCCGGCAACCTGAACTGGCAAAAAATCAACCCAGACATTTTCGGCAGCATGATTCAGGCCGTGGCCGATGATGAAGAGCGCGGCGCACTGGGCATGCACTACACCAGCGTGCCCAACATCCTGAAAGTATTAAACCCACTATTTCTGGATGATCTGTGTGCTCAGCTGGAGGCAGCGGGCGACAACAAGGCCAAGCTGCTTAACCTGCGCAAGCGTATGGCGCGCATCCGCGTATTTGACCCAGCATGCGGTTCCGGCAATTTCCTGGTCATTGCCTACAAGCAGATGCGCGATATCGAGGCGGAGATCAATCGTCGCCGGGGCGAAGCTCACAATAAGTCCGAAATACCGCTGACCAATTTCCGCGGCATCGAGCTACGCGACTTTCCGGCAGAAATTGCCCGACTGGCCCTTATCATTGCTGAGTTTCAGTGCGATGTGTTGTATCGCGGGCAGCAGGATGCTTTAGCTGAATTTCTACCGTTAGACTCACAGAATTGGATTGTCTGCGGCAATGCGCTGCGGCTGGATTGGTTGGCGGTGTGCCCGCCGACGGGGACTAGCGTGAAGCTGGCAGCGAACGATTTGTTCGACGTGCCATTGGACCAATCTGAAATCGCCTTCGAAAACGAAGGAGGCGAGACGTACATCTGCGGTAACCCGCCGTATATTGGCGACAAATATCAATCGAAAGAGCAGAAGAGCGACATAAAAAGCCTTACCAAAAAAGACGTGCGCGCTGTCGATTACATCACTGGGTGGCTTTGGAAAGCATCAGACTACATTCGCAGCGGAGGCCGATTCGCCTTCGTTTCTACGAACTCTATCTGCCAAGGTGTTCAGGTTCCGCTGGTGTGGCCGAGAATAGTCATGGCGGGGCAAGAGATTTTCTTTGGCCACAAAGCTTTTCTCTGGGGTAACAACGCTGCTAGGAACGCGCAAGTCACCTGCATAATTGTTGGCGTGGCCAATTTAGGCGTCAAACAGAAATACATCTTCGACGGTGAAGAGCGAAAAGAAGTTGAAAGCATCAACTTATATCTCGCGCCCGGCAAAAATATCATCGTCGAGCGGGCGAATGATCCCATCTCTGGTGTATCGACCATGTTTGGCGGGAACATCCCGAGAGATCAGGGAAATCTGTTGCTCACGCCCGATGAGGCAAGGGATTTGCTGGACTCTTATCCTGAGGCAGCGCCTCTAATAAAGCCGATCCTTGGCTCCAAAGAGTTCATCAATGGCCTAGAACGGTACTGTCTCTGGATAACTGACGAACAAGCGCAGATCGCCTTTTCAATTCCGCCCATCAAGGCGAGGCTTGACCGCATACGAGAATATCGTCTGCATGGCAGTGAACGTGGCCGTGCCGGCCTCGACACACCCTACAAGTTTGAACGGACTATCATCGGAAACGACCACACCATCATCATTCCAAGCGTCTCGTCGGAGCGCCGCGCTTATCTCCCTTGCGGTTTGCTGACGAGTGACGTGCGCGTCTCAAATCTTGCACTTGCCCTCTACGACGCCCCACTTTGGAACATGGCCCTCATCGCCTCCCGCCTGCACCTCGTTTGGATTGGCACCGTCTGCGGAAAAATGAAAACGGACTTCCGCTACTCCAACACACTTGGCTGGAACACCTTCCCAGTGCCGAGGCTCACAGAGCAAAACAAGGTCGACCTGACCCGCTGCGCTGAAGATATTCTGCTGGCCCGCGAAGCACACTTCCCCGCCACCATCGCCGACCTGTATGACCCAGACACCATGCCTGAGAACCTTCGCCGTGCCCACGAGCACAACGATGAAGTGCTGGAGCGTATCTATATCGGTCGTCGCTTCAAGAACGACACCGAACGACTGGAGAAGCTGTTTGATCTCTACACCAAGATGACAGCAGACACAGCAAAGGCCACGCCGAAGAAGCTACGAGGGAAAATGGCATGAACGACACCCCTGCTAGCCTGACCACACCACCCGAGGGCTACGGCGAGTGGTTAGCAGACCTCAAAGGCCGCATCCATAGCGCCCAGCAGCGCGCCACGCTGGCGGTAAACCGCGAACTGGTGCTGCTCTACTGGCAGATCGGCAACGATATTTTGACCCGGCAGGCACAGCAGGGCTGGGGGGCCAAGGTGATCGAGCGGCTGGCCCATGACCTGCGCACCGCCTTTCCTGAGATGAAGGGATTTTCCCGCGCCAACCTGATGTATATGCGCGCCTTTGCCGAGGCCTGGCCGGATGCCGCAATTGTCCAACAGGCTGTTGGACAATTGCCCTGGGGGCACAACCTGGTACTGCTGACCCGGCTAAAAGACTCACAGCAGCGCCTGGCCTATGCCCAGAGCGCGATTGCGCACGGTTGGTCACGCAATGTGCTGAACATCCATATCGAAACCCGCCTGTTGGAGCGCAGTGGCACGGCGGTCACTAACTTCGACGTCAGCTTGCCCAAGGTGCAGTCGGACCTGGCCCGCGAGTCGTTGAAAGATCCGTATCGGTTTGACTTCCTCGGCCTGCGCGATGAGGCGCAGGAACGCGAAATCGAACACGCCCTGGTCAAACACGTCACCGAGTTTCTGTTGGAGCTGGGCGCAGGCTTTGCGTTTGTCGGGCGGCAGGTAGTGCTGGATGTAGGCGGCGACGAATTCTTCATTGACTTGCTGTTCTACCACCTCAAGCTGCGCTGCTATGTGGTGATCGAGCTCAAAGCCGGCAAGTTCAAGCCCGAGCACCTGGGCCAGCTTGGATTTTATATGACTGCGGTGGATCGCCAGGTCAAAGATGAACACGACAACCCCACCATCGGCCTTTTGCTCTGCAAGAGCAAAAACAAGATCGTGGCGGAATATGCGCTGGGCGATAAGACCCAGCCCATGGGCATTGCCGAGTACAAATTGCTCGAATCTCTGCCTGCAGAATTGCAAACCAGCTTGCCCAGCATTGAACAGATCGAACGTGAACTGGCGGGCGACGGCACCCTCATGGAGGACGAATCACAGTGACGAACACCACCAACCCGACCAACAGCTACACGGTGCCGTCGGTATCCATTGCTACAGCGCACACTGGGGCATCCAGCAAGGCAAATGAGCTGGGCATGCGCACCATGCAAGAGCGCGCCTATACCAAGCGCGGCGAACAGTACCTGCTGATCAAATCGCCCCCCGCATCGGGCAAGTCTCGCGCACTGATGTTTATCGCCTTGGATAAGCTGCATAACCAGAACCTGCAACAGGCCATCGTCATAGTGCCCGAGCGCTCCATTGGCGGCAGCTTTGCCGATGAGCCGCTGAGCCAGCATGGTTTCTACTGGGACTGGGTGGTGGCTCCGCAGTGGAACCTGTGCAATGCCCCAGGCATCGATGAGCCGCGTGTGGCCAAGTCCAAGGTGGACGCCGTGCGCGCCTTCCTAGACAGCAGCGACAAGGTGCTGGTCTGCACCCACGCCACCTTCCGCTTTGCCGTGGAAGAGTTGGGCATCGACGCGTTCGACAACCGCCTAATTGCCATCGATGAGTTCCACCACGTTTCTGCCAACCCAGACAACAAACTGGGCAGCCAACTGAGCGCGTTCATCAACCGCGACAAGGTACACCTCGTTGCCATGACCGGCTCCTACTTCCGTGGCGACAGCGCGGCCGTGCTGGCCCCGTCGGAAGAGAACAAGTTTGAGACGGTGACGTACACCTACTACGAGCAGCTAAACGGCTATCGCTGGCTCAAGTCGCTGGATATTGGCTACTTCTTCTACACTGGGAGGTACGTGGATGCGGTCGCCAAGGTGCTGGACCCGGCGCTGAAAACCATCGTCCACATTCCAAACGTAAATGCCCGCGAGAGCCTCAAAGACAAGGAACGCGAGGTCAACGAGATCATGAGTTCGCTGGGCGATTGGCAGGGTGTCGACCCGGCGACCGGCTTCCACCTGATCAAAGCCAAGGACGGCCGCACGCTGAAAGTGGCCGACCTGGTAGATGACAGCGACGCGGCCAGACGCTCCAAAGTGCTCGGCGCACTGAAAGATCCGGCACAGAAGAACAACCGCGACAACGTGGATGTAATCATCGCGCTGGGCATGGCGAAGGAAGGCTTTGACTGGATCTGGTGCGAGCATGCGCTGACCATCGGCTACCGTTCGAGCCTGACCGAAATCGTACAAATCATTGGCCGTGCCACGCGGGATGCCGAGGGTAAGGAGCGCTCGCGTTTCACCAACCTGATCGCCGAGCCTATGGCCGATCAAGCTGCCGTTGCCGAGGCGGTGAACGATATGCTCAAAGCCATTTCCGCCAGCCTGCTGATGGAACAGGTGCTTGCTCCGCGCTATGAATTCACCCCGAGGAACCACGGGGAGAAAGAGGGCTTTGTTTACAACGATGGTGAAGGCTATCAACCGGGCGGCACCAACCTGGGCGTGAATGAAACCACAGGCCAGTTCCATGTTGAGATCAATGGCCTGACCACGCCGCAAAGCACTGAAGCCACGCGCATCTGCAAAGAAGATTTGAACGAAGTAGTGACTAGCTTCCTGCAGGACAAAACCGTGCTGGAACGCGGCCTATTCGACAAGGAAAATACCTTGCCGGAAGAGCTGACCCAACTGCGCATGGGGAAAATCGTGCGCGAGCGTTACCCCGATTTGAGCGACGTCGACCAGGAAGCCATCCGCCAACACGCTATCGCCGCAATGAACATTACCCAGCAGGCCAAGTTGATGTTGGCTCAGGCCGACGCCAACGGGAGTGACACCTTACAAGGCAGCACTGCTCTGCTGGATGGCGTGCGCAAGTTCATTAACGTACGCGAGCTGGACATTGATCTAATCGACCGCATCAACCCCTTCGACGCCGCCTATGCGGTACTGGCGAAGGCGATGGACGAAAAGTCCCTGCGTCAGGTTCAGGCCAGCATTGCGGCCAAAAAGGTGAGCATTCCCGAAGACGAAGCACGAGACCTGGCAAAACGTGCCCTGCAGTTCAAGAACGAGCGTGGCCGCCTGCCTGACATCAACTCCGCCGACGCCTGGGAAAAGACTATCGCCGAGGGCATGGTAGCTTTCGCACGCTATCGTGCCCAAGCGAAGGCACAGGAGGGCTCTGCCAATGGCTGAAATGAACGATGACGAGCTGCTGAATGCGCTGGGGATAGAAGTCCCTTCACTCAAGATAACAACCCGAACCCCTCGCGAAGAACGCATCATCGCTGGCTTCGAGGACATTCAGCGTTTCTATCAAACCCACGGCCGCGCCCCACTGCATGGCGAGGATTGCGACATCTTCGAGCGTTTGTATGCCGTGCGCCTGGATCAGCTGCGCAAGCTGCCGGAGGCACAAACCCTACTGGCAGGCTTTGATAGTCACGGCCTACTGTCAGGTACTGCGGCCGCCGCAGTAAATGTGGACGACCTGGATGAGGACGCATTACTCGCTGAGCTCGGCATCGGCAGTGAGTCCGTCGATCAGGACGACATCACCGTGCTGCGGCATGTGCGATCCAGTGCGGCAATAAAGGCGGCAGAAGAAATTGCCGCCCGGAACCCGTGTAAAGACTTCGAGAGGTTTAAGCCACTGTTTGATGAGGTGGAAGCGGGCCTCAAACAAAAATCGTGGGTAACCAAGCCCTTTGGCAAGAACGCCAGCATCGAAGCAGGGGACTTCTTCATTTTGAGCGGACTGATCGCCTATGTTGCCGAAGTGGGCGACACCTACAGGACGCCGAATGCGGAGACAAATGGGCGCTTGCGCGTCATCTACTCCAATGAGACGGAAAGCGATCTGCTATTACGGTCCTTGCAGCGGGCGCTCTACAAAGACAGTGACGGCCGTGCCGGGTCTCGGCTCATCAAGGTAGATTCCGGCCCGCTATTCAGCGACATAACCGAGCCGGACGACATCGAGACTGGCACTATCTATGTGCTGCGCAGCCAGTCCAGCCACCCATTCGTAGCCGAGCACCGCGAGCTGATCCACAAGATCGGCGTAACCGGCGGCCGAGTGGAAACCCGTATCGCGGCGGCCGCGAAGGATGCCACCTACCTGCTGGCCGATGTGGAAGTGGTCGCGACTTACAAGCTTCACAACCTGAACCGTACCCGGCTGGAAAACATCTTCCACCGCCTGTTTGGCGCAGCGCAGCTGGACTTAACCATCGAAGACCGCTTCGGCAATCCGGTTAAGCCAAGGGAATGGTTCCTAGTGCCGCTGCATGTGATTGATGAAGCGGTTGAGCGCATTCGGGATGGGTCTATTACCGGTGTAGCGTATGACCCACAAACGGCTCGCCTGGTCAGCTGAGGCGCTGGGTATGCGCAACGGCTAAATAGTGATGATCAAATCCGGGCGGAAGCCAGTCTCTTCGCCCGGATATCCCCGAGGGTTGCAGACCATACGCGTGCCCGCCACTTCTTAGTCGACGGCTGTATGTGAATGCCCACGCACCCACAGTGCCATATGCGCCTCCCCCATAAGGTCTTCCCCGCGACTGGCATACGCGGCATCCATGTGAGTGCCGGCATGCGGGTTGCAGTGGACAGCTTCAGCGCGACTTAACCTACGTTAGCCTCGACCAGTCGCAAAGGAGATGACGGTACATCCAGCATGTACTGCCTGGTCACCATCTCTGCCGTAAGCCCGGCAGCTGTCAACACCCGCTTCCAGGTACTGTAATCCAGGAGATTGATCGCCCTCTGTACCAGCATAGGCGACTCCATAGGGATCAACTCGTCAAACTCCTCGTGCTTCGTGAAACCCTTTCGATTGAGGTACGTGAAGCCCGATTTAGCTTGCTCGGCAGTAAGCAGATCAAGGGTGTGAGCCCTGAAAATGAGCGCCTTGAAGCTTACCTTCCAACGAAGCTTCATTTCCTTGAGTGCCGGCCAGTTCAGGTACTTGCCTCGCATAGGGGGAAACTCTGATGCGAAACTTGCCCGGGGCATCAACAAAGCGCTGGCAAACTGGTTAGCCTGATCCTCAGTAAGGCGGCAACCGGTCTCAATGCCTTGGTGCATCACCAAATGGCCCATTTCATGAGCAAGGTCGAAACGTTGCCGGCATGGATTCACCTTTGCGGTGTTCCTCACGATCAACGGTCGTTTGTTGGACAGCGAGAACGCATCGACCTTGTCATCGGCTTCGGCCAGATTCACCACCAGCACACCAACTTTTTCGGCCAGCTTGGTCACACTAGACAGGGGGCCAATCCCCAGGCCTTGCTCACGGCGAAATTTTTCAGCAACTTGCTCGATCTTGTTGATACCGGATACCGGCTCCTCAAGCATGCTGAAACTCACTGCAGGAAAGGCAACTTCCTTATCCAACTCGTCAATCAGCAGCTCAAACATCTCGACCTGAGCCGCAATGGTCTTTTTGAGAGTCTGCGAGGAGGATCGGACGCTTCGAAAATGGCATTGCTCCAACTCCACCGAACCGCGTCGTGGCGTGAAGAAAAAACTCTCGCGCACGCCCAAGGCTTCAGATAGCTGGGCGAGTTGGGTGCCCGAAGGAATCGCATTGACTTCCAGCTTGTGCGCGTATTGCCGGGTAACGCCCAAGAGCTCTCCGATATCGGCGAGCGAACGCCCCGCCGCGCATCTAGCGAGACGGAGCTTGTCGGGCGAAAACTCGTCGCCAAGAGGCAGAAAGCCTGTTCTGTCATTCATTTACTGGATCAGCATCTCGTGTTGCGTTCTGGTCTGCATCTTTGTCCCGACGAGCGACTAATGGATCATCGATTGCCACCTCTTGTGGAAGCTCGGTGGTACGAGGAGCAAACAGAGGCACGTAGTCATGCACCCACTTACATACGAGGTTCCGGTTGGTATCGAAGCCCAGAATCGAAGCAGTCAGCGTCGGCCCGTCAAAGTTGCCGTCAGTATCGACATACAAACGCCAGGTAATGTTCTTGTCGATCGCAGGCCCCAGCAGGCTAGCCTGGTAAAGCTCAACTCGGTTGGATTGCAGTCGATACCCTTTCTTTCTGACCTCGGGATCGTCCATTACCACCTGCATCAGCACGCCATTCACACTCAGAGTGAAGTCCATGGTGCGGTTAGTGAGCAGCAGCCACGGAAGGGCCGGATCGCCGTGCAGGCGTTTGAACCGGCCGTGGACGCGGCCATACGGAAGTGTTCCCATAGTCCAGTTGGTATCGTCATCAGTAGAGGTGACTTCCAACGCACGGTAAGCCGCATCCAGAGCGTTATTGCAGATCAGCTCGACGTGTTCCGGCTTCAGCTTCGGTTCCAGCTCACTCGGGTGTTGGATCGGGGGCATGGGCCTCTCCATAAAAGCGTGCAAAACATAGATACTGTCAACCGGCATTTTTGTGCAAATTATGGTATCTGTCAACCTTCGTGCCCCTGATGCTCAATAGCTGCCTGGCGAAGCTTTTAAACCCGAAGCTACCTAAGACCGTTTCCCGGCAACAACACGGGACACTGACGGTAGAGTGCTCAGGTTGTACAGTTTTTGCTCAACCACCCCAAAAGCCATATACGACGCTACGTTTAGCTCACTGTATCTGCTCACTGGCTTACAGCGCTTCTAGGACGCTCATAATCCCCTGGTCGCAGTTTCGTGTGCTGCCAGGTGCAAGTTATCTCGGCCCGGTCTTACCGACGTATCGATACAGCGTTGTTCTCGATACCCCGTATCGCTTGGCTACGGTGCCAACCTGAATCTGTGGATCTTTGAGCAAAGCCTTTATTTCGCGGACTTGAGCCTCTTCCAGCGCAGGTTTACGACCACCTTTACGTCCTCGAGCGCGAGCCGCCGCCAGCCCTGCGCGGGTACGCTCTCGAATCAGGTTGCGCTCGAACTCGGCCAGGGCTGCGAACACATGAAAGATCAGCTTGCCGGCGGCGCTGGTGGTTTCGATTCGCTCGTTGATCGACTCGAACCCCACCCCTTCCTGCTCCAGCCGACTGACGATCCCAACCAAGTCAGGCAAGGAGCGGCCAAGGCGATCCAGTCGCCATACGACCAGAGTGTCGCCACTGCGCAGAGCCTTGAGACAGTGCCCCAACTCCGGCCTATCTGCTGACTTACCACTCATGGTCTCCTCGTAAACTGCGTTGCATCCAGTCAGGGCAAGTGCATCACGCTGCAGGTCGAGATTCTGATCATCAGTCGACACTCGGGCGTACCCAATCCGCTTTCCCATACGTTTTTCTCACACTGATTTCGGTACGGGAAAAGTGACAGGAAAGCGGTAAATCCCAAGCCCAAAAGATCATCTGGAATAGGTGTGCCATAAACGACCGTTTATTGGACGGATGCGCTCGTCAATTTCAGGCGCTGAAAGCGACCGAAACCGAACCCCAGAATATTTTTCCTCGCTCAACATTTCCTTCAGCAGCTCAGCACCTGAGCTGAATGGAGGAATGACCATGAAGCAGAGTTTCCACGCACATTTTGATCGGGACTTGACCAAGGCCGGTTCGGCAATTCTCAGGGAGGCAGTCCGGCGCGGGCTTCTCAGTCAGCACGAGGCCATGATCCACGACCAGCAATGGGCGCAGTTTAGTGCTTATGCCAACGAGTCTCATGAGGTAGACATCTTGGAATTCGTCAATAAAAAATTGGTGAGGGAGTACGGGGAAGAGCTCTATATCCAGACATACCAAGGAAATCTCCCACTACAAAGCGTGTCGGGCCTGCTTGAGACTGTATATGTAGTGATGGGCTTCGCAACTAATGGGCACTGGAAAGGCGCAGCGGCTAACGTCGGTAGCCGTCTTGGCTTTCCAAGCTATGCACGGATTACCGTACCGCGCAGTCTTGACCGTACTAAGTTTGAAACCGCGATGGTGGATATTCAGGCTCTCCACTCAGAGCAGCTAGCAACATTAATCAGGTCAGTTCGATACCTCGGCATGTCATTGCTTGAGGCTTTTTTCTTCGACGCAGAAGATGCTCACAAGGACGCCGAAGAAGAAAACATCTTTTATGTGTTCAGCAAAGATAAACATGAGCATCGGATCATTAATATCTCTGCTCCTGAGCAAATTTTAATTTTGAAGAAGGCCGCGGCATTTCAAAAGCTTCAGGGCAGCAGCCACGCGACACCAGCAGCTTGGTGTACATGGAAATTAAAGAACCTACCTGCAGCTCAAGAGCTTTTACTTTCTCACGGACTAAACATTGATGATTGTCGCGCGGCATATGCCTGCGAGCTCTACTGGCGATTGTCTGGTCACCACGCCCCGATTCTTGGGGGCAAAGCTCCCCAAGATGAGGATCTGGAGGCCCGGAATCACGTCGCCTACGAGCTCGGGAATATGCGTATCTGGGAAACTGATGCGTACGTTGGTGCCCGAGCCAACCTGAGGAAGGAAGCCGCCGGTACCAATCGCTAAGCCATCACACAGCAGATTTGGGATTAGATCAGACGCCCTTAACCTTGGCAGAGCTCGAATTAAAGGAGTCAGGGTATGGATCGTTTTGAATTGCTTGTATATGCCGTGCTTGCCGTCATCAGTGCGCTGACTATCGCAGGTGTAATTGGCTATATGGTCGCAGCGTACCTGGACAAGAAGCACGGCGACGATTGAGCCCTCAGCGGAACGGCCAGATACCTGCAACAAACTGTCCGCTGCCCCTTGGCAGCGGGCGCTTACCCAAATCCATCGGCAAGGCACACTACCGCTGCGATACGCAGTATTTTCCCAAGCCTATGAGGTCATGGGATGACTTCGGAAGGGCTGTCAATTTCCGCACCCTAGCGAAAGTGACCGGAGCGCCGAAGCGTTTAGATCTGCAACATGCACGCCCTCCGTGTGGCGAGCTAGCTTGCCGAGTACGCTAAAACCCGTGCGCGGACTCATGGGCAGCATCTCATCTTGGGTTTTCCGAAAGCTACCGGAGAGTGTTTAGCGACCTCATCTAACCGGAGCAGCATCATGGAATTTCGTCACCTTGGTAACGGGCAGTACTTCCCACCTATTGCACCAAACGGTCGGATTTACGCTGTACCTCTTGGGCAGGAAACCCAGGTAGAAATTTTCTGCCTGGCCCCAGTAGGCATCATGGGCGCGGGCATCCAATTACGCTGGTCAGAAATCGTTGGTTGTTACTACGACGACGAATCATGGGAGATCATCCCGCGCAACTACTCGGGACGAGGGATGCGCTTCCGCAGAGGCCTATCCTGCATCATGGTGATCGCAGGCAACGAGGCTCTCACGACCCACATCCAGGGCTACCCCATCCCCATCTGCGTAATGAACCGCATTGCATTCGAACAGCAGCGAGGCAGCGAGGGGTAGCGCGTTACCGTCACCACCCGCTGCGCGACACAGGTACCAGCAGGAACGGCACCTACCAATGTTTATTTTATGAAAGTGAAGCCTTTCACTACTAATACAGGTCAAAGCTGGCCGGCTGACTTGGTCGCAAGCGTCACTGCTAATAGCAAATACGGCCTCCGCCCCTGCCTGTATGGGCCTGCTGGCTGACGGCGAGTAGATTTAGCGCCCTACACTGCTTATAGCTCGAACCCGTCGCCTTCCCTGATCAAGCGCAGCAATGTATCTCGCCGTAGTTCACTGCTGATACGAGAAAGCCCCGCCAGACCAAGCTGCACGGGGCTTTCGGGATTTACAATCGGGTCAAATCTGTTAGGCACTGCTTATAGGTACTCAGCCGCTACCCTGCCGAATAGAGGTCGCCATGATTAAGCGCTTGGTATCTAGACAGCTTCTTCTCATAAGCGACCAACGTACGACGTAGCTGACGATTCTCGCTCGCAACGCGGCGAATCTCTGCAAGTCGCCCCTCAACTTGCAGAACGAGGTGACGGTATGGGTATTCAACAAACTCAAACGAGGAAGCCGGGTATTTATGTTTGCCATTCCCCTTGGCAATAGTCAGGGGCGCGAATTTGTTTTTTTGTCCTTGCAGCGGCACCAGTTTGCACCAGTAGATCGAATACGCATTCGGGCTCACCTGCTTGATTGATACGCCGGCCACAACAGATTTGACCCCGGTCTTTTTGTACAGCTTCATGGACGTATCCACATAGCTTGCTACCAAGCATCTCGCGTCCGTAAGCAGCTGCTCGTACTGCTGATCCAGCAGGGTGACTATCGTTTGTGCTTCTTTGCTCATGACGAAGGCTCTCTTCTTTGTAAGAGCCAAATGGTGACCGATCGCTGAGCACCCGGGATTCGATTTCAGACCGTTCTACCGTCGGAAATATACGAAAACTGGGCGAACTGGCTCACGCTGTGACCCAGCTTCGCATCAGATGACCGACGGATCGCAGAAAAACATAACATGCAAAGGATGCACGATAGATGACGACGGCAGCCTTGACCCTGAGCGGAACAAGGTCGACTTGTTAGAAGCAGATTACAGCGAGCGGGCGTGTATCCCTGCCAAGCTGCAACTGGCCAATTTCTGCCAGTTACGACAGGCAGAAATCGGCCGATTCTGTTGAAAAAGTAGCGACCTCC